>DAHVXI010000032.1:0-32283 GCA_027356795.1 Chloroflexota bacterium | reverse complement strand
AGAGTATCAACTGCGCTCCAGCCCTGATGGCCCGCTCTGCCAGCTGAAGCGCGCTTCGCGTGTTGGCCTCGACGTCACCCAGTACGCAGTCTGTCTGACCCAACGCTACCCGAACTGCCATACCCGCTGGCCTCCCAAATTCCTGAACCTACGGCAACACGGACCATGGGTGGAGAGTATTCGAGACTATCTCCGAGACCTGGGGCACTTACGAGAGCCCTGCAGACAATCGGCTTGTAGCATGGGGTTCAACAATTGTCAAGATCGTCCTGTCACGTGTCACTGCTCAGGGAAAATGTCCGGACAAAAGGGATTGACAACAAAAAGGCAACCGTGCTAAACTGCAACTATGTTGCACGATATGCAACACTAATGCAGCTGGACGCACGGGCTAGCCATCAACACGAGGAAGGCTGCACATGGATAAGGCTCCAGACTCTTCCGTGCAATCTGTGCAGAAGGCCATTTCCATCCTGAAGGCGTTCTCCATTCAAGAGCCAGAGTTGGGGGTGAACGAGCTGAGCCGACGGGTGGGTCTCCACAAGAGTACGGTTTCCCGCCTTCTCTCCACTCTGGAGCATGCGGCGCTGGTCGAGCGCAATCCGGTGACCGACAAGTTCTGCCTGGGCGTCGGGTTGATTCCGCTGGCTGGCTTGGTCATCAGTCATGCGGATGTGCGCCGGGCGGCGCGTGCTCCCCTCCGATGGCTGGCTGAGACCACCGAGGAGACCATCAACCTGGCGGTACTGGATGGCGAACAGGTCATCAACGTGGAGCAGATACCCAGTTCCCGTCTGGTCAAGAATATCGGCTGGGTGGGCAGACGTTCTCCTCTGCACTGCACCTCCACCGGCAAGGTGCTGTTGGCCCACATGCCCGAAGGCAAGGTGGACAGCGTGCTGGCAGGACCTCTTACCAGCTTCACTCCCAGCACCATCACCGATCCGATTCGGCTACGCGAAGAACTGACGAAGATCCGTGATGGGGGCTTTGCGGTGGGGCATGAGGAGTTGGAGGAGGGACTGAATGCGGTGGCAGCCCCCGTCAGGGACTACGAGGGACGGGTGGTTGCCGCGGTGAGCGTATCCGGGCCCTCCTATCGGGTTTCCCCAGACAGATTCCCTGCGTTGTCCGGCCTGGCCAAGGAGGCCGCGAACCGAATCGCCTCGCAGCTTGGGTACGCCGCTAGACAGCCTTAGACGGGCGGGTGGGTTCGATGATTGAGTTCCAGGACGTGACCAAGGTTTACCCTGGAAGTGTCGTGGCCCTGGACGGGGTGAGCTTCACCGTCGGCGAGGGAGAGCTGGTGGTGCTGATCGGCCCCAGCGGGTGTGGCAAGACTACGGCTCTCAAGACGGTCAACCGTCTTGTGGATCCGACCGGAGGCCGGGTGCTCGTTGATGGACAGGACATAGCCCGGATGGATCCGGTGCAGCTGCGCAGGGGTATTGGCTACGTAATCCAGCAGATCGGTCTCTTCCCCCACATGACTATCGCCGAGAACGTAGCCCTGGTGCCGCGGCTGAAGGAGTGGCCCGTAAGTCGGCGTCGAGCTCGCGTGGAGGAGTTGCTGGATCTGGTGGGGCTACCGCCGGCCACTTTCCGAGATCGTTATCCGCGGGAGCTCAGCGGTGGCCAGCAGCAACGTGTGGGCGTTGCGCGCGCCCTAGCCGGCGATCCGGCCATAGTGCTCATGGATGAACCCTTTGGCGCCGTAGATCCCATGATCCGCCGGCAACTCCAGGAGGAGATGCGCAAGATCCAGGCAACCATCAGGAAGACCATCCTCTTCGTTACCCACGACATAAGCGAAGCCTTCCTGCTGGGCGATCGCATCGGCATAATGAAAGGCGGCCATCTGCTACAGATGGCCGCCCCCGAGCTGCTGCTACGTCAGCCCGCCGACGGTTTTGTGGCGGACTTTGTCGGCAGGGATGGAATGTGGCGCAAGCTCGACTACCTGCGGGTGCAGGACGTTTCCCTTCCGGCGCCCTGCAGCGGCTCTTCGGATTGGACGCCTGCGATGTTGGCGGCTGTGCCCAACCTGCCGGAGACGATGCTGCTCAAGGATGCCCTGCCACTCATCGCCGGAGAACGGGCAACAGAGTTGCCCGTGGTGGACGAGGCAGGGCGGCTCACAGGTGTAGTATCCCACAGCAGCCTGACCGCCCTCTTCTCAGAGCTAGTCCACCGCTCATTTCCTTCAAACCCACCAGGAGACTGACTCTCTTGCAGATACGCCGTCCCTTCAGTCGGTCACTACAGGGCTGACGCCGCTCCAATGAGGGGGGCGGTTGATGGAACAGAGAGGTAGCAGATGGGCTACATCCTTTCCCACGCCGACCAGGTCCTGGTTCTGACGATGGAGCACCTGCAGGTTACGGCTGTGGCCGTTATCCTGGCGGTGGTCGCGGGCGTGCCCCTCGGCATCCTGGTTACCCGATTGCGGTGGCTCTATCCGCTCGTCCTGGGCACAGCCGGCGTGCTCTACACCATTCCAAGCCTCGCCCTCTTCGCGTTCCTCATCCCCTTCCTGGGTTTGGGCGTCAAACCGACGATTCTCGCTCTGATCCTCTATTCTCAGCTTTCCATCGTTCGCAACACCGCAGTCGGCATCAATACAGTCGACCGGGCCATCGTTGAGGCAGCCCGAGGGATGGGCATGACCAATGGGCAGATCCTCAGGATGGTGCAACTGCCGCTGGCCCTACCCATAGTCATGGCTGGAGTGCGGACCATTACGGTCATGGATATCGGCGTTGCCACCATCGCCGCATACATCGGTGCAGGGGGGCTGGGAGTGCTCATATTTCGCGGGATTGCCAGCCTATACCCTGAGCAGATCATTGCCGGGGCTGCGCCCGTGGCCCTGCTGGCCGTCCTGGCCGATTACCTGTTGGCTCGTATGGAGAGTGCTTTGCGCCCTAAAGGAGTCGGACGCTAAGGGGGGACGATGGACGCCTTCTTCGGCTACATCGTGCGGGAACCGATGGTGGTGCTGCAGTTGACCGGCCAGCACATCATTTTGACCCTGGTCACCGTCGGAATCTCCATCGCCATCGCCCTGCCGTTGGGCATCTTGATCACCCGCTATCAGCGGCTCAGCTTCCTGGTGATCGGGTTCTCGAATCTGGGCCAGACCATCCCCAGCCTGGCGATCCTGGGGCTCCTGATCCCCCTGCTGGGTATCGGCTTCAAACCGGCTCTGGCCGCCCTGGTTCTGCGGGCCATGCTACCTATCGTCATCAACACCTATGTGGGGATCGTTGGGATCGAGCCATCGGTCATCGAGGCCGCGCGGGGAATGGGCATGCGGGACCGACAGCTGTTGACCATTGTGGAGTTACCGTTGGCTCTGCCCGTGGTCATGGCCGGCGTGCGCACTGCCACCGTGATGAGTATCAGCATCGCTACGCTGGCTGCTCTCATCGGTGCGGGCGGCTTGGGCGATCTCATTTTTCGAGGTATCGCCATGGTAGATGGGCCCATGCTGATGGCCGGAGCTATTCCCACGGCATTGCTGGCAATCCTGGCCGATCTGCTCCTGGGACGCATGGAGATAGGGCTTACGCCGATGGGGATCCGGGTGTAAGCGACGAGGAAAGGAGGTGGCCTTCGACCGCAGAAGCTGAATGGGAGCCACACCTCGAAGCTGGAAGATAAGGAGTTGCGCAATGAAAACCGGAGTGATGTTCCCGCTACTACTACTGACGCTGGTAGCCACGGTGTTGGGAAGCGCATGCAGCGGCTCCGCGCCAGCAGAAAAACCGAAGATCATAGTTGGCTCCAAGGACTTCACCGAGCAGTTCATTGTGGGAAACATGGTCGCCTCCTTGATGGCCGAGAACGGCTATCCGGTGGAGAAGAAGATTGGCCTTGGAGGCAGTGCTCTGGTGCACGAGGCCCTGAAGAAAGGCGACATCAACGTCTACGTGGAGTATACCGGCACGGGCCTTACGGTGATGTTGAAGCAGCCGGTGATTAGCGATCCCGACAAGGCCTACGAGGCCGTCCAGAAAGGGTACAAGGAGCAGTTCAACCTGGTTTGGCTGAAGTCTTGGGGATTCAACAACACCTACGCTCTGGTGATGAGGAAGGACCAGGCCGACCAACTGGGTGTCAAGAAGGTCTCGGATCTCTCCGCTCAGTCGAAGGGCATGGTGTTAGGGGCTACTCAGGAGTTTATCGTCCGCCCCGATGGCCTGCCTGGTCTCGCCACCGCCTATGGCTTTGCCTTCAAGGATGCCAAGGGCATGGACCCGGGACTGATGTACAGCGCTGTGGCCGAGAAGCAGGTGGACGTCATCTCCGGTTTCGCCACCGATGGCAGAATACCGGCTCTCAACCTGGCTGTGCTGGCCGACGACAAGGCCTACTTCCCGCCCTATTATGCTGCACCCATAGTGCGGCAGGATCTCCTGGACAAGTCGCCCCAGGTGGCGGAGATCCTCAACAAGCTCGCTGGCAAGATCACGGACCAGACGATGGCCTCGCTGAACGCTGCGGTGGATGTCCAGAAGCGCGCACCGGAGGATGTCGCCAAGGAGTTTCTGAAGAGCCAGGGGTTGGTCAAGTAGCAGGACGGGCGACCGGAGAGTCCTCTAGGTCGCCCGCCGAGTCTCTAGGGGCAGTTTCGGCCGTCCCGACCGCGCTAGCTGTCCGTTCCCTGGACGAGCCCCGCCCTGGCGCGACTACGGCGCGATGGCGATATAGTGAGGAGGTCGTTCGCAGATGTTGGCGGTCAGAGAGGGCCCCTGGGTGGTACGAGTGACCATGGTGGAACAGCGAGGGACTTGCCGTCACAAACTGGGTGATACCTTCGAGTACACCTATTCGCCTCTGTATCCCCCCAAGGAGCTGTGCCCGGCGGTTGCCCTGTCCATGGCGCCTTACGTGGCCATGAAAGCGGTGGGGGGAGGGCCTTGGTGGGATGAAGGAGGGGACGATGCTGAGAACTTCTATATCTCCTGTATCTCGCGGAGCGGGACAGTATGGAAGATCGAGGCGACGGACAGTCATATCCCTTTCTACGATGTGGAGCGGGCCAGGGAGAGGATCAAGAGAGAATAGCGGAGAGCGACCCTCTAGGAAGGGAGGCCCGGCGTGATCGAGAAAGGGCTTGTGGGAGGCCAATACCAGCCCTTGACCGGCGAGGATGTCCGCCGCATTCACGAGGCATCCGTCACTGTGCTGGAACGAACCGGGATAAAGGTGGAAGGCGAAGAAGTGCTGGAGATCTTCAGACAGGGGGGAGCCCGAGTCGAGGGCTCCAGCGTGAGGATTCCGCGGGCCATGCTGGAAGACGCCCTGGCTAAAGTGCCTTCCCGTCTCGTTCTCCGTGGTCGTGAGGAGAAACACGACCTGGTTCTCGAAGGCCGGCGGGTCTATCTGGGCAGCGGGGGCGCGGCTTTGACAGTGCTGGATCTGGAGACCGGAGAGGCCAGGCCGGCTGCGCTACGCGACGTGGCCGACATCGCCAGGCTGGTAGATGCCCTCGACAATATCCACTTCTACCTGCGGCCCGTGGTCGCCCAAGACGTGTCCCAGGATCTTCTCGACACCAATACCTACTATGCGGCCCTGAGCAATACCACCAAACACGTCATGGGCTCGGCCTACAGCGTGGAGTCGGCCAGGCAGGTCATTGAGTTGGCATCCCTTATCGCCGGCAGTGAGGAGAGGTTGTGCGAACGGCCGATCATCTCTTTCATCACCAGCTGGATGATCAGCCCCCTTCGTTTTGCCACCGAGACCACGAGGGTTCTGACCGAAATAGTGCGCCACCAGATTCCGGTGGTCCTCTCCTCGGCGCCGATGGCTGGTTCCACCGCTCCAGCTACTCTCGCCGGCGCGCTGGTGTTGATAAACGCCGAAGAGCTGGCTGGGCTGACCTTCACCCAGTTGGTCAGTCCAGGTGCCCCGGTGATTTATGGCGCTGTGCCCTCGACCGCAGATATGCGCACGGCGGCCTACTTGGGGGGTGCCGTCGAGTTCGGGATGCTGAACGCCGCTGCAGCACAGCTGGCGCAGTACTACCGGGTTCCCCTGTACAACTCGGCTGGACTGACAGAGAGCAAGGTCCCGGACATTCAGGCTGGCTACGAGAAGGGCTTCTCCGTGGCCCAGGTGGCCCTCGCTGGTGCGAATTTCGTCCATCATGCGGCCGGAATGCTGGAGTCGATGCGGGCCGTGGCCTACGAGCAGTACGTCATCGACGATGACATCCTGGGCATGGCCATGCGGGCCGTGAGGGGCATCGAGATCAATGAGGACACGCTGGCCGTGGAGGTCATCGACCAGGTGGGCCCAGGGGGGCATTTCCTAACCAGCCCTCATACCATTCAGCACATGCGATCGGAGTTCTTCTACCCCAGGATCTCGGATCGACGATCGCGGGAGGCTTGGGATTCGGTTGGGGCTCTGGAGAGGGCCCGGCAGAGAGCGAGGGAGATCCTGGCCGCCCATCAGCCGATGCCTATTTCGGCAGAGGCTGATGGCCAAATCCGGGAGCGGTACCAGATTCTAGTCTAGCGGGAGCTGGAGAGGGGCCGCATCGCGGTGATCCATCCCGGTCATCGCGCTCCAGTCGGCAAGTTCGGCAACTTGCTTCACATAGGAAACGACACCGCAGGAGGTCACGGGCATAATGGCTACTTCGTCGCAACAAGTCCCTTTGTTACATCGCCTCTCGGATGGCGCGGTGGCCGACATCCACTTCGCTACCCTGGAGATCCTGGAGCGCACGGGCCTGCGCCTCTACGATGAGGAGGCCGTCACCCTCCTGAAGAAGGCGGGCGCCCACGTCTCGGAGGGCAACCTGGTGCGGATTCCCGCCCGTCTGGTGGAGTGGGCCATCCAGATAGCCCCCAAGCGCATACCTCTGTACGATCGCAACGGCCGCCAGGTGATGGCCCTCCAGGGTAACAACTGCTACTTCGGCACCGGATCCGACTGCCCCCACATCCTGGACCATCGAACCGGTGCCCGCAGAGAGGCAACCCTGGCCGACGTGGTCGACGGAATGAGGGTTTGCGACTACCTCCCCAACATCGACTTCGTGATGTCCATGTTCATCCCTTCCGACGTCCCGGTCCCCATCTCCGACCGCTACCAGATGGAGGCGATGCTTCTCAACACCACCAAGCCGATCGTGTACGTGACCCACGACCTGGATGGATGCAGGGATGCCGTGGAGATGGCTGAGGTGGTGGCGGGAGGCCCGGATGCCCTGCGAGCCAATCCCACGGCCTGCTGCTACATCAACATTACCGCCCCTCTACGGCACAACGGGGAGGCGATTCAGAAGCTGATGTTCCTGGCGAAGAAGGGGCTTCCCTCGATCTACGTTGGGTCCAACACCACCCGCGGGGTGATCACACCGGTGACCGCTGCCGCGGCGGTGGCTCTGGGCAATGCGGGTGCGCTGGCCGGCCTGGTGCTGGCTCAGCTGGTACGAGAGGGCGCTCCCGTCGTGGTAATGAGGACCGGTGGCGGCGGGCTGGACATGAGCACCATGGTCTCATCCTATGCCTCCCCCGAGACCCAGGGCTACCGCGGCGACGTCTGTCACTACTACGGGCTGCCCATCTTCGGTATGGCCGGCTGCAGCGACTCGAAGCTGCCCGACGAGCAGGCTTTGGCCGAGGCGTCTTTGACCTTGCTGGTGGACTCCCTGATGGGGGCAAACCTGATCCACGACGTGGGATACATAGAGTACGGTCTCACCAATTCCCTCGAGATGCTCACCATGTGCGATGACGTGATCGGCTGGATAAGGCGCTTCATGGAGCCCCAGCCGGTGAACCGGGAGACCCTCGCCCTCGATCTCATTCACGAGGCAGGCCCCGATGGGGAGTACCTCGATAAGGATCATACCTATCGCCACTTCCGGGAGGAGTGGTACCCAAGGCTCATGAACCGGGACAACCGCAGCAACTGGGAGATGGCCGGGGGGAAGAGCTACCGGGAGGTCGCCAGGGAGAAGGTGGAGCAGGTCCTGGAGACCCACCGGGCCCCTGAGTTGGACGTCGACGTCCAGCGGGGGATCCGTGCCGTCCTCGAGCGAGCAGCCAACAGCGCCGGCGTGCGATTGAGCTGAGTGTTGAGACAGGAGGAAGGGATGGCCAACTACGAGTCGTTGAAGCAAGCGGTGATCGATGGCAACGGGGCCAGAGCCAGGGATTTGACACAGCGGGCTCTGGACGAGGGTAGGAGCCCTCAAGATATCCTCGACTCGGCGCTGATACCGGCGATGGACGTGGTGGGAGACAAGTTCGCCAGGCATGAGCTGTTCATACCGGAGATGCTGGTGTCAGCCCGGGCGATGCAGGCAGGGCTGGCCGTTCTCAAGCCGCTGCTGTCGGAGGGGGAATCCAGGGCCAGGGGAAAAGTGGTCATCGGGACCGTCAAGGGGGATCTCCACGATATCGGGAAGAATCTGGTGGCTATGATGCTCCAGGGTGGCGGGTTTGAGGTGGTGGATCTGGGGGCGGACGTGAAGCCGGCCAGGTTCATTGAGGCGGTCCAGACGGAGAAGCCCGACTTCGTGATGATGAGCGCCCTCCTCACCACCACTATGCTGTCCATGAAAGAGACCATCGACGCGCTGCAGGTGGCGGGACTGCGAGACAGGGTGCGCATCGCTGTTGGCGGGGCTCCTGTGACCGAGCGGTTTGCCAAGGAGATTGGTGCCGATTTCTATGCGCCGGATGCCAATGCAGCCGTCCTCAAGGCGAGGGAGTTGGCGGTCCGGGCATAGTGCGCACCCAAAAACCAATGTCATCCGGCACTGCGCGGAACTGGACGACGTCGACTACCTGATGGTATATAAGGCGGCAGTCCCCCACAATGGCGCGACGAGGCTGCCACTTCAAGCGGAGAGAGGAGCAGATGGAGAGGGCGCTGGTAACCGGCGGCGCGGGATTCATCGGATCGCACCTGGTGGACGCCCTGGTCGAACGAGGGGTGCAGGTGCGGATCCTGGACAACCTGGATCCCCAGGTCCACGGGGCTGCTCGCGCGGTCCCCACCTATCTCAATCCCCGGGCGGAGTTGATCCGGGGCGACGTCCGGGATCGAGATCTGCTGGGGTCGGCCCTGGAGGGGGTCCGGGTGATCTTTCACCTGGCCGCGGCCGTGGGGGTGGGACAATCGATGTACGAGATTGAGCGGTACGTCTCCGCCAACACCCTGGGGACCGCGGTGCTGCTGGACATCCTGGCCAACCGCCAACCCGCGGTGCGGAAGCTGGTGGTGGCCTCTTCCATGTCCATCTACGGCGAGGGCAGCTATCGTTGCCCCAGCTGCGGCCCCGCGGAGCCGCTGCCCCGCACCGAGGCACGGATGCGGGAATCCCTTTGGGAGCCCCTCTGCGCCCGCTGCCGCACGGCCCTGGTGCCCCAGCCCACCCCTGAGGAGAAGCCGCTGCAGCCCACCTCCATCTACGCCATATCCAAGAAGGATCAGGAGGAGATGTCCCTCTGCATCGGCAGGGCCTACGGCATCCCCACGGTGGCGCTGCGCTTCTTCAACGTCTACGGCCCCCGCCAGGCCCTCTCCAACCCCTACACGGGAGCCGCCGCCATCTTCTCCTCCCGCGCCCTGAACGGCAAGCCTCCCCTGGTGTACGAGGATGGGCTTCAGAGCCGGGACTTCGTCCACGTCAGCGACATCGTCCGGGGGCTGCTGCTGGCCATGGATAGCGAAGCCGCGGACTACGAGGTCTTCAACCTGGGGACGGGCCGGGCCCTCACGGTGCTGGAGATGGCTGAGATCATCTGCCGGAAGGTGGGTCCCGCCGGGCTCCGCCCCCTCGTGGCTCAGAAGTTCCGCAAAGGTGACATCCGCCACTGCTACGCCGACGTCGGCCGGATCGGCGCCCTCGGCTATCGACCCAGAGTTACCTTCGAGGAGGGGATCCACGATCTGGCGGGCTGGGTTCGGCAGCAGACGGCCGAGGACCGTCTGGAGGAGGCCTCGACGGAGCTGGCGAAGCGGGGGCTGGTCAGCTAGAGGCGGTGTAGTAGGGGGCCGAGGACTCTTCCAGGCGAAGCCTGTCCAGGAAGGCCGTGGACTTGAGCGACCTCTCCAGCAGCTGCTCGATGTAGGAACGCATGGCGGACTCGACCTCCCGACGGGTGGACCCATCGAGCCGCAGGCCGCCCTCAGGCGAGGACTCCAGCCGCTGGAGATGGCGAAGCACCTTCAGCCCGTTGAGGGAAAGGGCCGCGGCCGTCACGTCGTGGTGGCCGCAGGCGGGGCACAGCACGCCCCCTCTCAGGGCGTCGAAGTAGTTGGTCTCGGGCCGAATCTCCCCCCGGCAGCTCAGACAGCGGGACAGCTCCGGGCGGTACCCCACCAGCTCCAGCAGGTGCAGCTCGAAGAAGCGAACCACGGTGGAGAGGTCGTCCTGCTCGGCCAGGAGGCCGAGGGTCGCCACCAGCAGGTCGAAGAGAGGCCGGTTCTCGATCCGCTCCTCGGTGAAGCTGTCCACCAGCTCCGACACGTAGTAGGCTAGGCTGGTGCGCTTCAGCTCCTCGCGCATCCGGCGGAAGGTCTCCAGGGTCTGGCTCTGGGTGACCACGTCCAGATCCCGACCCCTGGCCAGCAGCATGTCGGCGTAGGCGAGGTCGTCTACGTGTCCGCCCAGGCGGCTCCCCGGGCGACGAACCCCTTTGGCCACAGCCCGCAGCTTGCCGGCATTGGAGGTGTAAAGGATGAGGATCTTGTCGGCTTCGCCGAGGTCGATCCTCTTCAGTACCACGCCTTTGGTTCGGTAGACTCTCGGCCGTTCGGCCATGGCAGATTCTAGTCTTCTAGCCCCGGCATCAGCTCCACGGTTATGGTGCCCTGGGCCGGATCCACGGACTTCACCACCTGCTTGATAGCGGGAATAAGCAGCTCACCCCGTGGGCCGTGCACCACGTAGACGTCGTTGCTGCCGGTCTGCAGGATGTCGTCGACCTGGCCGAGGAGCTCGCCTTCGACGGAAACGACTCGGAGACCGAGGATCTGGTGCCAGAAGTAGTGGTTCTTAGGAAGCTTGACGGCCTCCTCTTCCGGCACCTCCACCAGCATTCCCCTCAGCCGCTCCGCCTGGTCGATGGTGTCGACCTCCTTCAGCTTCAGCACCACCGCATCCTCCAGGAAATGGTGGCCCTCCACTTCGTAACGACGGTGCTCCGGCCCCAGGTAGACGGACGCGGTCGAGGCGAATCTCTCGGGGAAATCCGTGACCAGCTCGGCCTTGACCTCACCCCTATTGCCTTGAGGTGAAACGATGCGGGCGATAACCAGGTACATATTGCTCCCGCGCTCCAGACCGCGGTCTGGAGCGCGTTACACGACCTCCACGGCCACTCGCTTGCCCTGCCGCGCCGCCGAGGCCCTGACGACGGACCTGACCGCCTTGACTATGCGGCCCTGGCGGCCGATCAGCTTCCCCACGTCCTCCGAGGCCACCTCGATCTCGTAGGTGGTCAACTGGTCGGTCTCGATCTCCGTCACCCGCACCGAGGCGGGGTCATCTACCAGCGACCGGGCGATGAACTCCACCAGCTCTTTCATAACTTCGAGTCCGTCCTTCCCAGGCCGTCAGTTTATCCTTTGGTCCCCCGGACCTGGTCCATTACCCCCGCTCGAGTGAACAGCTTCTCGACGGTCTCGGTCAACTGAGCCCCCTGGCCGACCCACTTGGCTGCCTTCTCGACGTCCACCTGGATGGTCGCCGGCTCGGTCAGCGGATTGTAGTGGCCCACAAGGTCGATGTACTTGCCATCTCGCGGGGCACGGACGTCGGCCACCACTATTCGGTAGCTCGGCTGCTTCTTGGCGCCGGTCCTCCGCAACCGGATCTTGATCATCCCCTCTCCTTTCGAGGCTAACACTATTAGCGAGGCTCCCGAGAAGCCCGTGACCAGGGCGCACGCTCGAGGTGGCCTCGCCGCAGTCTCCTAGCGATACCCATATTATAGTTTAGAGTAACGTCCTGGGCAAACCCACAGCCCCCGGCATGGGGTTTGCCCAGCTTGCCTCCCGCCGATCGCGGCGACAGGAGGTGATGGAGAATGCGGCATCTATATCGTTCGAGGCGCAACCGGCTCATCGCCGGCGTGTGCGGCGGCATCGCCGAGTACCTCGAGGTAGACCCGACCATCGTCCGGCTCATCTGGGCGGCCTTCTCGCTGCCCATGTTAGGGTTCATCGGAGTGCCTGTCTACCTGCTCTGCTGGGCCATCATACCCCCGGAGCCTGCAGCGGTCTGACCTGGCCGGTGGCCGGCGGCCGGATTCACCGGCCGCCGGCTTTGCCGTCCCCTTGGTTGAGGGTTTCCCGTAAGAGCGGTACCATTGTCGCTGGAGCAACGGGGCCGGCCGACGCCGGCCCCGCCCTGGAAGGTCGGCAGAAGAATAGGTGGCAGCAGGTCACGAAGCAGAGCCGGCCCGCAACGACCGGCGAAAGAGACGGGCGGCCTCCCCGCCCCCGGCCGCACAGCGCACCGTAGCCGTGCCGCCCGAAGAGGCGGCATCTCTGCTGGAGCAGGGCGAGATCCAGGAATACCGGGTCGTGCCCTCCGGCAGCAACTACACCTTCACGGTGCTGATGTCGGCCGACAACCGGGGACAGTTCCTGGCCGTCTATAAGCCCCAGCGCGGGGAGAGGCCCCTCTGGGACTTCCCCTGGGGCACCCTTCACCTCAGAGAGCACGCGGCCTACGTCACCAGCCGCCATCTGGGCTGGCCCAACATCCCGGTCACGGTGCTCCGCAAGGGCCCCTTTGGGGTTGGGAGCGTCCAGCTCTACGTGCCCACGGCCGGGCAGCCCGACCTCTTCGCCTTCCAGGAGGAGCGGCGGCGGGAGCTGATGGAGATCGCCCTCTTCGACCTGCTGGTGAACAACGCCGACCGCAAGGCCGGCCACTGCATACTGGGAGTCGACGGCCGGGTTTGGGCCATCGACCACGGGCTCACCTTCCACGTGGATCCCAAGCTGCGCACGGTGCTGTGGGACTACTGCGGCGAACCGATCCCCCAGCGGCTGCTGGAGCAGCTGGAATCGTTGCGGGATGACCCGGCCCGACGCGACCGGCTGCGCGCCGAGCTGGAGCCCGATCTGGCATCCGAGGAGATCGACGCCTTCTTTGGGCGGGTGGATCGGTTCCTCCGCACCAGGAGGTACCCCCGGCTGGACCCAAACCGCAACATCCCCTGGCCCCTCGTGTAGCGCCTGGTGCGAACTGCATACAGTGCACCTCCTGCACCCCCCGTGCCTCGCGCCACGCACCTCGCGCTCCCCGATATGGTATCCTTGGCGTGAAAAGCAGGGACTGTGAAGAGGCTGGAATGACCTACGACCCCAAGGATTTCGGACCGGTACTGCGCCTGGATGCGGATACCGAGGGGCCTCCGGGCAAAAGAACTTTCCGTCTTCTGGTAGCCAGCCGTGAGGGTACCGCCTCGCTCTGGTTGGAGAAGGAGGAGCTGAGGGCCCTCGGGGTGGCTATCGATCAGCTGCTGGCTCGCATCTCCGGCCGGCCCGAATGGAAGCTGTACGGAAGGGCTCCGGAACCCTACGAGCCCACCCTGGAGTTCCCGGCGCCCGCCCAGGTGGATTTCAAGGTAGGACAGCTGTCGCTGGGGTACGAGACCGACAGCGACATGTTCGTCCTGTTGATTCACGACTCCGAGGACGACCCTGAGGGGCCTGCTTCCTTCACCTGCCTGGCCACCGCCGCGCAGGTGCGAGCCCTCAGCAATCGCATCGAGTCGGTGATATCGGCCGGCAGGCCGACCTGTCCCCTCTGCGGCGACTCCATGGACCCCGACGGACACTCCTGCATCAGGGACAACTGAACCAGGGGCCGGCGGACAGCCCCCGTGGAGACGCGACGTGTCGCGTCTCTACAGCTGGACAAACACACTGGGCCGGCGTGTGGGATCGCCGGCCCAGCGCAGCGAGAAGGCTGTCCCCCCGACAGGCTTCTACGCCATATGTTCTTGCAAGAAGCGTGCTAACGACTCGATCCAACTGGCTCTCCGACAACCCCACACGCCCCCTGGAGTCGGTCAGTCGGCGGCGGCCGGCCCGTGAGCCACGATCTGGTTCACCACCGAGTGCACGCCCGGTATCCCCCAGGCCACGTCCTCAGCGGCGGACTTGGTGCCGGGGACCGTCACGTCGCCCCGTAAGACGACCTCGCCGTTGTGCACCTCTGCCATGACCAGGGCATCGGTGGTCCTGGGATCCGACGCCAGGGCCCGGTTCAGCCAGTCCAGCATCTCCTCGTCCTCCTCGGAGGCGGGCTCCAGGGAGGTCTGGGTAAAGTAATCAGCGTGTTCTCTCATTGCACCACCTTGCCTGTGCGGTCCGGCGCGAGGCAGCCCGGCTCTACGCAAGCATCATGCCCTCTGGGCGGCCTGCCCGAAGATGAGAGCCTTTTCCTCTTTCACCGCCGTCTGGCACACCACATGCCTGTAAGCCGTAGGGGATTTGCGGCCGATGCTCAGAACTCGCTGTCCGAGCGTCCCCGGCCGGCTTGTCTCGAGGAGTCGGGGGGGTCCGCACAGCGCGCCGAAGAGGAGGTCGGGTGAAAATGGCAGCACCACATCCTGCTTGGCAGCGTGGCGCAGAGTCTATCTTTGGAGACAACACGCCTGGGGGACCTCAGGGACAGCAGCGGATGTTCCTGCTGCGACTCCGGCGTTTACTCTGGCTAAGGCGCAGTTGTGTCGGCCAGTTGGAGGATTCCATCGTCAAAGTCCTGGACAAGTCCATATACTCCACCTATTGCGACTGCCTCGAGATGGGGGTGGGCGACGAAGCCCGCCAGCTGTTGAAACAGAGCGCGTAGCTAGCACCCGGGGCCGGCTTCAGGCTGGCCCCGCGCCCGTCGTCCCTCCTTCTCCCTCCCGACAGCGAGCCCCGCCCACCATCACCGCCCGTTTGCTCCCCCGATGCGCCCGCCTCGCTTGCCTGCTTACAAAACCGTCATCGGCACCGCCGCCCCCGCGGTTGACACCGCGACTGCCATATCCTATCCTCCCTCCACACTATCCCTCGTCACCTGGAGACCCCGCATGCCCGAGAGCACGCCCAATCTTCTGGCCATCGCCGTCCACACCTACGACCGGCCGGGCATCCTGCACCAGCTCACCGGGGTGATCCTGGAGCACAACGCCAACATCACCTACGTGGATATCACCGATCGGCACGGGGATCGATCATCCACCTACTTCGAGCTGGAGGGGGTGGCCGACGCCAGTGCGTTGATGGAGGATCTATCCCGGCTGGACATCGTGGAATCCGTGGAGGAGATGCCCTCCTTCTGGAGGATCTTCGGCAAGCGGATCATCGTGATAGGCGGTGGAGCCCAGGTGGGCCAGGTGGTGCTGGGGGCCGTCAGCGAGGCCGACCGCCACAACATCCGCGGGGAGCGGATCTCGGTGGACACCATACCGCTGGTCGGAGAGAGGGAGCTCGCGGCAGCCGTGAGGGCCGTGGCTCGGCTGCCCCGGGCCAAGGCGGTGGTGCTGGCGGGATCCCTCATGGGAGGCGAGATCACCGAGGCCGTGAGGGAGGTCCAGGCCAAGGGGATCGTGGTGGTCTCCCTCAACATGGCCGGGAGCGTCCCCGACGTGGCCGACCTGGTGGTGTCCGATCCCGTTCAGGCGGGGGTCATGACGGTCATGCACGTGGCCAGCACGGCCAAGTTCGACATCACCCGCCAGCGGGGCAAACGGTACTAGACACCCGTAAGGGCAGGTTTGAGACCCGCCCCAAGCCGCCTGCTGTAGGGCGCGTGACGCGAGCGGGCGCAACGTCACGCCTGTGCCCCGCCGCCCAGGTCTAACCGAAAGCCGGGCGGCAGGGCAGGGCGCCCTGCCCTACGTCTCGAGGGCCCCGGTCCTAACTGAACCGGTCGAACAACCCTTCCAGCAGGTCGTGGGCGTCGGTTTCACCGGCGGCCTTCTGGCCCTCCAGCCCCTCCTCGAAGCTGGGAGCCTCCTCCCGATAGAAAACCCCCACGTAGAGGGGATCCTCGCTCCGAGCCTTCAGCATCGCCTCGCCGAGGTCAGCGGCATCGTGATCCTGGGGAAGCGCCTCAACCAGCTCCCGATAGAACTTGAAGGTGTTCACCTTGTTGAAGGTGGGGCACGGGCTGTACACGTCGATGATCGAGAGCCCCTTGTGGTCGATCCCCTGAACGATCAGGTCGGCCAGCTCCTTGGGCTGCCCCGAGAAGCCCCTGGCCACGAAGGTCGCCCCGGCGGTCAGGGCCAGCAGCAGGGGGTTCACAGAGCGATCGGCGCTGCCGTGGGGCGTGGTCTTGGTGGTGAAGCCGACCCGGCTGGTGGGCGAGGTCTGTCCCTTGGTGAGACCATAGATGCTGTTATCCATGATCAGGTAGGTCACATCCAGGTTGCGGCGGGCCGCGTGCAGGAAGTGGCCTCCGCCGATGGCGAAGGCATCCCCATCACCTCCCATCACCAGCACCGAGAGTTCGGGCCTCGCCGCTCTCAGCCCCGTGGCGATGGGCATGGTTCGACCGTGCACGCCATGGAAGCCGTAGGTTGCCACGAAGAAGGGGATCCGGCTGGAGCAGCCGATGCCGGACACCACCACCACATCCTTGGGATCGAATCCCTTCTCACGCATGGCGTTGTAGGCGGCGTTCAGCACGCCGAAGTCCCCACAGCCGGGACACCAGGTCGGCTTCTCGTCGCTCTTGTAATCCTCCAGGGTCCGTTCGATCAAGGCAGTGCTATCCAACATGCTGCCCCACCTCCTCGATCGCCTTCACGATCCGCGCGACCTTGATGGGAGTCCCGCCGTAGCTGCTCAGCTTCACGACGTCGCGCTTGTAGCGGGCCGCCAGCAGATCGGCGAACTGCCCGCTGTAGTTGACTTCAGGCACAATCAGTACCTTCTTGCTCCTGACGAACTCCCCCACCTGGCGGTCGGGGATCGGCCACAACATCCTGGGCGCCAGCGCCTCCACGGCGATGCCCTTCTCCCTGGCCAGATCCACGGCCTCCACCACGGCCCCCATCGTGGAGCCCCAGGTGACGATGCCGATCTCGGCCGAGGGGTCACCGTAGAGGTCCGCGGGCGGCGCATCCGCCGCAGCAGCCGCCAGCTTTCTGAACCGCTTTTCGGTCATGCGGCTGTGGGTATCTGGATCGTAGCGAGGGCGGCCCAGCTCGCCGTGCTCCAGACCGGTGGCTACGTACTGGCCGCCGGCCTGACCCGGCACACTCATGGGCGAGACCCCGGTGGCAGTGAAGCTGTACCTCTTGAAGCGGCCTCCCTCGTGGCCGTTGCCGCTCCCATCGGCCTGGTAGAGCAGCCGTCCCTTCAGCTCCACCTTCGAGAGGTCTGGCCGCGGTATCTTCTCGGTCCGGGTGGCGAGCACCGTATCGGAGAGCAGGATCACCGGCATCTGGTACTGCTCGGCCAGGTTGAAGGCGTTGATGGCCTGCCAGAAGCAGTCTTCCACCGAGGTAGGAGCCAGGACTATCCGGGGAACCTCACCGTGCCCGCCCGACACGGCCAGCTTCAGATCCCCCTGCTCGTGCTTGGTCGGCATGCCGGTAGAGGGACCCGCCCGTTGGACGTCCACGACCACGGCCGGCAATTCGGCCATGGCCCCCAGCCCCAGCATCTCCACCATCAGACTGAGGCCGGGTCCCGAGGTGGCCGTCATGGCTCGGACCCCTCCGTAGGAGGCTCCCAGCACCATGCCGGCCGCCGCGATCTCGTCCTCCGCCTGGACCACCGATCCACCCACCTTGGACAGGTGGGCCGCCAGGAACTCCATGATGTCGGTGGCCGGGGTGATGGGATACCCGAAGTAGTTGCGGCAGCCCGCCGCGATGGCGCCCATGGCCAGGGCCTGGTTGCCCGAGACGACGACCATCTCGCCCCGATGCTCCGCGGCGCCAACGGCAAAGAGCGGCTTCCCGCCCATCTGATCCTGAACGTACCGGATCCCGGCCTCCAGGGCGGCCACGTTCTTGGCCACTACATCCTCGCCCTTCCGGCCGAACTTCTCCTGAAGGAGCCGAACCAACTGCTCCTTGGGAAGATCGAACAGGGCCGCCACCACCCCCACGGCCACCACGTTCTTGCCCAGCTCGAACTTGAGCTGGCTCCTGGCGATCTCCGTGAGGGGCACGGCGTACTGCTGCCGGTCGCCGCTCTCGGGCGGCGTGAACTCGGCCGAGTCGTAGATGAGCAGGCCACCCGGCTTCAGGTCGGCAACGTTCTTGTCGTAGGCCTCCTGGTTGAAGGCCAACAGGACGTCCAGCTGGTCCCCCTGGGTGTAGAGGCGACGGTCGCTCAGCCGAAGCTGGATCAGGGTGTGCCCACCCTTGATCTCGGCCGGGTAGGTCTTGAAAGTCAGCAGCTCGTAGCCCGCACGCGCCGCAGCCTGCGCCACCAGTTCCCCGGTGCTTATGACCCCTTCACCGGACTCGCCGGCAATCCTAACCACCAAATCTCCACTCGCCATAGCGGTATCACCCCTTTTGCCCGGACGGGCCCCTCAGGCAGGGCAAACCCTCCGCCATTCCCGGTCCGAGCACCCTGCACTGCTGCCCATCGAGCCGCGGTCTAGCAGCCCTCCGGCCCCACGGGCCGGGAGTAGGTCCGATCGAACCTCGAAGACCGTGGCCACTGGGTCCGGCCACTTAAGACGCATTGTACTACATTTAGCGACAAAACGTGTTGCGCCACCATTACAGGTAGGGCCTTTTCGAGGTTGGCCGGACTGTCATGCTGAGCGAAGCGAAGCATCTCCCGGGGCGGCGAGAGGAGACCCTTCGCTCCGCTCAGGGTGACAATGAAAAGGCCCTACATTACAGGGCAATCTGAGCCGGTCTCACCGAGGAGAGGTCAACAGAGGCTGTTGTGAGACGGAGACGGTGGTGGGGGCGTCGAAAGTGCCGGGATCGTCGGTCCAGAGCACCCGCAGCCGGAAGTCGAAGCTGTAGTCGGCGCTCCCGGAGTTCTCCGCCGCCTGCCAGGAGCCGCGCCAGGGTACACGCGAGACGCCTACTTCAGCCAGTCGGGCACCGTCCAGGATCCCTTCCCGGACGCCCCGGCCTCGGTTGAATAGCGGTTGTCCGTGGTCTTCGTCTCGCCCGATAGCATCTCCGAGGACGGCCGCGAAGGGGCAAGCCCGACCTCCGGATCCCCCGCCGGCAGTTGTCGCTCGCACGGGGAGTCCGCCGCCTGCTCGACTCGGTCGGAGTCCGGCGCAGCATCTGGAGCGAGATCGGCGGACCCCGCCGAGGGGATCGAGGTGGCGACTGGCGAGATCGCGAGCTCGCCGGACCGAACCGGTCGAGCGAAGCCGGGATGCCCGACGAGGACCGATCCCGGCTCGGCTGGGGGCGGCTCTGCCTCCTCGGACCTGCCCGTCAGTCGGGTCCATAGGGCGTGGATCCGTGTGGAACGCTGGGATCGAAGATCGGCCAGGGCGAGGTTGGTTTCCCACGCCTGACGAACGGCCTCATCCTGGAGACTCTTGGTCTGCCGCACGGCCTCGACCAGGGTCTGCTCCGCCTCGGTCCGGGCGTTGTCGAGGATCCGATCCGCTTCTGCCTGAGCCTCGGCCAGGATCTGCCCGGATCGCGCTTCGGCCGCCCTCACCAGTTCGTCGTACACCCGTTCCCCGGCGAGAAAAGCGTCCAGGCGGGCCTGCATCGCCTCATGGAAGGCGATCCTCAGCACCTCAGTCGACAGTCCCGCAGCGGCGCCACCGACCGCCTCGGGCCCTTCAGGCTGCGCCCCCGGTTGAGCGGGAGATCCCTCGTGCCAAAAGAGATTGGAATCAGCTTCCGTGCTCATTGCTCCCCACCGCTTTCGTCCAACTGAGGCTGATAGTAGGCCAGTCCCCGCTTTGCCTTCGGGTTCTCCGGGTCCAGCAACAGCGCCGTTTTCAGGCAAATGACCGACTCCCGCGGCGATTCGGTCGTGGCCGCCAGCCAGATCCAGGCATCGACGTTCCTCGGATCCGTCTCCAGCGCCTGTCGGATCAGCCCATACGCGACCTCCCGATCGCCTTTTCGGGCGGCCTCCTGACCCATAGCCACCAGGGCACCAGCCACCTGAGGCCGGTCTTCTTCGGGAGAATCAGGCGGTTCCCCGGGGTCAGTCGCCCCCCCGCCCTCAGGCGACCTGTCGGCGGGGATCGGCCCCACCGAAGCCAGTCCTTTGACACGCTGATCCTGATAGGCGTCATCCTGAGCGGAGCGAAGGATCTCCTGGCCACGTGGAGATGCTTCGCTAACGCTCAGCATGACAGCGTCTGTCATCTTCACCGTGTCAGCAGGCGGCTCCCGGCCTTCGCCGGATTCGGCCCCGTCGACCGGCGTCGAAGGGCTCTTACGCCGCCGAGCGAGCCGCCGGATTAGGAAGGCGAAACCGACCAGGATTGGCAGAGCCAGCCCAACCGCCGGCAGCCAGCCGTCCAACCCCGCCGCGGCAAGGAAAGAAAGGACAGTCTGCCAGGCCTCCGCCGGTCCTTCCGGGAACGCCGTGTAGGGAGCGCTCCATTGAGCGGCAATTACCCCCGGCGAAACACCGAAGCAGAGGAGCGCCAGCCCCACAGCGATGAGCCCGGTGAAAGCACGAGACAAGGCAACCTCCAGAGGGTTGTACCGCTGTAGGGCGGGGGTTTATCCCCCGCCGCCGGCCGCATGTCTGGCACCAGGCGGCGGGGTACAAGACCCCGCCCTACGCCATTTTCAGACTAGCGAGGGGGAATGCAGCGGTAGCATAAGGCAGGGCCTGGCCAGCGTCAACGCTCGGTTCCAGAGGGAACAGCCGGTTCAGGATCGGGCGCTCCCTCTCTCCATCCCATCAAGCTGAGGCCGCACCGCCAGAGGGAGAAGACACCCATCACCCCCAGTGACAGGGTCTCGACCAGGTGGATCACCACGGCGTAGCCCAACGCCGCCTCTCTCTCCACGCCGAAGGCGGTCAGCGACAACACCACCAAATAGTGGAACACCCCCACGTACCCCGGCGAAGAGGGCACCACCATCCCCATGCTGGTGGTCGCCGTCACCAGGACGGCAGGCCAGATGGAGGGGGAAAGGTGGAAAGCCTGTTGGCCGAAGTAGAACACAAGGACGGTCGATAGCCAGATCGCGAGGCT
This sequence comes from Chloroflexota bacterium, assembly GCA_027356795.1. GTDB lineage: Bacteria > Chloroflexota > UBA6077 > UBA6077 > UBA6077 > JAJYNT01. The sequence continues at coordinate 11,123 of DAHVXI010000032.1, read as the reverse complement.
CGCCGCGCTAACTCGAATCAGCGCCCCCACCCCTCGAAGCCCCTCCACTCCCAGGCAGAGTTCCCCGACCCACCTCTCGATCGCCACCCTGCCCGGGAAACGCGGGCTGGCCTTGAGACCCCGGAGAAGCGCCTCGCGTCCCGCCGGGTGCGCCAGCAACAGGCAGGCCGCCAGCAAACCAACCCCACCTCCGCCCACGACCAGTCCGGACCGGACCACCCACTCCGGCAAGGCCGCCATGGGCAGAGCTGCCGCCAGCATGAAGGCGAGCACTACTACGTCCAGGACCCGATCCACGGCTACGGTGGAAAGCGCCGTGGCGAGGCTCACCCGTTCCAGTCTCGCCAGCAGATAGGCGCGGGCCAGCTCCCCCAACCTCCCAGGGAGCACAGTGTTGACCAGATAGCCCACCGACAGGCTGTACAGGAGATTTCTCGGGGATGCTCCACCCGCCGGCAGCACCAGGAGCCACCACTTCAGCACTTTGAAAGCCACGGCCACCAGGAGAGCCACCACCGAGAGCGCAAGCCACCAGTACTCGGCCCTTTCCAGCGCGGCCCACAGTTGGTTCCACTCCACGTTTCGGAGCAACAGCACGAGGCTCGCGCCGCTCACTATCAGCCCGGGCAACAGCCCGACACGTCCCCGCCAGCCGAATCTCACCGCTCGTTCGCTCCTCAACGGAGGCTCCTGCCTCGCGAATCCAATCGGAATGCGTTCAACCCCGCCACCCAGTCTACTACATCCTCTCTGTTCCTGCGCGTACGCCCAGCAGGCGGTCCAGGTATGCTCCTTGAGTGATCTTCGGCAGAAGATATCGTGCCCTTTAGCCGGCCAGGGCAGGACTATCGTCCCTATTTCCCCCGACCGCGGCCTGCATAATGTGGCCGTGGTGGCGGGAAGACCGGCTCCCCATTGAATCTCAACTGGATTCCGGCGATACTAAGCTGTTGTTCATGGGAACCTTGTCGAGCATATGGGATCGCTCCTCACTCCTCTGCCGAGATCCCAACCCTCCAACCACACAGTTCGAACCCGAATGCAGGTAGAAGTGGACGCCCCAGAGCCCAGCCTTATCCGGTTCAACTTCGATCGGCGCAGCCTCGACAACGCCGGCGTCGAGCAGCTCCTACGGGACATCGTCTCCAGCGTCAAGGAGCTGGGGCGGAAGAACGAGGAGCTGCAGAAGAGCAACGACGAGCTCCGGGCCGCCCTCCGGGAGGCCAACGAGAGGCTGGTCCGTTTCGAGCAGCCTGGAGCGGCCGATCACGCATTGGCCAAGCAGGCACTCAAGATGGCGGCCCAACTGCTGGCCAGCGCGGAGGAAGCTGCCGATTCGCACATACGGACCGCCAAGGCCCAGAGCGCCGATGACTACGAGGAGACGGCGCGGCGAGCGCTGGAACTCCAGAGAGAGTCCGTGCTGTTGCTTGAAAAGGCAGGGGAGGAGGCCCAACGGCGCCGCCAGGATGCCGACCGGAAGGCCCTGGAGACGCTCACTGAGGTCCGAGCATCGATCCTATCGATGGCCGAGGATCTGGACAGCGAGGAAACCGTCGGTCGGATGGGGACGGAGTTTGGGGCAACCCCAGCCATCAAGAGAGAAGCTGAGGCCGGGGGGGCCGCGATCGCTGCCAAGCCGGAGCGGAATGGCTCGGCTGCAGCGGAGCAGCCTGTGCCGGACAGACTGCCCGACCTCGCGACCGCCATGGAGCTGACGGCATCGCCATTCGACAGCCTCGCGGCCCTCGTCGATTTCCAGCGGACGGTCCGCCGGCTGCCTGGAGTAGTGGACGTCACGACCCGAGCCTTCGAGAAGGGCAAACTGCACCTGACCGTCCGGTACTCCAACGCCCTGCCCCTGATGAACCGGCTGACGGGTCTTCCCCAGTACGACCTGCAGCCTGTGTCCGTGGCCCCGGACAGGGTTGAGGTCCGCCTGGCGGACTGCCAATCTGGCCTCGATACGTAGGGCTCCACTGAAGTGAAGGTGATACGTACTGTCATGCTGAGCGCAACGAAGCATCTCCGCGTGGCCAGAGGAGATCCTTCGCTATCGCTCAGGATGACACCTAATGGAGGTCCACACGGGTGTCGAGTGTGACTAGAGTGCTCCTCGTCGGAGAAGACGAGGACACCTGCTCGCTTGCCTCCGTCGTCCTGATGCAGGCGGCCGTTTTCGATGTAGTCGGCCCGGTAAGAAGCTGGGTGGAGATGGCCAACCTCCTGCTGGCCCACTCTCCGCAGGTCGTCCTGCTGGACCTGGATTCCCCTGGGCGAGGGGTGCCGGCAGCCCTCAAGATGGCGAGACTGCTGAGCCCTCCGAGCCGGTTCATCGGCCTAGCCGGCGACCCGAAGGTTGATGGAGCCCTGCTGGTCGATCTGGACGCTGTCCTGCTCAAGGACGCCCCCATCGACCATGCGCTGGCGGTGCTCAGCGGCGCATCCGGCAAGTCGGCAGCACATTCCGTTGTCATCCTGAGCGCCAGCGAAGGATCTCCAGTCGGCGGAGAGATGCTTCGCTACGCTCAGCATGACGGTGTTGTGAACCTGCTGGACGGACCACCCAGCCGGACCGCGGGAGGCGAACCCCCGTCCATCCAGGAGGTCCAGAGCGTTCAGGAGGAGGGAAACGACGATCATCTCCCGGCCCACGGCACGATCAACCTGGTGGCCGGCCCCTTCGGCAGCTTCCGGTCGCTGGCGGCCTTCCAGGATGCCCTGGGCCGGCTTGAGGGCGTCCGCAGCGTCAAGGTTCGGCGCTTCTACCGGGGGACGCTGTACGCGAGCGTCCAGTACGACGGCATCCTCCCACTAGGACAACGGCTGGCGGGCCTCACTCAGTTCAAGCCCAGGGTGATCGCCGATCGAGCCGGCACCATGCAACTGGCGATCGAGGCGGAAGGATGACGGACGAAGTGGGCGCGCTGGTCCTCCTGGGGGTGATCGTGCGCGTCGCCCTGGTCATCGTCGTCTGGTTGGCACTCTTCCTCATCGTCTTTCTGGGCTACCTCACCATCCCCATTGTGATCGTGTCCCTCTTCCTGGTCGCTTACACCATGATCGATCTCCGTCGGGTCTTCGTCCGGCTGCGACGCAACCGGAGAGCGGCGAGGAAGCCATGATCGCACGAGTTCAGCAGGGGATCGCCGGAGATCGCGCTCAGGGCCGCTACGTTCCTCTCGCTCGCTACCCGCTGAACCCCTACCTCGTTCGCCAGCTTCCGGAGTCCTTCGCCCGAGCCCATCACGTGATCCCTCTGGCCCGCGACGGCGACCTCCTGACGGCGGCGACTTCGGACCCGGCGGACCGACGGCTCCTGGCCCAGTTGCGCAGTATGATGGCCTGCGAGGTTGCGCCCCTCGTCAGCAGCCGCGCGGAGATCCAGGTGGCCCTGGACCGGGTGTGGGCGCCCGCCGAGCGTCCCTCCGTTCGCGTCGAAGAGGCGAGGGGGGCGAAGGAGAGCGACCTCGCCGAGAGGCTTGGACTCGCCCTCTACCTGCCCTGGGTGAGGCTGGACCGCTACCGGGTGAACCCCGCCCTCTGCATGGTGATCCCCCGGGACCTGGCCGAGCGATGGCAGCTGGTCCCCCTCCTCGTCGAGCAGCCGGAGATCGTAGTGGCCAGTCCCAACCTGCCTCCGGAAGGGGTCTTCGTCGAGATTCGGGAGCTGACGGGACTCGTCCCCCGAATGGTCCTCTGCACGCCCTCCGAGGCCGGGCGAGCCCTGGAGCGAGGCTTCGCCCCACGGCCCGAACGGGCTTCCCGGCCGGAGAAGGGGATCGAGGAGCAGCTCGTTGAGGGCGGCGCCATCGACTCCTCGCGGCTGGCGACCATCCGGGCCATCTCACTGCAAACCGGCGAGCCGATCGGGCAACTGCTCTTGCGCCTGAGGCTGATCACCCAGACCCAACTGGAGGAGGCTTCTGCCCGCCTCCACGGCACCCAGCGCATCCCCCTGGGCAGGGCGGAGATCGACCGATCCCTGCTGGCCAGGGTCCCGGAGCCGCTGGCCCGTCGCTTCCGATTCCTGCCGGTGAGTGGCCCTCGGCGGGGCGTGGCGCTCGCCATGGTGGACCCTGCCGACGATGCTGTCCGGGAGCTGGCGGAGGTCCTGCTCGGGGAATCGGTTCAGCCCGGGCTGTGCAGCCAGGCCGAGCTGGATCGAGCCTTACAGACCCTCTACTCCCCCCTTTCGGAGCGCACCGGACCGAAGAGGAGGCCGCTGGGCGAGTACCTGGTGCAGAGCGGATGGATCTCGGAGGAGCAGGTGGCCGCGGGGTTGAAGCTCCAGAGGAAGACCGGCCGGCGGCTGGGACAGTGTCTGCTGGAGCTGGGGCTCCTGGACGAAGCGGGCCTGGCGGAGATGCTGGCCCTCCAGCTCCAACTGCCCTGGGTAAACCCCAACCGACACGGCCTTCCCGCCGCGCTGTTCGATCTGGTACCGGAGGAGCAGGCAGGGCGGCACACCCTCCTCCCGCTGCAACAGGAGGGACAGCTGCTGACGGTGGCGACCCCCGAGCCCCAGGACGAAGCTGGGCCTCAGGAGGTCCGGGCCCAAACGGGGCTGGAGGTCCGGGTGGTCCTGGCCGGCGAGGGTGCGGTGCGAGCGGCCATCGACCAGCACTACGGCGTGGATCTGTCCCGAGTCCAGGGGGAGTTGATGGAGTTGGGGGAAGGTCTGGTGGAGGCCGGACTGCTGTCCCGCCCGGACCTCCTCGGAGTGTGGCGCCACCACCTGGAGAAGGGAGTGCCCTTCGACGTGGCGGTGGTCGAGCTGGGCCTCATGTCGGAGGAGCGACTGGCCCAGACCCTCGCCGATCATCTCAAGCTCCCGAGGGCCGACCTGCGCTACCACATGGTACCGGTGGAGGTGATGGACGGCCTGGGCCGGCAGCGGCAGATCGTTCGGCGAACCGAGCCGCTGGACGCGGAAGTGGCGCGCCTGCTGCCGGAAGCGGTTGCCCGGGACTTCGCCGCCATCCCCATCGGGCGGGCCGACGGGGGGCTGGTAGTGGCCTTCGTCAACCCCATGGAGCGAGGTGCCCTGGCCGCCGTCGGAGAGCGATTGGGCCGGTCGGTGTCGGCCCAGATCGCCACCCGCGGCGAGGTCGCGGAGGCGCTGAGGCGAGTGCACAACCGTCGGGCCCTGGGGGATCTGCTGCTGGACGCCGACATGGTGAGCCGGCGCCAGGTGGAGGAGGGGCTGGATCTGCACCGGCGCGCCGGTATTCCCCTGGGAAGGGCGATGGTCAGCCTGGGCCACATAACCCAGGAGCAGCTGGTGGCAACCCTGGCGGAGCAGCAGGGCCTCCCCTACTTCGACCTTTCCGGCATCGAGATCCCAGAGGAGATCGCCCGGTGCGTGCCCGAGAGTCTGGCCCGCCGGCACGGCCTGGTCCCGCTGTACCAGGTAGATGGAACCCTCACCGTGGCAATGGTGGACCCCCGAGACGAGGAGGCCCGAGCCGCGGTCGAGAGGACCTCGGGCTGCCGGATCACCCCGGTGTTCACCACCGAGGAGGAGTTGGAAGAGGCCCTGGAGCGGGTGTACCGGGGCGATTACCTCTGGCAGAGCGCCAACGACCTGGTGTACCGATATCCCGAGGACTCAGCAGCCCGGGTGTTGACTCGACCCCAGAAGCTCGTCGGCCTCGGCTTCCTGGGGCTCTCGGCCCTGCTGATGGTCCTCAACCTGGTGGGCTACCTCACCTTCCTGGTGGCGTTGAGCACCCTCTTCTACGTCGGCTTCTCCGCCTACAAGTTCTACCTGATGTACAAGGCCCTCTCCCACACTCTGGAGGTGGACGTCGCCCCGGAGGAGCTGGCAGCCCTGGACGAGCGCGATCTGCCGGTCTACACCGTGCTGGTGCCCCTCTACCGGGAAGCCGAGGTGCTGCCCACCCTGGTCGCCGCCATAGACGACCTGGACTACCCGAAGGCGAAGCTGGACGTGAAGCTACTGCTGGAGGAGGACGACCTGCAGACCATCGAGGCGGTGCGCCGCCACCAGCTCCCGTCCCACATCAAGCCGGTGGTGGTGCCCAACGCGCTGCCCAAGGGGAAGCCCAAGGCCTGCAACTACGGGCTCCTCCACGCTGAGGGGGAGTACGTGGTGATCTACGACGCCGAGGACGTGCCGGAGCGGGATCAGCTGAAGAAGGTGCTGGTGGCTTTCCGCAAGGCCGGACCGCGGGTGGACTGCATCCAGGCCAAGCTGAACTACTACAATCGGGATCAGAACCTGCTGACCCGCTGGTTCACCACCGAGTACTCCATGTGGTTCGACCTGTTCATCCCCGGGCTGGACGCCAGCAACGCCCCCATCCCCCTGGGGGGCACGTCCAACCACTTCCAGACCGCCCGCCTCCGTGAGTTGGGGGCGTGGGACCCCTACAACGTCACCGAGGACGCCGACCTGGGGGTGCGGCTGTTCAAGGCCGGCGGGAAGACCGCCGTGATCGACTCCACCACCTACGAGGAGGCCAACTCCGAGCTGTACAACTGGATCCGGCAGCGCTCCCGCTGGGTGAAGGGGTACATCCAGACCTGGCTGGTTCACATGCGACACCCCCTGAAGCTGATGCGGGACATCGGACCCTACCAGTTCTTCAGCTTCAACATGGTGGTGGGGGGCACCTTCTTCGGGTTCCTGGTGAACCCCATCTACTGGCTGCTGACGGCCCTCTGGTTCCTGACCCACTGGGCCTTCATCCAGCAACTGTTCCCGGGGCCCATCTTCTACGTGGGGGCCATCGGGCTCTACTTCGGCAACTTCGCCTTCATGTACACCAACGTGGCGGGCTGCATGCGGCGGGGCTACTACGACATGGTGAAGTACGCCCTGCTGAGCCCCCTCTACTGGGCGCTGATGAGCGTGGGCGCCTGGAAGGGCTTCATCCAGCTGCTGTACAAGCCCTCCTACTGGGAGAAGACGAAACACGGCCTCTATCGGGGTGAAATCAAGACGACACCGGCTACGAGTGCAGGGGACCTGCTGTGAGATGTCATCCACACCACAAGCCATGGTTCCACCAATGGCTTCGACCCATGGACCAATACGATGGGGCGTAGCCTGTCGACAGGGACGATGCTGCTGCGGTTTGTCAAATGGCCGTTGCGCAGGGGGCACGTCACTCCCTGGCTAGCATCTCATCAAGGCTGGTGGGTATTCTCGGCGGGCAGCCTGGTAGGACTCGGACTTGCGGCTTGGCTGTCTTATGTCGTGCATCTCGTCCCCGGCGACGCGTTGAGTCGTAGCTACAGCGCAACCATGGTTATCCACTCTCGATTCCCTCACTTGGCTGCTATCGGCTTCATCTGGCCCCCGTTACCCGCGCTCGCGCAGCTGCCTTTCGTCATACCTCTCGAGTGGGCGAGCAGTGGGTTCAGCGGAGGAATTGTGACGGCATTGGCGGGGGGAGCCCTCTTGGCGACACTCAATGCTCTGCTGCGTTCTAGTGGGCTGCCAGGCCAATGGCGCTTGTTGCTGATAGTCCTGTTTGCTCTCAATCCGATGTGGCTCTTCTATGCGGGCAACGGGATGAGCGAGATGCCGTTCTTGCTCTTCTTCTCGCTCGCGACCTATCTCTTTCTGCGATGGAGGGCAAATGGACACTGGCGCGATCCTATGTTGGCAGGTTTCACAACTGCCCTAATGTTCGGCAGTCGCTACGATGCCATCCCGTACGCTGCGATCTTCACTGCTGTCATGTTGGGAGTGTTCATCCTGGCTCGTAACGGCATTCAGCCCGCACACGCTGAGGCGCATCTGCTGGTGTACTTGGTGCCTTTTGTCTATAGTGTCTTCCTCTGGGTCTACTTCAATTGGCTCATCATGGGCGACGCCCTCTACTTTCTACGAAGCAACTACTCGAACGCTTATCTCACCCGGAATATGGCGGTCGCCCCCCAAGTGATTGCCCTCCGAGACTCCTGGCCTCTGACAGTCCGATACCTGGTTCTCACAATGGGTCTCCTCTCGCCACTTTTCGTGGCCCTGCTTCCGTTGGCGGTAGTACAAGCATTTCGGCAGCGTGATGCTGGTCTGGCGGGGCTGGTGCTGCTTACCTTGGCAGCCCCAATGTTCCAGTTCGCAATGTACCGCAACGGGCAGACCTTTGGGTTCTTGCGGTTCTACATAAGCGTCCAACCCGGGGCATTACTCCTGGCTGCGTATCTGCTGCGTCGATGGCGTGGGCGGGTACAGCACACACTTTTGGTGTTCACTACCATAGCTTTGGCAGTCGGACTCTGGACAAGTTTTGCCGCTATGCAGCAGTCAGAGGACAGCGGCTTCGTCGATGCCTTGCGCAACCCCAGCAGTGTGATCGACGACTACCGATCTGACCGAACAGTCGCGGAAACTCTCCGCTCTCGATTCAACGACGAGCCGGTACTGGTGCTGGCCGACTCACAGGCCGAAGAGGTGGTGCTCTTCAGCAAGATGCCTCAACACTTCATCTTGCCAAGCGACCCGGACTTCGAGCTGGCTCTTTCGGAGCCATCGAAGTATGCCGACTATGTACTTGTTGGCATACGCACCGAGAGCCAACGGAAATACTTCGCCTTGCAGGAGCAACACCCTGATCTGTACGAGCACGGCGGTATTGGCCTGGTGCTGGACAGCCAACTGGGCGAGTTCCGGCTATACCGCAGTGTGAACCGCAGAAGTCCATGAGCCATCTCGCAGTGATGGCGCAATCGAGTTAGCGGGAGTCATTGCATGACCGTGCATACACCTGTAACGTCGCACTCCTTGAGCCGTCCCGCTGGCGAAGGCAGAACAGCGAATTCGACCGCACGCCCCCGGGAGGACTGGCTTCTCTTCGCCGTCGTCCTGGCGTGGAACCTGGTGATGGTGTGGGTCGTCGTCTTTCACCTGGGGCTATTCGTCACCGACGCCATGGCCCGCACCCGCAGCGCCTGGCAGGTCTTCTTCAGCGCGGAGCCGAAGCTCACCAACGTCGGCTTCGTCTGGTCCCCCCTGCCCACCATCCTGCAGCTCCCCCTCGTCCTTCTGCCCCCGCTGCGGATCGATGGCCTCTCGGGCAACCTGGTCACCGCCCTGATGGGGGCCGCCACCGCCGTTCTCCTGAACATCCTCGCCCGGCGCGAGGGCTGGCTCCGGGCCGCCCGATACCTGCTGGTGGCCGCCTTCGCCCTCAACCCGATGATCTTCTTCTACTCGGCCAACGGGATGAGCGAGATTACCCTCATCTTCTTCTCGGTCGCCACCCTCTTCCTGTACGTGGAGTGGTGCCGCACCCATCGACGACTGCTGGTGGCCGCCATGGGCACGACCGCAAGCCTGGCCTTCCTGGCCCGCTACGACGCCCTGGTCCTCGCCGCCGCCCTGGTCGCCGTCCTGTACCTCCACGGGTTGACGGACCCGGGCCACAAACGGGGCGAGGCCGAGGGAACGGCCATCACCTTCCTGGCGCCGGTGGGCTACGTGGTGCTCATGTGGGTGTACTTCAACTGGTCCATCATGGGAGACCCACTCTACTTCGCCACCAGCCCCTACTCCAACGCCGGCCAGATCAAGTACCAGATGGCTGTGCTCCCGTACATCGCCGAGATGAAGGGCGACCTGTTCCGCACCGTCTGGGTCAACCTGGAGCAGCTCGGGTGGCTGTTCCCGCCTTTCCTCCTCTTCTCCCTCGGGGCCCTCGGCCTCGCGGCGTGGAGGCGCGACCTCCTGGGATTCGGGCTGGTAGCCCTGGCTTGGTCCTTCTCGATCTTCACCTGGCTGAACGTGTTCGCGGGGCAATCGGCCCTCTTCCTGCGCTACTTCATCCTGGCGATCCCCGCTGCCTTCGTCCTGGGGATCTGGATCGTCCCCCGCCTGCCCCGGGCCCAGTTCCCCGCGACGGCGGCCGTCCTCCTCTTGCTGGCCTCTTCAGCGGTGGTCAGCGGGCTGGCGATGGAGAGAGCGACCGAGTGGGGACAGTGGAACGATATCTTCATGCGAGCCCTCCTCCGCAACGAGAAGGTGGACACCTGGGCCGCGGAGCGGGAGCTGGCCCGCTACATCAACGAGCAGGTGCACGGGCAGGAGGTTCTGGTAGACGACTTCCAGGGGTATCGGGTGATCTTCTTCAGCGGGCATCCCGAGTACTTCTATACCCCGGCCGATCGGGACTTCCACGAGACGCTGCGCCAGCCCTACGGCAAGGTCACCTACATCCTGGTTTCTTCGTCGGAACTGGAGGGCAGTCTCAATCAGGTCAACATCGCCTACCCCACCCTCTACGCCCTGGGAGGCAGTTGGGTGAAACTTGAAAAGGAGATCTGGGTGTGGAAGCTGTACCGGGTCGTGGCCCCACCCAACTAGTACACGACCACAGAGAAGGTGATATGTACTGTCATGCTGAGCGCAGCGAAGCATCTCCCCGTGGCGAGAGGAGATCCTTCGCTATCGCTCAGGATGACACCTATCAAGATCTGTGTGGCGGAGTACTAGGTAGGCATAAAGAAGTCTTTGATAGTTCTGGGGACACCCCAAGCCCCGGCAGGAGGGGCTTAGCCCCTCCTGGACCTCCCCAGAAGCCATTCGCCGCCTACCCAGCGGCCTTCGGCGAGAGCTGGCTGGTTTTCGGGCTCTCCCTGGGCCTCAACCTGGCCGCGGTCTACCTGGTGGCGATCCAACTGAAGCTGTTCCTGCCCGAGGCCATGGCGTCCGCGGTGCAGGCATGGGAGCTGCTGGCCGGCAACCTGCTGGGGTTCGCCGCCCTCGGAGCCTCCCTGCCGCCGCTCGCGGCCCTGCTGCAACTCCCGCTGGCGCTGCTCCCGTCCCTGCAAGAGAGCGGGCTGTCCGCCAACCTGGCGACGGCCATCGCCGGGGCCCTTACCTGCGCCCTGCTGAACCTGATCCTTGCCGGCTGGAAGCTGGGGAGGGCGTGGCGCTACCCGGCGGTGGCCCTCCTCGCCTCGAACCCGCTGCTGCTCTTCTACTCCGGCGCCGGATCGCCCGACGTGCCGGCGGTTCTCCTCGTCGTGCTCTCCATTCACCTCTTCCTGCTCTGGCTTCGCCACCACGAGTCCCGACCCGCCATCGCCCTCGCATCGCTGATCTCCATGGGCTTTGCGGCAGGGCTGGCATCCCTGGCCCGCTACGAGGC
>DAHVXI010000029.1:0-28691 GCA_027356795.1 Chloroflexota bacterium | reverse complement strand
ACCCGGGACGTCGTCGGCTACATCGAGGTCATGATGATCCCCCACAGCGTCTACTCGAGCTGTGAGGGGATCGTCGACAGCTTCCTGGTGGAGGACGGGGAGCCCGTCGAGTACGGGCAGCCCCTGATAGCGCTGAGACCGCTGTAGGGCTATCAGCGATCAGCCGTCGGCCGTCGGCAGTTGATGGAGCAGGGTCGAGGACCCTGCTCGTGTCTTGCACGGGCTCCGTCCGATGCTGTACTGTAGCCGCACCGTCCCCAACACCGCTGATCCCTGATAGCTGAACGTTGATCGCCGATAGCTGAACGCTGATCCCTGACAGCTGATAACTGATAGCTGATAACTGATAGCTGATAGCTGATAGCTGGAGGCCGAGAGGCTCCATTGCAGATCTACGAGGTCGGCCAGGTCACCGGGTACATAAGGCAGCTCATGGATTACGACGAGCTACTCGTCGACCTGTGGGTCCACGGGGATGTGTCCAATTTCACCCGATCCACCTCGGGCCACCTCTACTTCACCCTGAAGGACGGCCAGGGACAGCTGCGCTGCGCCCTGTTCCGCTCCTCCCAGCGGAGGCTGGGTGTGGAGCTGGCCAACGGACTCAGCGTGCTGGTTCACGGGAGGGTCTCCTTCTACGAGGCCCAGGGCAGCTGCCAGCTCTACGCCGACGCGGTCCAGCCCGAGGGGGTGGGGCTGCTCTACCTCCAGTTCGAGGCCCTGCGGGCCAAGCTGGAGGCGGAGGGGCTGTTCGCCCCCGAGCGCAAACGTTCGCTGCCCAACTACCCCCGGCGGATCGGGCTCGTCACCTCGCCGACGGGGGCCGTCGTCCACGACTTCCTGAACATCGTGAGCCGCAGATACCCTCTGGTGGAGATCCTGCTGGCCCCCTCGGCGGTGCAGGGGGAGGCCGCCCCTCCGGAGGTGATCGCCGCCCTGGAGAATCTGAACCACTACCACCTCACCCGAAAGCCTCTGGACCTGATCGTGATCGCCCGGGGCGGCGGGTCCATGGAGGACCTCTCCGCCTTCAACCACGAGGGACTGGCTCGGGCCATCTTCGCCTCCACGGTGCCGGTGGTGTCCGCTATCGGCCACGAGACCGACTACACCATCGCCGACTACGTGGCCGACCTGAGAGCCCCCACCCCCTCGGCGGCAGCGGAGCTGGTGACCCCTAATGTGCTAGACTGCCGCATGCAGCTGGCGGATCTGAGGCGTCGACTGATGAGGGGGATGCAGGACCGGTTGCAGGAGGGCGAGAGCGGCCTGGACCGGGCCCGAACCCGATTGGAACGCCACTCCCCAGCGGCCGAGATCGATGTCCGCCGGCGAGCCGTGGACGACCTGATCGATCGAGGTCACCGGACCCTGGCCCACCATCTCCAGATGACCCGAGAGATGGTGCGGGGCTCCGGCCTCCGGCTGGAGGCCCTCAGCCCCCTGCAGACCCTCCACAGGGGCTACTCCCTCTCCGAGAACCGCACCAAGGGGATCTTGGTGCGGAGCTATCGATCGGTGGAGCTGGGGGATCTGCTGGAGATCCGGGTCTCGGACGGCAGCATCAGCTCGACGACAACAGGGACTACCGAGGCCCAGGACACAGGGCACGAGGCGGTGGAGGTGCAACCGTGAGCGAGGAACCGACCTTCGAGCAGCTCTCCTTCGAGCAGGCCTTCGAGAGGCTGCAGGCCACCATTCAGGCCCTGGAGGAGGGGGGGCTAACCCTGGAGGCCAGCATAGAGCAGTTCGACCTGGGAATGCGGCTGGCCAACCTGTGCACCTCCATGCTGGACCAGGCGGAATTGCGAGTGAGCCGGCTGCTGGCCAGCGGTGACGAAATCCCGACGACGGGTAACGAGTTGTAGGTACCAGAGGTTACCTTGGAGCTACTAGAGAATCGCATTCTGATGGTATCGCTGGTAGCCTGGGCCATCGCGCAGACCCTCAAGGTCCTGGTGATCCTGGCGCGGGAACACCGACTCGATCTGTGGCGGCTGGTCAGCGCGGGGGGGATGCCCAGCTCTCACTCGGCCCTGGTGGCCGCCCTAGCCACCGGGATAGCCATGAAAGACGGGGTCAAGTCCAGCACGTTCGCCCTGGCCATGATCTTCGCGGCCGTGGTGATGTACGACGCGGCCGGCATACGGCAGGCGGTGAGCATCCAGGCACGCATCTTGAACAGGATGCTGGACGAGTATTTCAAACACCAGAGGTGGAACGAGGAGAGACTGCGGGAACTGCTGGGACACACCCGAATCGAGGTTCTGGTGGGTGCCAGCCTGGGGATCGCCATGGCTCTTCTCTGGACATAGCCGTGCTGAAGTGTGACCTGCACCTCCACAGCTTCCACTCCCCCGACTGCAACATGAGCCTGGACACCATCATCCGGACCTGCCTGCGCCGGGGGATCAACTGCATCGCCCTGACCGACCACAACAAGATCTCCAACGCCCTGGCCCTGCAGCGGCTGGCCCCTTTCCCCGTCATCGCGGGGGAGGAGGTCAAGACCACGGAGGGGGAGATCATCGGGCTCTTCCTGACCGACGAGATCCCCCGTGGGATGAGCCCCGGGGCCACGGTGGAGGCGATCCGACGGCAGGGTGGCGTGGTGTACATCCCCCACCCCTTCGACCGGGTCCGCAGGAGCGTCCTCCGCACGGAGGCGCTGCTGGAGATCGTGGGGGAGGTGGACGTCATCGAGACCTACAACTCCCGCATCTCCTTCCCCGCGGACGTAGCCACCGCCGTCCGCTTCGCGGACAAGTACGGGAAGCTGAAGGGGGCCGGGAGCGACTCCCACGTCTGGTGGGAGTTGGGAAACTCCCACGTGGAGATGCCGGAGTTCGAGGGGGGCAGTGAGGAGTTCCTCCAGTCTCTCGCCCAGGGCAAGATCCACGGGAAGCTAACCAACCCCGTGGCCCATTTCGCCTCGACCCTCACCAAGTGGCGCAAGAAGTACCTGAAGAGGTAGGCCTGGTAGAGGCGCGACATGTCGCGTCTCTACGGCTTCTTTTCCACCATGGCGGCCGCCTCGCGGACCAGATCGGCCTCGTTCTCGTAGCTCATTGCGGCCAGGGCGTCCTCCAGATCGAACCAGCCCGCCCTGTCGTTCTCCTGGTCCCTTCGGGAGAAGTCCCCGCCGGTGGGCTCCATTAGAAAGTAGTGCACCCTCTTGTGGACCCGGGCCCCTCGCGCGAAGAACCAGTACTCGATGTCCCGGATCGGTCGAACCATCCGCACCTCCAGGCCCGTCTCCTCGTTCACCTCGCGAAGAGCCGCCTGCTCGATTGTCTCCCCCTGAGCCAGCCCCCCCTTCGGCAGATACCAGGCATCCCGCTGGCTATCGCCGACGAGGGCCACCTGAATCCGGCCGTCCACCCTCTTGGCTACCACCCCGCCGGCCGAAACCGCGGCCACCGTCCTAACCCTAGGCATGAACTCCCCTCTTCCTCGCCACGCGCGGAGCTACCCTCGGCAGGTGCAAGAGCCCTGCCAAAGCTCCGCATATTGTAGCGGCGGAGCCGGAGCGGCGCACCCCAGACCAACCCCCATTTTCCCGCCGGGGCCGTCGCCTCTCGATGTTCGCTGCCCGAAAGATGGCTCGAGGGACTAGCCAGAGCTTGAGAAATGTCGTACAATGTGGCAAATCTGGTACATAATTAACCTGGTTGTATCCCGGGGTCTGGGACGTCTCGCTGGCGAGCGTTCTGCAAAGGTGCTATTCTTGCTGACGCACCCCCGGCCCGGGGACCATCGGGCGGTTCCCCATCCTGGCGCAGTTCCCTGGGTTTCCCAATACTCTCAAAGGTGAGGTGCAATGGAACGCAAGGTGCCAGCGGCTCTACTCAACCCCGTCAGCCTCCTCGGCGCCGTCATCGCGACCTTCTCCCTGGTCATCATCCTGGTCCTCCTGGTGCTGGGCGCCACCGGAGCAATCGCCAACCCCTACACCGGCATTCTCACCTTCCTGATAGGTCCCATGGCGCTGGGGCTGGGGCTGATCATGATCCCCATCGGGCTCGTGCGGGAGCGTCGTCGACTGGCCCACCTGGGTCTGGTCGCCAAGGCCTTCCCTATCCTCGACCTGAACGATACCAAGCAGCGACGGGGCATCATCATCTTCGCCGCCGTCACGGCGGGCCTGATGTCGCTGATGGTTGTCACCACCTACGGGGCCGCGGAGTTCATGGAGACCCGGGATTTCTGCGGCGCCGTCTGCCACCGGGTGATGGCTCCCGAGGCCGCTGCCGAGCAGGCCTCCCCCCACGCCAGGGTAGCCTGCGTCAGCTGCCACATCGGCCCGGGCGCCCCCTGGCTGGTTAAGTCCAAGATCTCCGGCCTCCGCCAGGTGTTCAACTACACCTTCGACCGCTACTCCCGCCCCATCGAGGTCCCCATCAAGGACCTGCGCCCGAGCCGGGATACCTGCGAGGGGTGCCACTGGCCCGAGCGCTTCTACGGCGACCTCCAGCGCAACATCGTCCACTACGCCCAGGACGAGAAGAACACCGCTCAGGTCCAGCCGATGATCTTCCGGGTCGGCGGGAGCGCCCAGGGACAGGGGATCCACTGGCACACCATGGCCAAGGTAGATTACCTCCCGCTGGATGAGTCGCGCACCAAGATCGGCTGGGTGCGGGTGGAGCGACCCGACGGCTCGGTGGACCAGTTCGTTCTGCCGGACAAGCAGGGGGAGGTGACTCCGGACCGGATCAAGAACGATCAGCGCTTCATGGACTGCATCGACTGCCACAACCGGGCGGCTCACAACTTCTCCTCCGTCGAGGACGAAGTGGATACGGCGATCTCCCAGGGCCTCATCAGCCAGGAGATACCCTTCATCAAGCAGCAGGCGATGCAGGCTCTCGGCCAGGTTACCGACAAGACCACCGACGAGCAGTACCAGGGCACTCTGAAGCGGATCGATGCCATCGAGGAGTACTACCGCGCAGAACAGCCCCAGGCCTACCAGAAGCTGGGGGGAACGATCAGGCAGGCCGTGGCCGAGGTGAAGGGCGTTTACCAGCGCGCCGTCTTCCCCAACATGCAGGTGGGCCCCAACGTCTATCCCAACTGGGCCAGCCACGAGGGGTGCATGCGCTGCCATGGCAAGCTGGTGGGCATCACGGGAGAGGCGAAGGGGAAGACCATCGGGGCCGACTGCCAAACCTGCCACTACCTGACCCCGCCCGCCCCCTCAGCCCCGTCGGCGGCCAGCCCTGCACAGCCCTCCAGTGCACCGACCGGCCCGGCCGCTCTGCCTCACCCCGTCGAGGGAAGGGAGAAGTGCACCGCCTGCCACGCCGTGGCCGCCGCGGGGGTAGGAAAGCCAGGAGGCGTCGGCATGCCGGCCGACCACCAGGGTAGGGGCGATGCCGCCTGCCAGGGCTGCCACAAGCCGGCCTAAGCGACCAGACAGCGCGAACGAGAGACGGGGAGACGGGGAGAAAGATCCTGTCTCCCCGTCTCCATGTCACCCGGTCCCACCGTCACCCCCCCACCGCGTACTCCGACGGAACGTAGCCCTCGGTCCCGTCCGGCGCCCGCACGTGCTGCCAGGTATGCCCATCTCCAACCACCGGCGGTCCCACCACCACCAAGGGCGTGTTGTCCAACCAGGCCCGGACCTTGTCGTTCATCTGGGGAGTCCGCCGCAGAAACACCCCCTGCCCATCGGTGTTGCCCACCTTCAGAAGCTGTTCCGTCCCCGTCGCGTTGGCCTGGGCGACCGTCGGCGACGGCGTGGGGGGCGCGACGGTGGCCGTTGGGACCGGCGTAGCCGTGGTGGCGGCAGCAGCTGTGGCAGTCGCGATAGCGGAGGGTTGCTGGGGCGCGGAGACCGGCGGCACCGCCGCGCCGCTCTCCGCTACGCCCGACGGAGCCACCGAAGTCGGGCCGCTCTGGGCCAGCTGGGACGGAGAGGTGGGCCGAGGCCTGGGTGTCACGGTCGGCCGCTCGGCAAGCTGGCCCGAGTCGTCCGGCGAACCGGTGATGGTCTCGAAGCCGATCACCAGCCCGCCCAGCAGTATGGCAATGATCAGCAAGAAGGGAGCAGCTTTCACGACGATAGCTATCCTTTCTCAGGTAGAAGCCCTGAAGGTGGACCCCAATCCGCCTCAGAGGGTCCGAGGCGAGGGATGATCGGGGCCGCTACCCCAAGGCACATTGGGGCTAGATGCACATCTCGTTCCCTGCCACCACCTCAGCGGCGGATTCTGCTATGCTATTCGGGCCTGCGGCACCAACCACCCTCTTGCAGGCGAGCCCAGGATCCAGTTCGAGGAGGAAGGATTAGATGTCCAAGCACGTCATTGGGGTGATCCCCGGCGATGGGATCGGGCCCGAGGTGATCGGCGAGGCCCGAAGGGTGCTGGAGGCCGCCGGGCAGGTCACCGGCATCCGGTGGGAGTGGCGCGAGTTCCCCATCAACGCCGAGCGAGTCTTGAAGAGCGGCGTCTCCGTCACCGACCAGGATCTGGAGGAGATGGGCAAGACCGAGGACCTTCTCCTGGGCGCCCTGGGAGACCCCAGGGTATCCGAGAAGCTGATGCAGACGGGCGGGGTCCTGAAGACCCGCTTCCACTTCGATCAGTACGTCAACCTCCGGCCGGTCAAGCTGTACCCCGGGGTGGACGGCCCCCTCAAAGATAAGAAGCCTGGGGCCATCAACTTCTACGTGGTTCGAGAGAACAGCGAGGACTTCTACATCAGTCTGGGTGACCACTTCGAGGGCTCCAGCTACCGGGGCGACATCCAGCTGAAGAGGCAGCTCTACACCGCCAACTTCGGCATCGACGTCGAGGTCGAGCCCGCCCAGAGGATGGGCTTCCACATCGGCGCTATGACGGCGCGAGGTGTCGAGCGGGTGGCGCGCTACGCCTTCGAGCTGGCGAAGCGGAAAGGGCTGCAGCGAGTCACATCCGTGGACAAGGTGAACGTCCTGGGCGAGATGTACGAGATCTGGCGGGAGTCCGTGAGTAAGGTGGCCAAGGATTACCCGGAGATCGAGCTGGAGTTCACCCTGGTGGACGCCATCACCATGTTCTTCGTCCGGAGGCCCGAGCACTACCAGGTGGTGATCGCCCCCAACCTCTTCGGCGACATCATCACCGACCTGGCGGCCGGGCTGGTAGGCGGCATGGGGATGGCCCCCGGCGGCAACATCAATCCCGAGGGCGGCCCCTCCATGTTCGAGCCCATCCACGGCAGCGGCCCCGACATCGCCGGCAAGGGGATAGCCAATCCCGTCGCCTCCATCCTCGCAGGGGGGATGATGCTGGAGCACCTGGGCGAGCAGAAGGCCGCCGACCTGGTGGAGAGGGCGGTGAGCGACGTGCTCGGCGAGCGCCAGGTCAGAACACCCGACCTGGGCGGTCGCAGCTCCACCAGCCAGGTGGGCGACGCCATCACGGCCAGGGTTCTGGCCATCGGGGAGAAGCTGTAGGGGCTGGTAATGGCATGGCTTCTGCGACCTGACGGCCCGGTGGTCCGCCACGCCGACCCTGAGGGCCGAGGAGTCGATTCGGCACACTGGCGGTGGATTCGGACCGGAGGGGCCGAAGGTGCAAGAGCCGGAAAGCTACGGCGAAGAGGGCTTCGGGGAGCGGGAAACGACGGATGGCGCCGGAAGGCGGGGGCGCGAGCTTCGGGATCAGGCCGAGTTGGCCTGGACCAGGGTGCAGCGGGTGCTCCAGCAGGGCAAAGAGCCCACCTTCTCGACGGAAGAGATGCTGGAGAGGGTGGAGCAGCTGCCTACCGCGACCTACGTGGCGGGCATAGCCGGATCTTTCTTCGCCTCCGCCATCCTTCTTGCCCTGGGCCGCCGCTCGACCAGCGCTCTCGTGGGGCTGGGTGGCCCCCTGGTGCTGGGCGTGGCGCTCTACTTCAAGTTGGCCCGACAGGCCAGGCGGATCTAGCTGCGTACCGACGCAGGGGCGGGCCGCCCTGCCTTCCCCTGCGTCGATGCGTCTCCAGGGTATCCATGCTTCCACCGGCCACTCCGCATAGACGAGGCCGGCATTCGCCCCTGCCGCTCTCTTAACCCAGCATCCCCGGCAATCCCCTTGGCATCTTGCCCCTGCCAAAGGGCCCCTTGCCCGAGGCCATCGCCTTCATCATCTTCTGCATCTCGAAGAACTGGTTCAGCAGCCGGTTCACCTCGGCCGGAGTGGTCCCGCTGCCCTTGGCGATGCGCCGCTTCCTGCTGCCCCCGATGATGTTGGGGTTGTGGCGCTCCTCGGCCGTCATGGAGAGGACTATCGCCTCCACCCTCCTCATCTGCTTCCCGTCCAGGGCCGCGGCCGCTTCCGGAGTCCGCGACAGCTTGTTCAGCCCCGGGATCATGTCCAGGACCTGGCTGAGCGGGCCCATGTTTTTCAGCTGCTGCATCTGCTCCAGGAAGTCCTCCAGATCGAGGGTGCCGGACTTCAGCTTCTTCTCTAGCTTCTGGCTCTGCTCCTGGGAGTAGCCCTCCTGGGCCTTCTCGATCAGACTGAGCACGTCGCCCATGCCGAGGATCCGTGAGGCCATCCGCTCCGGATGGAAAGGCTCCAGGGCATCCAGCTTCTCGCCCACGCCCACGAACTTGATGGGCACTCCGGTCACCGCTCGCATGGAAAGGGCGGCGCCACCTCGGGCGTCACCGTCCATCTTGGTGAGGATCAGCCCGGTCAGCTTGACCCGGGCGTTGAACTCCTCCGCCACCCGGACGGCATCCTGGCCCGTCATGGCGTCGGCCACCAGCAACGTCTCTATCGGATTGGTCCGCCGCTGGATCTCCTCCAACTCGGCCATCATGTCGTCGGCCACGTGCAGACGGCCGGCGGTGTCCATCAGCACCGCGGTGAGCCCCGTGTGCTTGGCATGCTTCACGGCAGCCTCGCAGATCTGCGGGGGCTTCCCCTTCTCGTCGCTGAACACCGGAATGTCGATCTGCTTGCCCAGGGTGACCAGCTGCTTCACCGCCGCGGGCCGGTAGGTGTCGGCTGCCACCAGCAGAGGGCGCTGCCCCTGCTTGCGCAGCTGCATCGCCAGCTTGGCGATGGTGGTCGTCTTGCCGGAACCCTGGAGGCCCACCAGCATAATGACCGTCGGCGGCGCGGGCGCCGTGGCAATCTTGGCCTGCCCGCCGCCCAACATGGCGATCAACTCCTCGTTGACGATCTTGATCACCTGCTGGGCCGGGGTCAAGCTCTCCAGCACCTCGACACCGACGGCCCGTTCCCTCAGCCTGGCAACGAAGCCCTTAACGACCTTGAAGTTGACGTCGGCCTCCAGGAGGGCCAAACGGACCTCCTTGAGGGCCAGGTCGACGTCTTCTTCCGTCAGCTTTCCCTTGTTTCGAAGCCGCGAAAAAACGGCCTGTAGCTTGTCTGAGAGGCTCTCAAACACTTAGCGCCTCCTGAAAAATGCGTAAAACCAGTACCGCGGGAGTTATCCCGCGGTAAGAAGACTCCACCTAACCATGGGTCCTACTTAATGATAACCGACGAAGGCTCGGGAGTCGAGCTTTTCCGGCCGTCAGGCTGCAGGGGAACCAATCGGGGCACCACCAGTTGGGGGCGTTGCTTCCCTCTGGTGACCTCGTTCAGCGCCAGTTGGCCGGACTCCACCAGCGACAGGTAGGAGAGCAGATAAGAGACGGTGGACTCCGCCCCCTGGTTTCGATTGACCCCGTCGGGGGTGAGTCCATCGAAGCAGCCGCCCGTGCTCTCGCAGTAGAGGGGCTTGCCCACGGCATTCCGGCCCAGGTACCAGGTGAAGGCCTGGTGGGCCTCGCGGAGATACCTCTCGTCTCCCATCACCTGGTAGGCGGCCACGCAGGCGTCCACCAGGGCATTGGCGTCCACGGGTTGCTGGTCGAAACGGGCGCAGCTGCCGTCCCGCGGGTACCAGCCGTCCTGCCCCACCAGGGATATGTGGCCGGGGCCGTCGACGTGGGCCACCCGCAACAGGAAGTCCAGGGAGCTCTTCCCCACCTCCAGGTAGCGCTGCTTCCAGGTGACCAGGTAACCCAGCAGTAGGGCCTGGGGCAGTCGAGCGTTGCTGTAGGTCAGGAGGCCCTCGAACCACTCCCAATCCCGCGAGGCGGTCAGATCGTAGGCAGCCACCAGGGCATCGGCGTGGCGAGATACCAGCTCCCTCGCCGCCGGGTCCCCGGGCTCCGTGCGCAGGTAGTAGTAGAGCCCCAGGATGGAGAAGGCGCGGGCCCTCAAGTACTCCAGCCGGTTGAGCCAGGAGTAGCTGCGCAGCAGCATCGTCCTGGCCGTCATCTGGAGATCCTCCTCCACCCCGGTGAGGGCGGTGTATCCCAAGGCCCACACCACCCTGCCGTTGGAATCCTCCGAGCCGACGGAGTCCTCCCACCGCCGCTCGAAGGACATGAAGTTGTGGAAGCGGCCGTCGGCCAGTTGGGCGTAGTTCAGGAACCTGAGGTAGGTGGTGGCAAGGTCGAGGCTCGCCCAGTTGCCGGTGAGGTTGAAGTGCTTCAGCGCCACGATCAGGGCGCGAGCCTGATCGTCGATGGAGTAGCCGTGATTCGTATCGGGAAGGGCGTACAGGGCATGCTGTACGACCCCGGTATCGTCGGTCATCCGCCTCAGCCGGTCCAGTTTGAAGCCCGGCACCCTGTCCAGCACCATTTGTCTCCTCGCTTTGCTCTTAGTCCTATGACCGACGGGGAGACGGCGTGACGGGGCGAAGGAGAGAGACGGTCCCTTCGTCGCCCCGTCACCTCGTCGCCCCGTCACCGCTAGCCCACCGCCGCGCGCTCCTCCGCCGGGGTCTCCAGCACCGTGAGCCCCTCCGTCGGGATCTCAACTCCGTCCGTCTGAGGCGCCTCCAGCACCGCGGCTGTCTCCTCCATCGGGACCGCCACGGCGGTGGAGCGATGCAACAGGCTGTTGAACAGCCGCACGTAGTCCCTCGCCACGTTGTGCCAGGTCATGTTGCGTCCGTAGCCGTAGGCTGCCATGGCCATGTCGGCGCGCAGGGTGGGATTCCCCATGAGAACGCTCAAGGCCTCGGCGATGGCCTCGGAGTCGCGGAAGGGCACCAGCATGCCCCTTCCCCCGCCCAGCAGTTCCCGGGCGTATATGAAGGGGGTCGAAACCGCCGCGCGCCCCGCACCCACCGCGTAGGCCAGGGTTCCACTGGCGATCTGATTGGGGTTCAGATAGGGAACCAGGTAGATGTTGGTCGCCATCAGATAGCTTACGATCTCGTTCTTGGTGAGGTAGCGGTTGTTGAACTTGACCTGCTTCTTTAGCCCCAACTCCGAGACCAGATCGTGGAGATAGTTGCGATAGTTCTCCCCCTCGTTCTTTCTGACCCCCGGGTGGGTCTCCCCCAGGACCAGGTAGAGTAGGTTGGGATACTTCTGGACCACCCTGGGCAGGGCCCGGATCGCGTATTCGATCCCCTTGCCGGGGTTGATCAACCCGAAGGTGGATATGGTGAACCTGCCCTCCAGCCCGAGAACGGACTTGAAGCTGGAGGAGGGCAGCTTCCGCACGTTGGGCACGCCGTGGGGGATGTAGCGAACCGTGGGGGTAGACACCCCGTAGTCCTCGGCCAGGATGTCGAAGGCCTTCTTGGCCAGCACCACGGTGGCGCCGGCCCTCTCCACCAACTCCCTGGTCACCGACCGCAGGTGATCGTCGGGACTGGGTAGCACAGTATGCAGGGTGATGACCAGTGGTCTCTTCAAGCCATCGAGAAAGCCGAGAAGGTTCTCGCCGTGGGATCCACCGAAGAGGCCGTACTCGTGCTGTATGCACAGCAGGTCGGCCTTGGAGTGATTGATGTGGTCGGCCGCCTCCCGGTAGCTCTCCAGGTCGTCCACGGTGACGGCGAACTTGACCTCGGGGCCGTAGCGATAGGTGGCCTGGCTCTCGTTCAGAGCGACGATCTTCCCGGGGTTCCCCGGGAAGGCACGATCCACTGCCTCCACCAGGTCCTTGGTGAAAGTGGCGATTCCGCATTCCCGCGGAGGGTAGCTGGCCATGTAGCTGATTCGCGGCTTAGCTGCCGTAACGAGTCCATCGAACAACCTCGATTCCGGCATTCTCTACCTCCTCTGCGTTCCTGCCTGCTGTGAGCACACCTTACAGGACGCCGGGGCTCCAGGGAGCGGGGCGCTCGGAACGGGAGCAGGCGACATGGGGTGATTGGGCGCTCCCGCGGTGCAGCCCTGGAGGCTGCTACCCGACCGTGGCAGGTCCGCCTTACCTTCTAGCAGGAATCGGGCCGTGCTCTTCGTCCGAAGGCATGGTTCACTAGGGCGCGAGATCGGGTGACAGTTGCGGGAGGGCGAGCCTCCCTGCGAGCCGGCTCAGCAGGAGCTTCGCCCTCCCGCACTGTGACCACGTCCGTGAACCATGCCCGTCCGAAGGTCAGGGCAGGTAGCGGTAGTCGGGGGGTGGATTACCGTCCGTCGCGGGGGCCGAGCCAGACGCGGGCCTTGGCATCGTAGGCCCAGTCGGAGGAGGAGGGTTCTGAAGCGGATTGCTTCCAGCCGGAGCGAACGCGCTCGAGGATCTCGCTCCACCCCAGGATCCCGCTGGTGGGGCCGGGCTGCTCCACAGCACAAGCGCCGGCAGCAGCAGCCATGACCAGCGCCAGGGCGGGGCCACTGCCTTTGAGCAGCGCGGCAAGGAAGCCTGCCACTGCCGCATCACCGGCGCCCGTGGTGGTGGCAACCTGCTGGGGGACGAAGGGCGGCACCCACATCTCTCGGCACTCCCAGGCTGCCGGATCTCGCGGGCCCCCGCGCTCCGCCCACCCCTGGCCGGCTCGCTTGCCGGTTCGCAGGTAGATCCCCTGGGTGCTGGCCTTCAGAACAACCACTCGGGCTCCTCCTGCCAGGGCCCAGTCGGCCAGCGCAGGTAAGGCTGACAGGCCTGAGCGTCTACCGCCCCTGGGCCGAGGCACGGTGCCCTTCCATATGGGACGCAGATCGTCGGCGCTGGGGAGAAACAGATCGACGAAGGGGAGCGTGGCGTCGAGGATCTCTTGCCAGTCGACCTGCCCGCTTTCGCCCTCTGGATCGATGGCGCACAGATCCAGGGACGTCGTTAGGCCCGCGGCCTTGGCGCGGCGGAAGAGCTCCTCCAACTCCCTGCCGCCCTGGCTGAACATGCGCCGCATGACCGGTGGATAGCCGAAGTGGAGGAGATCGGCTTCAGCCAGCAGCTGGGACGGCACGTCGACGTTGGAGAAGGTGTGGTTGGCGCCGGGACAGTGGAGAAAGGCCCGGTCTTTTCCCACCGGCGACAGCACGACGCTGTAGGAGGTCACCTCGCCAAGGGAGGCCATGACCCCGGCTCCGATGCCGGGCGCCTGCGCTTCCAGGAGCTCCAGCACGATTCGACCGAAGGAGTCATCGCCAACTTTGGCACACAGTCGCGTAGGGACGCCCAGCCGGTGCAGCCCCAGTCCGGTGTTCGATACGGCGCCTCCGGGAGAGACAGTGGCAGGGCCGACCAACGTCAGTCGACCGGGCCCGGGAAGCTCGCCGGAGGTGAACTGAGGCGTTATGTCCAGACAGATGGTTCCAGCGGCGAGGACTGCATGGTCCATCTTACCTCGGCTACTCCTCCGCCGGAGCCAGCAGCGACTCCACGAAGCGGTCGGCGTCGAACTCCGAGAGGTCGTCCACCTTCTCGCCGGTGCCCATGAAGCAGATGGGAACACGCAGCTGATCCCCCAGGGCGAAGACGATGCCCCCTTTGGCGGTGCCGTCCAGCTTGGCCACCACCACGCCGTCGATCTCCACGGCCTCCTGGAACTGCTTGGCCTGCATGAGGCCGTTCTGCCCCGTGGTGGCGTCCAGAACCAGGATCGTGGCGATCCGCTCGGGCGCCTGCTTCTCCAGGACCCGCTTGATCTTCTTCAGCTCTTCCATCAGGTTGAACTTGGTGTGCAGCCGGCCCGCGGTGTCCACCACCACCAGGTCGGCCCCCCTCGCCCTGGCGGCCATGAGAGCGTCGAAGACCACGGAGCTTGGATCCGCCCCCGGCTGGTGGCTGATCACCGGCAATCCCGTGCGCTCGCCCCATATCTTCAACTGGTCTATGGCAGCCGCCCGAAAGGTGTCGGCGGCCGCCAGGATCACGTGGCGCCCCTGGCTGCTCCAGTACCTGCCCAACTTGGCGATGCTGGTCGTCTTGCCGACACCGTTGACACCCACCACCAGCACCACCCCCAGCCCCTGCTCCGGCAAGAGAGAGACGCGGCCGGCCGCTCCCAGCAGCGATCTCAACTCCTCCTTCAGGGCGCCGTAGAGGTCGCTCGGCTCACCGATGTGCTCCTTGCGAGCCCGCGCTCGCAGGGCATCCAGCAGCCTCTCCGTGGTCTCCACTCCCACGTCGGCCTGGATCAGCAGCTCCTCGAGCTCTTCCCACAGCTCCTCGTCGATGCTCTTTCGCCGAAACACACCGGCGATCCGCCCGAAGAAGGACTCCCGGGTGCGGCGCAGGCTGCTATCGATCTTCCGAAAGCGGTCGAATATCATTCCTTTCCCCTCATACTCCCCGGTTGGCGGTTCGTGCCCGGGAGTAAGCAATAGCTGGACACGTCTGTAACGTGGTGCTTGCCACGACGCTCGAACGCATGATAGTGTTGCGTCGAGGCACTGGGCCACCAGCCGCTCGTGCAATCCTACAGGAGAGCGCTTCTGGCGGCAAACAGAGCACCAGAGAGCGTCAAGGCATGCTCCGAAGTGCCCGGGATCTTCGGCAGTTTCCTTGCCAGTAACGGGATGCCGCAGGCGGCTGCCGCCATCGCACGGGAGCACGGGTACCCTCTTGACTATTTGGCACCACGTGGCGGAGCATATGCCTCGCGGATCGCCCATCTAGCGGCAGCGATTGTTCAGGGGGGCGCAGGATATGCCGCGGCTACCAAGGATCACGGCCAGCGAGCTGGCCCGCGCCCTCGCCAAGGAGGGTTGGCAGGTCGTGAGGCAGGGAGGTAGCCACATCCAGCTGAAGCATCCGACGAAGCCCGGGCGTGTTACCATCGCCCTCCACGCCGGCGCTACAATCAAGCCCAAGACGCTGCTGGGTGCGCTCCACCAAGCCGGACTGACGGTGGAGGAGCTGAGGAGGTTGCTGTGAGAGAATACCACTACACCATCATCCTGCACCCCGAGCCCGAGGAGGGCGGCTACTCGGTAACGGTGCCAGCCCTTCCCGGCTGCCTCGCTCAGGGTGACAGCCTGGAAGAGGCCGTAGCCATGGCGAAAGAGGCCATCGCCGTCCACATCGAGGGGCTGATCCAGGACGGAGAGCCCGTCCCGGAGGAGGATGCCCCCCTCGGAATGCTCACCATCAGTGTGGACGCCCCGGCGGCATAACCTGAGGACTAAGGGTGCCGAGGTCCACTGCCTCGAATGGCCACCAGTTCCTCCGCCCCAGAGCGTGTTATGAACCATGGATTGGGTCGGGTAGAATCATGGTATGGAAACACGCAAACCCCACGCCCGAACCTTGCAGTCGACCCTTGAGAGCGGGGCGAGGGCGGGATATGACGGGCGCAAACGCAAGAAGGGATCGAAGGTCCACATGGCGATGGACACCCTCGGTCACCTGCTGGCGATGCACGTGACTCCTGCCAATGAGCAGGAGCGTGCTCAGGTCGAAGAACTGGCCAAAGCGGTGCAAGAAGTGACCGGCGAGCAAATCGAGCTTGCCTATGTCGATCAAGGCTACACCGGTGATGAACCAGCGCAGGCGGCCCAAGAGCATGGCGTCACTCTGGAGGTGGTCAAACTGCCCGAGGCCAAGCGAGGATTTGTCCTGCTGCCGCGCAGGTGGGTTGTCGACATGACACGATCCCCCGCCGACTGCTGCGCCCCCCTTGCGGAAGGGTTTCCTCCGCCTGAGATGCTTCGCTCAGCCCCGCACGACGGTTGTCTGCCTGGAACGACAGTTGCCTTCCACGCTCC
This sequence comes from Chloroflexota bacterium, assembly GCA_027356795.1. Taxonomy (GTDB): domain Bacteria; phylum Chloroflexota; class UBA6077; order UBA6077; family UBA6077; genus JAJYNT01. Next base: position 12,742 of record DAHVXI010000029.1, on the reverse strand, counting down.
CTCTGGCCGGAGGTCCCGACAGCTTTCGCCCGATCCACCGGTACGGTCGTCGAGGCCCGGATTAGACTAGGGAAGGGAGTAAGCCATGAGATTCGGAACGGAACACTGGATCAGCGGCGGACTGGCTATCGTCGGCGCCCTCAACTGGGGGCTGGTCGGTCTGTTCGGTTTCAACCTGGTCCACTCGCTCTTCGGCTGGTCGAGGCCGATCGAGCGGCTCATCTACGGCATCGTCGGCGTGGCAGGGGCCTTCTTTGCCTTCAGCGCGCTCCGATCGCGGGGGGTGAGCCCGCGGCGGGCGCAGAAGGAGATGGAGGAGCGCCGGCCCATCGGGGTCATCTAGGTTTCGCCCCCTCCATCGCCCTGTGGGGGCCGGCGGGGCCGACCATTGTCGCGCAACCTGCCGCGGAACTCCAGCCTCAAGACGAGAAGGGAGGGATCGCACCCCTGCGGGCGATCCCTCCGAAGGCTCCCCACACACAGATGGACCGTCTTCTCTCACGCCGCGATGGCCCGCTCCAACTCCTCGACGACCTGCCCGAGATCGATCAGCCAGGCCAGGGCCAGCTGCCCCGGCTGCCGCAGCGTGGAGATCAGATCGTCGCCCCGGCGCTCGAAAACGTCCCTGCCGTCGCTCACCAGGAAGGTATCGGCAAAGGAAGCCGTTCTTCGCCGGCCGCGCAGGTGGCGGATCACCTTCCGCAGCGACTGCAGGCTGATCCCCGCGGAGCGCAGCTCCCGAGCCACCCGAAGCGCCACCAAGTCTTGAAAGGAATAGAGTCGCATGGTCCCCTTCCCGGCAGCCCGAGCCAGGGTGGGGACGAGAAACTTGGACCGGGCCCAGTAGTCCAGGGTGCGATAGGGCACCCCCGACAGCTTCGCCGCGCGACCGGCGCTGAAGCCCTCGCTACCTGTACGCGTCATATTGCTCCTCGTAGGCTGCCGAGTGTCGGGTTTACCAGCCGAACAGCCGCCACCACCAAGGCCAGCTCCCCTGCCTGCCCTGGCGCATCCCCCTCATAGCATCCCGTAGTGCCTGGTCGCAGCCCTGGCGGTCCGCCGAGCAGAGCTTCTGGGCCGGCTTGCCTACCAGCCCTGCCGCGCCGGAAAAGGGCATTTCCGACCTGGAGGAGCTGTAAACGCGGTAGGCGTTGCCACCAACGATCGCCGATCGGCTGGAGATTCCTCCCCTAGCACGGACGTCCATACCTGTCACCTCGCGGCAAAGGGAGAATATAATGAAGTGGATTGTATTCTATCATCGGCATCAACCTGGTGCAAGCCCCAAGATTACGAATCCTTCATCGAACGGGGCGGGCGCAAGTGAAGTCTCTGACAGAACCATCGTGGGTGGGGCCTGGATCTTGCGATAAGAAGATGCTCCCCATGGAGTTGCGCCTGGGGCGATTCCGCCGGGGATCTGGCGGTTGAGGAGACGAAGAGATGCTTGGCAGCGTGGCTCGGAAGCTACAGAGATCGCTGAAGAGCGGGGACCCCTACGACCCCGACTGGTTCGGGACCGCCCTGACCGCCGCCATAGACAGGAAGGTGGGGCTGGACCTGGTGATTTGGGAAGCGGTTCGGGAGCTGCTGACGCAGCACGAAACCAAGAAGGCCGCGTAGGGGAGACGCATCACCGCTGCTGACCGCGGCGGGCCCGCGAATGGGGGGCGCCCGAATCATCCGATCAGCGACGCAATGAAAAGGGCGAGTCACCTAACTGACGCTCGCCCTGTGGGTGCCGGGGAAGGGACTCGAACCCTTACACTCTTGCGAGTAGCAGATTTTAAGTCTGCCGCGTCTACCGATTTCGCCACCCCGGCTCGAAACCGAAGGCCGTACACCAAATCTTATCACAGGATGCCGGTTACTCCAATCGCCTTCTTCGTCGATGACGGGCGGCCATTCCCCAGAGATGACGGGCGGCCAGTGCCCAGAGCCGCCCCTGTCCGCCGTCCACGGGCCCGTTGAGAGGCCATCCCTTCAGACGGGGCACGCCGTCTCCCCGAAGCGGCGCATCCAAGCCCGCCGGCGGCCCTTGGCACCGTTGCTGCACGGAAGCCGGAGATCGCGTTGTGGGGGCCCTGGGACTGTGGTATAGTTGGCCGCCGCCGGAGGGGAAACGTCCTTGCGCTACGGGATCGTCGCCGACATCCATGCCAACCTGGCCGCCTTCGAGGCCGTCCTGGCCGACATGGGGAAGGTGGACGTCCTCTGGTGCCTCGGAGATCTGGTCGGCTACGGCCCCGATCCCAACGAGTGCGTCGAGCTGCTGCTCCGCCAGAACCACCTGTGCGTCATGGGCAACCACGACATGGCGGCCATCGGCCGGCTCGACACCTCCGATTTCAACCCTGAGGCCGCCTTCGCCGCCCAGTGGACCGCCGGCCGGCTTTCCGAGCGCTCCCGTCTCTACCTCTCCGCCCTGCCCGAGCGGGTCGTGGCCGAGCCCTTCACCCTGGTCCACGGCAGCCCCCGGTCGCCCATATGGGAGTACATCACCCACGAGGGGCGGGCCGCACCCAACTTCGAGCAGTTCGGGACCCAGGGCTGCCTGGTCGGCCACACCCACGTGCGCGCCCTCTACGTCCAGACTGGTCCCGGCGGCGAGGTGATGGGAAGGATGCCCGGCCCCGGTGACCGGGTGGAGGTCCGGCTGAACCGGATCATCGCCAATCCGGGCGGCGTCGGCCAGCCCCGGGACGGCGACCCCAGGGCCGCCTACGCCCTCTACGACGCCGACAGCGGCTTCCTGCAGTGGCATCGGGTCGAATACCCCATCCAGGTCACCCAGCAACGTATGAGGGAGTTCGGCCTCCCCCACCGCCTCGTCGAGCGGCTCGCCTATGGGGTGTGAACGCAGGACCGAGGGCTGAGGAGTGATGATGTGCAATGCGCCCAGCAGCCGCAGGCCACCGCACCCCAAATGCCCAGGGGCCGGCGGCGCTCGCGCGTCCGCCGGCTCCTCAAGGTCCTCGCCGTTGAGGGCCTCACGATTTGGAGAGAAAGTCCTGGTAAGTCTTCACCACCTGGATGGCGCCCGCGGGAGCCTTCCGGATGCAGAGGTTGCAGAAGGTGCACTCGTCCTCGTTCTCGGGATCCACGGCGATGCCATCCTCATTCGCAACCAGGGCGTCCACCGGGCACACCCCAGCCACCGCCTGCATCTCCTCCAGGCTGGCGAACTTGCTTCGGTCTATCTTCAGCTCAATGAACAGGCCCATGTTACCTCCAGCTATTGGCTATCAGCTATCAGCACTCAGCACTCAGACACCTGATTGCTGATTGCTGATGGCCAATAGCTAATCGCTACTTCACTTCCGCCAGCAGCTTCTTGACGGCGGTCGCGATCTGATCGTGGGTATCCACCACCACGATCCCCGCCTCCCGCATCGCCGCCCTCTTGCCCCGCGCCGAGCCGGTGTTGCCCTCCACGATGACCGCGGCGTGGCCGAAGTGCATGCCCGGCATGTTGTCCACGAAGCCGCCGGTCACGAAGGCCACGATCGGCTTCGAGTAGCTCACCTCTTTCACCCACTCCGACAGCCGCTCCTCCGCGGAGGTGCCGGGCTCGCAGAACAGCACCACCACCTTGGTCTGGGGGTCCTGCTCCAGCAGGGGCAGCAGCTCCACGAAGGTGGATCCGATGACCGGGTCACCCCCGATGTTGATGGCTGTGCTGATGCCGATCCCGTTCAGGGCCAGCAGGCTGGCCGTCTCGGTCAGCATCCCGCCGCTCCGGGACAGGATCGACACGTTGCCCTGCAGGTAGGCCTTCTTGAACTCCTCGGCAGGCCCGCCTATGGCGCCCAGCTTACCCTTGCCCGGGGAGCACATCCCCAGGGAGTTGGGTCCGACGATGCGAGCGCCGTGCTGCTTGGCGTACTCGAGCGCCCTGCAGACGTCGCTGCGGGGGACCCGCTCGGTGAAGACGCTGATGAACTTGACCCCAGCGTCCACCGCCTCCATGATCGCGTCCATGGTGAAGGCAGGGGGCACCGACACGATGGAGGTGTTGATCTCGGGGTGAGCGGCAACGGCGTCCTTGACCGTGTTGTAAACGGGCACACCGTAAACGTTCTGGCCGGCCTTGCCCGGGGTCACGCCCGCCAGCACCGGCGTGCCGTACTCCAGCATGCTCAGGGTGAAGGTGGTGGCCTCTCGCCCGGTGATACCCTGCACCACTACCCTGGTGTTCTCGTCGACTAGAATCGCCATCGCATCCCCTCCCCTATAGCCCTTCCATCATGCGGACGGCCGCCTTCGCCGCGTCTTCCATGTTGACCTCGCGGCCGAGGTACTTGACGCCGTACTTCCGCAGTATGGCGTAGGCGTCCTCCTCGAAGGCCCCTGCCGACCGGAAGGTGATGTGATAGGTGGCCGGATCGATCCCCAGCTCCAGCATCGCCTTGACCATGCCCCTGGCCAGGGTGTCCACCCGCGAGTTGCTGAAGACGTTGGTCATCACGGCCAACCCCTTGACCTCGGGCTTCTGGAGAATGAGCTTGCACAGCCGGTAAACCTTGCTGACCGGCGGGTTGCCACCAACCTCGCAGTAGTTGGCAGGGTTGCCACCGTTGCGCAGGATGGCATCGAAGAGGGTCAGGCTGCCTCCGCCCGCCCCGATCATCAGTCCCAGGTTGCCGGGGAACTCCACCACCCGCCCGGCCACGCCTCGGTAGTCGGCCTTGTCGATGGCGAGGGCCTCCACCTCGAAGTGGGTGGGCGGCTTGGCGTTGTCGTCTCGGTCCAAGATCCCCAGGGCTCCCAGCCGATCCTTCTGGCGGTACATGGCGTCGCCCTCGATCTCGATGTGGGCGTCGGCCGCCACCACCCGACCGTCGGTGGTCACCACCAGGGGATTGACCTCGGCCAGGATCGCGTCGAAGCCCTCGAAAGCGTTCCACAGCTTCAGAAAGACCGACTGGGCCGCGGAGTTGACCTTGCCGGAAAGGTTCAGACCGAAGGCCAGCTGCCGGGCCTGGAAGGGATACATGCCGATCCAGGCGCCCATGCTCACCTTCTTGATGCGGCTCGGGTCCTTCTCGGCCACCTCGTTGATGTCCATGCCGCCCGACTCGCTGGCCATCATCAGCCGCCCCTTGGTCCGCTCCTCGTAGGTAGCGGCGACGTACAGCTCCTGGGCGATGGACAGCTTCTCCTCGACCAGCAGCTGCTGGACGGTGTAGCCCTTCATCTGCATCCCCAGCATCTGGCCGGCGACCTGCGCCGCCTGCTCTGGGGTGTCGGCGAAGCGAACCCCACCGGCCTTGCCCCGGCCGGTGGCCATAACCTGCACCTTCAGCACCACCGGGCGGCCGATCTCCTGGGCCGCCTGCCGGGCCTCCTCGGGGCTCGCCACCAGCTTGCCCTGGGGCAGCGGCACCCCGACGGACCGCAGTATTCGTTTACTCTCGTATTCGTAGAGTCTCACTCGTTTCCTCCGGTAGGGCGACCTGCGGGTCGCCCTTTGCGGTTAAAGCGTAGGGCAGGGCGCTCTGCCCTGCCGCCGTGCGTTCCCCCGGGTCATTTGGCGTCGGGCACAAGACCTGACCGCCTCTGGTGGTACCCGCAACGTCGGGGACAAGCCCCGACGCTACACGCGCCAGGTCGAAACCGGGCGGCGGGGCACAGGGCCCCGCCCTACGTCAACATTCAGCTAGACGGCTGCCTTGGCTGCCGCCTCGCCCAGCTCGAGCCCTCGCTTCAGGGCCTTCAGGTTCAGCTCCTCGGTGCCCTTGGGGGCGCTGTCCAGCACGGCCTTCTCCATGGACTCGGGGGTCACCACCGGATCGATGCCCACCACGGCCCCCAGCATCACCACGTTGGCCACCACCCTCTTGGCCAGATCCTCGGTAGCCACCCGGGTCGCCGGTATCTTCAGCAGGCGGGAGTACTCCCCCTCCGGCACGCTGGGGACCAGGTCCTCGTCCACGATCAGGACCCCACCCGGCTTCATGGTCGGCACATACCGGGTGGCCGACTCGGGGGACATGCAGACCAGCACCTCAGGAGCCACGCACGCGGGGTAGTCGATCCGCTCCTCGGAGATCACCACGTCGGAGACGCAGGCGCCGCCGCGAGACTCGGCACCGTGGGAGTTGGTCTGGGTGGCCTCGGCGTTGTTGTAGATGGCGGCGGCTCGGGCCAGGATGACCCCGGCCAGCACGATGCCCTGGCCGCCAAAACCGCTGATTCGGACCTCTCTTCTGCTAGCCACGGTACGCCTCCCGCTGGGTCTTGGCCAACTGGTGCAGGGCGCTCACCACCTCGGGCCGCTCGGTGTCCACGAACTCGCCCCACGGCTTCTTGCCCTGCCGCTCCTCGGCGCTCATCTTGTCGAATTGCTCTTTACGGACGTAGGTCTTCTTCATCCAGTCCATCATCTCGATGCTGTTGTCGCCCAGCTTGTTGCTGCGGCCGTAGAAGGTCGGGCACTGGGAGATGATCTCGACGAAGGAGAAGCCCTTCTTCTGGATCGCCTTCTTGATGAAGTTGATGCTGGGTCTCGGGTTGGTGGTGGTGGAGCGGGCCACGTAGGTGGCGCCCGCCGCCGTCACCAGCTCGCACAGATCGAAGCCGTCCTCCACCAGGCCGTAGCGGGAGGTGGCGGAGAGGGAGCCGATGGGGGTGGTGGGCGAGTACTGGCCGCCCGTCATGCCGTAGGTGTAGTTGTTCACGCAGATGGCCGTCACGTTGGCGTTCCGGCGGGCCGTCTGGATCAGGTGGTTGCCGCCGATGGCCGAGGTCTCGCCGTCGCCCATGTGGCAGATGACGTTCAGGTCCGGATTCGCCAGCTTGATGCCGGTGGCGAAGCCCAGGGGCCGGCCGTGGAGGGTGTGCATGTAGTCGTACTTCCAGTAGGTGCACATCCGGCCGGTGCAGCCGCTGCCCCCCACCCACACGACAGAGTTGGGATCCAGCCCCAGCTCGTCGATGGCGATGGCGGTGTAGTACCAGATCTGCCCTATGCCGCAGCCCTCGCACCAGATGTGAGGGTTGCCCGGAGCGCCGAAACGAAAGTACTTTATGGCCGGATGCTCCAGCACCTCGGCTTCTTCCGTCTTGATCACAGGAGCCTCTGCCACTTACATCACCTTCCTTATCTGGTCCAGGATCTCCACCGGCGTATGCATGGCAACCCCGGGCTTGGAGGACAGGATCACCTCGGTATCCCTGCCGAGGCAGCGCTGGACCTCGCGAGAAACCCTGCCCATGTTCATCTCGGCGACGACGACCTTCTTGACGTTCTTGCCGACCCGCGCGACGTACTGATCCGGGAAGGGCCAGATGCCGATCAGGCGGCTGAAGCCGACCTTGAGCCCGTTGGCCCTGGCCTGCCGCACGGCGGCCTTAACGGAGCGGGCCACCGAGCCGAAGCCGACCACCAGCACCTCCGCGTCCTCCACGAAGCCGTCCTCGACCCTGGTCAGCTTGTCGGCGTTGGCCTCCACCTTGTTCCACAGCCGGCCCACCATCTCCTTCTGGACGTCGTAGGCCTGGGAGGGGGCGCCGTCGGCGGTGCGGGCGAAGCTGGACACGGCCATGTGGTAGCCTTCGCCGAAGGCGGGCATCGGGGGCACCCATTGGCCCTCGGGCACCGCCCAGGTCTTGTACCCTTCGCCCGGCTTCTCGGTGGGCTTGCGCCTCGGGGTCACCTTCACTTCGGAGGGGATCACCACCCGCTCGCGCAGGTTGGAGAGGATCTCGTCGCCCAGGATGAAGGCCGGCACCCGGTACTGCTCGGAGAGGTTGAAGGCCTCCACGGTGAGGTCGAACATCTCCTGGGGGGACTCGGGGGCCAGGGCGATGATGGAGTAGTCGCCGTTGCTGCCGTAGCGGACCTGGTAGATGTCACCCTGGGCGCTCTTGGTGGCGATGCCGGTGCCGGGTCCCGCCCTCATCATGTCCACGATTACGCAGGGGGTCTCGGTCATGGCCGCGTAGCCGATGTTCTCCTGCATCAGGCAGATGCCGTTGCCGGAGGTGGCGGTCATCGACTTGTAGCCGCCCCAGACCGAACCGATGACGATAGTCAGCGAGTCGAGCTCGTCGGCACCCTGCAGGTATATGCCACCTGCCTGAGGCAGCCGTCGGGCCATGGCCTCAGCGATCTCCGTGGCGGGGCTGATGGGGTAGCCAGCAAAGAGGTTGCAGCCCGCCGCCAGGGCGCCCTCGGCGCAGGCCTGCTGGCCCTGCATCAGGTGAATGCCTGTCAGAAGTCTAGGATTCCCCATTAGACCGTCCCTTCCTCGTCTGCGTTAGACTTGGCGCCCACGGCGATGGAGAAGTTGCCGCAGTACATCTCGCACAGCTTGCAGCCCGTGCACTTGTCCAGGGCCACCGTCACGGGAGCGTACACACCGCGCTTGTTAAGCTTGCTGTCCTTCTCCAGCACGTGCATGGGGCAGTACTCGACGCAGTTGCCGCAGCCCGTGCAGTAGTTGTGGTTGACCGTGATCCTGTACCCGGTCTTGACCTTTGGAGCCACCTCGTTCCTCCTCACTACAGCAATGACGACCAGACCCCACCGCGGAGAGCCCCCATGCACCCGAAGGGTTCCCCGCAGTGCCGATTGCTCTAAGATGCGCCACCCCCTGACCCTCCCGGGCGAGGAGGTGGCGCAGGGACACCCGAGACAAGACATCGAGAAGTAGGGAGGGGCCCTGTGCCCCTCCGCCCGGCGGACGATCGCAGGGACGGGCGGCAGGGCAGAGCGCCCTGCCCTACTTCTCCCCTGGAGCGGCATCCAGCCTGTCCAGGGCGAACTCCGCCATCACCCCTCGAACGTGTGCCGAGAGCGCGGCCTTCACGTCCGGCAGATCCCGAGACTCGAAGGCCCTCAGGATAGCCCGATGCTCGCGGACGCTGGCAAGCCGGCGGCGGTAGCCCCCCTGGGCGGCGAGATTGGTCCGAAAGATGTGCAGGTGAACGCTGAGGCCGCGATAGATCTGGAGGAGGTGCCGGTTCTTGGCGGTGGCGACCACCAGGAGGTGGAACTGGGAGTCCAGCCTGCTGAACTCGGCGTAGTCGAGACAGTGCCCTTCCTCGTCGAAGAGCGGGGCCATCTCCTCCAGCAGCAGCCGCATCTCGTCCATCTGGTCGGGCTCGGCCAGCTCGATGCCCTGCTCCACCGCCGCCAGCTCGATCAGACGGCGAGCGTCCAGCAGGTCGACGATCTCCTCGTGGTCCAGCCTGGCCACGAAGTAGCCCTTGCGGGGCACGTCTTCCACCAGCCCCTCGGCTGCCAACCGGTTGAGGGCATCCCGAACGGGCGTCAGGCTCACCCCGAACTGGCGGGCCAGCTCCACCACCGGGAGCGGGCTGCCTGGGGCAAGTTCGCAGGTGACGATCTGATCCCGGATGGCCTCGTAGACCTTCTCGCCCAGGTCGGGGTAGTTGACGAGCGGAGCGGAATTCGCCATGGGAACGCCTCTGAAGGTGAAGCTAGCGTCGGTGCGATCGACACCAGATACTCCATGTGCCGCGCACCATATCTCATATATTTGGTGCGGGGCGTATCCTATAACGGTCTACGGGGCGTGTCAACAGGGAAAGTGGGGGGTGGTTGCGGCAACCCACCTCAATGAGGCTAGTGCTTTGACACGATGAAGGTGATACGCCCTGTCATGCTGAGCGCAGCGAAGCATCTCCTCGTCACTGGAGATCCTTCGCTGGCGCTCAGGATGACACCTAATCGCTCAGGATGACACCTGTCACGATCTGTGTGGCGGCGTAGTAGAGTCGGGTCGGGCGGGTTGAGACAACCCGCCCTCATCGACATCAGTTCGTGGGGCCCCCGGCTACCAGCTTCGCTCCCTCCTGGAAGCCCTCCTTCAGGGCGGCCAGGTTCAGCTCCACCGTCTTCTTGGGAACCGTCCCCTTCACCGCCCCCACCAGCGCCTCGTAGCTCACCAGAGCTGTGATGGCGGAGAGAGCACCCAGCATCACCATGTTGGCCACGATCTTCTTGCCCAGCCGAAACTCGGCGATGTCGGTCAGGGGCAGCGCGTAGAGGTGAGCTATCCCCGAGGGGATACTGGCCACCAGGCTGCTATCCACCAGCACCGCCGCCCTCTTCCGGTCGACCTCGTTGATGTAGCGGTCCAGGGCGGGCTGGGACATGGCCACCAGCACGTCGGGGTCCATCGGCTTGATGTAGTCGATCTCCTCGTCGCTGATGACCACCTCGGCCCGACAGGCCCCTCCCCGGGACTCGGGGCCGTAGCTCTGGGTCTGAGCCACCTCCTTGCCCTCGTGGATCCCCGCGGCCACCGACAGGATCAGCCCCGAGAGAATCACCCCCTGCCCGCCGAAGCCGGCGATCCTCATCTCACTTCTCACGGTCGCCCTCCACCACAATGGCAAAGTCCGGGCAGATCACCTCACACAGCTGGCACCTGTTGCACGCCTCGGGCTTGGTCGCGGCGGGTACCAGGAATCCGGCCGAGCCGCGCTCAGTGGACACCGCCAGCACGTCCTTGGGGCAGTTGGCGATGCAGAGGTTGCAGCCCTTGCAGAACTTCTTATCGACGGTGATTGTTATCATTCTTCACTCCGGCCATCTGTGGGTCCCGAGTCCCGGGTCCTGACTGCATGCCAGCCAGAGCTCGGCACTCAGGACTAGTTGGAGGCCAGTTTGGTCTCGGCCGAAAGGCCTTCCCGGCTCGCGGACATCAGGGCGTACACCTCGTCGGTGAGCTCGGCCCTGCCCTCCTCCTGGTGCAACCTACCGATCACCACCTTGCCCGCCAGCTCCTCGGGGCTCATCTTCTCCGCCTTCGCCTTGCCGACCGCCATGTTCTTCACCTGGTTGAAGGCCTCCACCGGATCCGAGCTGCCGTAGATCAGCCGGCCCGACTGGGTGGGGCACTGGGAGAGGATCTCTACGAAGGCAAAGCCCTTGTGGTTGATGGCTTCCTTGAAAGCGGTGGTGATCTGCCGCGGGTGGGCGGTGGTCCATCGGGCCACGTAGCTGGCGCCGGCCGCCTTGGCCAGCTCGCAGGCATCGAAGGGAAACTCGGCGTTGCCAATGGGGGTGGTCTTGGTCACAGCGTGGTGCGGAGTGGTAGGCGCGGTCTGCCCGCCCGTCATCCCGTAGATGGCGTTGTTGACCATCACCACCGTGATGTCCACGTTCCGTCGGGCGGCGTGGATCAGGTGGTTGCCGCCGATGCCCACGCAGTCGCCGTCCCCCGCGAACACCATCACCTTCCGCTTCGGGTTGGTCAGCTTCAGGGCGGTCGCGATGGGGATGGCCCGCCCGTGCATGGTGTGCAGCACGTCGGCGTTGACGAAGACCGGTATCCAGGCGCAGCAGCCGATGCCGCTGGCGAAGGCCACGTCGTCGATGATCCCCAGGTCGTCCACGGCCCGCATCAGGGCCGTGATGATGGTACCGTCGCCGCAACCCTGGCAGAAGAACTGCGGCAGGGCGCTCCTCCGGAGATACTTCTCAGCTATGGGATGCACGGACGTACCCCCCTTCTATGGCGGCGAGTATCTCCGCCGGCGTGTGGAGCACCCCGCCCAGCTTCGGCACCGCGATCACCTCCGCCCGGCCGTGGGCGGCTCGCTCCACCTCTCGGACCATCTTGCCCACGTTCATCTCCGGCACCAGGATCCTATCGGCCTGGGTCGCTATCTCGGCGATCACCCCGTCGGGGAAGGGCCACACGATCCGCATCTTCAGCAGCCCGGCCCTGATGCCGGCGGCCCTGGCCTGCCGCACGGCCTGCATGGAGGGTCTAACGGCACTGCCGTAGGCCACCACCACCACCTCGGCATCCTCCAGCAGGCGACCCTCCACGTCCAGCAGGTCGCCGTCGTGCTTCAGGATCTTGTCGCACAGCCGCCGGGTCAGCCTGGCGCTGACCTCCGGCACCGTGCCTGCCCGGTTGCCGGACTCGTCGTGGAGCTGCCCTTCCACCAGCAGCTTGTACCCCTGGTTGAAGGCGGGCATGCCATCCAGCCGCAGCCCGTCGGGGCCGGGGCGGAAGGGGAGGTACCGGTCTGGAGGGGTGGCGGGCTTCTGCCGCTCCCGCACCTCAAGGTTTTCCGGAATGCGAACCTTCTCCCGCGTGTGGCCCACGATCTCGTCGGACATGACGAAGACGGGAACCCTGTACTTCTCAGCCACGTTGAAGGCCTTCACCGTCAGATCGAAGGCCTCCTGGGCGGAGGATGGGGCGTAGGCGATGACCTCGTAGTCGCCGTGGCTACCGTACTTGGCCTGGTAGATGTCCTGCTGCGCGGGCGAGGTGGGCATTCCGGTGGAGGGTCCCCCACGCTGCACGTCGATAATGACGCAGGGGGTCTCCGTGCAAACGGCATAGCCGATGCCCTCCTGCATCAGGCTGAAGCCCGGCCCCGAGGTGCCGGTGCAGGCCTTCACACCACCCCATGCGGCGCCGATCACGGCGCAGAAAGAGGCTATCTCGTCCTCCATCTGCATGTAGATGCCGCCGTGGCCGGGGAGCATCTCGGCCATCAACTCCGCCACCTCAGAGGCCGGGGTGATGGGGTATCCAGCAAAGAAGCTGCATCCAGCGGCGATGGCGCCTCGAACGCAGGCCTCGTTCCCCTGGATGACCAGGACCTCTTCCATGGGGATTTCTCCTTCCTTCCTTGGGCAGGATACAGGGGGACATGGGACACCCTCGTCCCGCTATTGGCGGCATTCTAGCACGATCTTTCGGGCGGGTGTAGCTTGGGGACCGTGTACTATCGGATCGGATACCGC
>DAHVXI010000016.1:0-4980 GCA_027356795.1 Chloroflexota bacterium | reverse complement strand
CTATCAATAAGGGCCGGTGGAGATTCCACCGGCCCGGCAGATGGCTGGGCAGAAGCAGCCTGGTCGGGAAGCAGGTTTCTCTGTTTCGCTTTCTCCGCTGCCTGAGGCATCGCCCTATCTTTCCAGCAACCACAGCGGCATGATGCTATAGTCGCCCCGCAGCTCAACAAGATCATACCATACTTTGTCAAGTAGCCGTATTCAGCACCTGGGGTAGAGTAGGAGACTGGCGCGGTGGCACTTGTGTCCGGCGCTGTCCACGCAGTAGTTGCAGGCGCTGCTGCCCGAGACCTGGCCCCATTTCCAGCCTCCCCTCATCAAACCGGACATGCGGTTCTCTCGCATCCGGCTTTCCGAGATCCTTCATCGCACCGCTATCGGTGCTGCCTTGTGCCATGAGACGGTCCCAGCCAGTTGATACAGCCCGAGCTTCTGGAAGAACTTCAAGGTATGTCTCTCCCATCGTCGCCCGGACTTCCCAGCCTTCTTGCTCAGAAACAGCGCCAGCCTCTCGCGCACGTAGCTATCCACCTGCCCGAACTTGGCGGTGGAGTTCCCTACTCGGAAGTAGGCTCCCCAGCCTCGCAGCACGCGGTTCACTTCGTCCACTATCGGCTGCACCGCCTCCGGCAGCCGATGCCGCGGCGCCGTGATCGCTTTGACGCGCTCTCGTACCGCTTTCATCGCTTTCTGGCTCGGCCACAGTTGCAGGTACCTCTTCCGACGGTACCGCCAGGACTCCACCTTGCGGCAGGCAAACCCCAGGAAGTCGATGCCTTCCCGCCCTTCCCCAAGGTTCACCACCCGGGTCTTGACGGGATGGAGCGTCAGCCCCAGGCCGGTGAGCACCTCGCCCACTCGCCTGAGGGCCTCCCGGGCATCGGGCTCCCTCCTGCACAGGATCACAAAATCGTCGGCAAATCGGATCAACTGGCCCAGATAGCGGCAGTGGTCCTCCCAGAACTTGTCCAGTTCGTTCAGCGCCACGTTCGCTAACATCGGGGAAATCACGCCTCCCTGAGGTACGCCCTGGTCGGTGGGCCTTATCGCCCCCTCTTCCAGCACGCCCGCTTCCAGTATCTGCCTCAGCAGTTTCAGCATCCGCCGGTCACTGATCCGCCTCTCCACCAAGCCCATCAGCACTCCATGACCGATCCTGTCGAAGGAACCCACTCCACACTACCCACTTCGAGGACTATCCCAGCGAAGTCACCGTTACCCGGCCCCACCATCCTCTCCAGGGCCAATCGGTGGCGGTGCTGAGTCGGACAGTCCGTGCCGGACAGCCCCAGGTGGTGGTCCAACTCCCGGACGGCACCAGAGCAATGTGGCCACAGGCCTGGACCAGCCTCCAGCCAGCCGATGATGCGGGCCAGCCGACCTTCCTGACCGCTGAGCTGGCCCACCTCCTCTCCCTGCGCAAGTTGGTGGATGCCCTGCACCGACGCACTCCCGATACTATGGGCAACCACCCTACGGAGGACGCCCATGCGCAGCCAGCAGCAGCAGCCACCACTCCCGGGTCTCGAACCCCTCGTCGCCGGCGAGCCTCCCGCTCCGCTCCTCTGGGAACGTCTCCCGGAGACGGATCGCCTGGCCGCCCTGCTCTTCCTAGCCAGGCTCATCAGCCGGATGCTTCATCCCGCAGGAGGCGATCACCATGACTGATCAATCCAAGCTCTCGCCGCGGCACCTCAACCGACTGGCCTACGTCTACGTCCGCCAGTCGTCCCCTGCCAAGGTCCAAAACCACCGCGAGTCCACCGAACGCCAGTACGGCCTGGCCGAGCGGGTTATCGCCCTGGGCTGGCGGCCTGACGCCATCGTGACCATCGACGACGATCTCGGCCATTCCGCCTCCGGCTTGGAGGCGCGGGAGGGCTTCGCCCGCATGGCGGCCGCTGTCGCCCTCGGCCAAGTGGGCATCGTCGTCGGCCTGGAGGTCTCCCGCCTGGCCCGGAACAATGCCGCCTGGTACCGTCTCCTCGACCTCTGCCGTTACACCGACACCTTGATCGCCGACGCGGACGGGCTGTATGATCCTGGCGACTTCAACGACCGCCTGGTGCTGGGGCTCAAGGGCACGATGTCGGAAGCAGAACTCCGCCTCCTACGCGCTCGGCTGATCGGCGGCATTCGCCACAAGGTCGCCAAGGGGGAACTGCGCCGCCAGCCAGCCACGGGCTACGAGTACAGCCCCGACGGCAAGCTCCAGTTCACCCCCGATGAAGCCGTCCGCACCGCGATCAAGACCGTCTTCGACCGCTTCGGCGAACTGGGGTCCGCCCGGGGCGTGTGGACCTGGTTCCTGGACCAGGGCCTGCTCCTCCCTCGGCGCCTCACCTCGGGGGCCGGCGTCCGCTGGGAACGGCCCAGCTACCACGCCATCCATGGCATCCTCACCAACCCCGTCTACGCCGGTGCCTACGTCTGGGGTCGCCACCAGGTCGCCCAGCGGGTGCTCCCGGATGGCACCATCCAGAGCCGCACCGTCAAGCGTCCCCAGGAGGATTGGCACGTCGACTTGCAGGACCACCATCCGGCCTACGTCGATGCCCAGACCTTCCAGGCGATCCAGGTCCGCCTGCGGGCCAACTCTCCTGCCGAGCATGCACGGACGGGTGGGGCGCCCAGGGAAGGCTCGGCGTTGCTCCAGGGGCTGGCCACCTGCGGCCACTGCGGCCGGCGCCTGCGCGTCCGCTACAACGGCGCCAACTCAACGCCCGGCTACACCTGCCACCGAGGCCAGCCGCTCCAGGGACGCCGCGAGCAATGCCTGGACATCGGCGGGCGCCAGCTGGAGCGACCCGTGGTCGACGCCTTCCTGGCAGCCCTCTCCCCCGCTCGGCTGGAGGCCACGCTCCTGGCCCTCCAGAGCCTCGCCTCCGACTTCGAGCAGTGGCTTCATCCCTGGAGGCTCGCGGTCGAACGCGCCCGGTATGAAGCGGAACGGTCCCAGCGCCAGTATCAGCAGGTGGAGCCGGAGAACCGCCTGGTGGCCCGCTCGCTGGAGGCAGCCTGGGAGACGGCTCTGCAGGAGCTTGCCACCGCCGAGGCTGAACTCGCCCGCCGCGAGCAGCAGCGGCCGCGCCCGCCTACCGCGGCCGAACTGGCCTCCTTGCGCACCCTGGGCGTGGACCTGGTGCGGGTCTGGTCAGCCCCTACCACCACCGACCGTGACCGCAAGGAACTGCTGCGCACCCTCCTCGACCGCGTCGTCGTTCGACTGGACCGCGGGACGGCCCCCGGCGACTCGCCTGAGCAGCAGCGCCCAGCGGTCTACGGCCATGCCCACCTCACCCTCGTCTGGCGTGGCGGGGAAGCCACCGAGCTGGAGGTCCCCCTGACGCGCTCCCATCCGGCCCCGGTTCGCACCCCGGAGGAAACCGTGGCCCTGGTGCGTCGCCTGGCCCAGCACTACTCCGACGCCACCATCGCCAGTATCCTCAACCGGCAAGGGCGCACCACCGCCACGGGACAACCCTTCACCGTATCCCGCGTCTCCTCCCTGCGCACCCACTGGAAGATCCCTGTCTACCAGGCGCTAGCAGAGGCACCTGCCACCGAGCTCTGCAATCTGCACGAGGCCGCGGTGCGCCTGGGAGTGGCCCAGTCCACGGTGTTGCGTTGGCTGGAGGAGGGCTACCTACCCGGCGTCCAGCTCACTCCAGGAGCGCCCTGGCAGATCCGCCTCACCGACGAGGTCCTGGCCAAGTTCGCACCGGAGCCCCCGCAGGGGTGGCTGCCCCTGGTCGACGCGGCGAAGGTGCTCGCTCTCCCCAGGCAGATCGTCATGAACAAGGTCAAGACCGGCGAGCTGCACGCTGTCCTTCTGACACGCGGGCGCCGACGCGGGCTCCGCATCCAGATCCCACAGAGCTGTCCGCAGCTCTTCACGTGACCAAATCAGACAAGGAGGCAGTATGTCGATGGATCCAAGAACGCCTCTATGTCCGCGTCCACCACCCAACTCCCACCTCGGTTCACTCCGACACGTAGCTGCTCCATCGCCTGGTGCGCGCTCCGCTTCGGCCTGAACCCGTGGGAACTGTCCCGGAAATCGGCCTCAAAGACCGGCTCCAGCACCACCTTCGCGGCAGCCTGTACCACCCGGTCCCGTATGGCCGGGATCCCTAACGGCCTCTGGCGTCCGTCTGCCTTAGGGATGTACACCCGACGCACTGGCTGTGGCCGGTATCGTCCCTCCCGCAGTTCCTCCCCCAGTTTCGCCAGGAACCCTTCGACCCCTCCCTGCTCAATCGTCTCGATGGTCGCGCCATCAATGCCCGCTGCCCCAGCGTTGGCTTTCACTTCCCCCCACGCCCTCTCCAAGATGTCCTCTCGGTACACCTTGTCGTACAGCGCATGGAACCGCCGCGTCGCACTCGCCTTCGCGGCTCGATACAGTGCCCTCTGGAGTTCTCGTGCAGCGTCTACGGTGTCGTTAGCCACTTGGGCATTCACCAGCCCTTACCCCCTTTGGACACACGGACCAAGTGCGGCCCCTTCCCTCCGCCCAGGTTATGCTGCCTCGGCATCTTCAGTACTATGGGCCGCTCCGACTCCCGCTCCGCTCTCCCCCACTTCACGCTCATCGCGCTTATAGGGTTCGTCGCTCCCAGTCCACCCTCGGGTTGGCACCCTGAGGGTCTCACTGCTGGGGCGGAGACGGGCCTCTCCTGTTCCCACGATGGCTGTCCCGCCGTTCCACGCCCTCTACGCCGCAGGGTTCCTCGGTGCTGCACTCCAAGCTCTTCACACCTTCCGTGGCCTTCGCCAGTGCAATCCAGGCTCGGCTCCCTGTTGGCCCCTTGCGGGGAAAATGTTCTCGACGCGGCAGGCTTCGCTTCATGCTGCGGACCGGCGGTTTGCACTCTCCTTTCGAGAGCTTGACCCCGCGCTTCGACGCCCGGGTCTCCCCATACGTCGGCGGGCTACTACGAAGGGTCTTGGCACCTCCTTCGACCGGACTTCCACCGG
>DAHVXI010000012.1:0-15456 GCA_027356795.1 Chloroflexota bacterium | reverse complement strand
GACCTGCCGCCCGCCCGCTTCTACCAGGAGCCGGTGCCGGACGGGCCGACCCAGGGCAGACTGGTCACCCGGGAGCAGATCGACCGGCTGCTGGACGAGTACTACAGCCTGCGGGGGTGGGACGCCGAGGGCCACCCGACCGCGCGGAAGCTGGCGGAGCTGGGACTGAAATGATGTAGGGCATGGAACTCTGCCCTGCCGGCGCCTGGACGGCACGAGTGTGGCGCCTGGGACCCTCGGCCTCCTGCCCGACGCCACGTGGCCCGGGCATCGTCGGCGCAGGGCACGCCCTACAGGCGGCAGAAGGCGCACAAGGGAGGAGTCCTCGATGTGGAGATCGGTTTTCCTATCCCTATCTAACAACAGCGGCGTGAGGCATCTGGCCACCAGAAGCAGGCTGGCGAAAGGGGTCTCCTCACGGTTCGTGGCGGGGGACACCCTGGACGAGGCGGTGGCCGCCACCAGGGAGCTCAATCGTCGGGGCATGGCGGTGGAGATGGACTACCTGGGGGAGAGCGTGGCCGACCGGCAGCAGGCCGAGGCGGCGGCCAACGCCTACCTGGAGATGCTGGATGGCATCGCAGCCTCCGGCGTCGACTCTCAGCTGTCGCTGAAACCGACCCAGATGGGGCTGGCCATCGACGACGACCTATGCCGTGAGAATATCGATAGGATCGTGGAGCGAGCGGCCCAGCACGGGAACTTCGTCTGGGTGGACATCGAGGACTCGCCCACCATCGACCGCACGATCCAGATCTTCAGGAAGCTGCGGATCCAGCACCCCAACGTGGGCATCGCCCTCCAGTCCTATCTCCACCGGACTCGGAAGGACGTTGATGAGGTCCTCTCGATGGGGGGAACGATCCGGCTGGTCAAGGGGGCCTACAGGGAGCCGCCCGAGGTGGCGTTCTCGGACAAGAAGGACGTGGATCGTGCCTTCCGTTTCCTGACGGGGGTGCTGCTCTCCAGCGGGACCGTCCATGCCATCGCCACCCACGACGAGAAGATGATCCAGCACGCCATCCAGTACGCGACGGCCCACGGGATCTCCAAGGAGGGCTTCGAGTTCCAGATGCTGTTCGGAGTCCGGCGGGACCTCCAGGAGCAGCTGATCCGGGACGGCTACCGGCTTCGGCTGTACGTGCCCTACGGGGAGCAGTGGTACCCCTACTTCATGCGGCGGCTGGCGGAGCGCCCGGCGAACCTGGTCTTCCTGCTGGGCAACATGGCCCGAGAGCTGCTGCCCGTTCACTGATCCGCAGCCTCAGAAAGGGGCGAGGTTGGTGACCTCGCCCCGTGGAGCTACCTACTCGCCAAGACCAGCGCCTGCACGGTTACCAGGGCCTCTCTCGAGGCCCCCGGCTCGCTTCGTTACGCCTTCGCCGGCACGCGAAGCTCGACAGGGGACAGGATCTTGGTGGACAGGTTGGTGACCAGGTGCTCGAAATCCTCCAGAAGACGCTTGGCCTCGTCGGAGTCCAGCGACTTCATCAGGTTCTCTGGGGAATCGAAGCCGATCTCCAGCACCCAGTCGGGTCCGCTGCCGACCAACGTGGAGTAGCTCTTGATCTCCTTGAATCCAGACTGCTTCTGGAAGAAGGGGATGCCCACGTCGCGCAGCCAGTTCTCGTGATCGGACTCGCGTCCGGTCATGATGCTGTAGGTGACCAGATACTGCACCATCGTAGAACGGCACCTTCCGTGGTTTACGTAGCCCCCAACAGGGGGAGTGGGTGGGGGCAATGTCCGTGCCAGGGGCCGGGGAAGTGGCTGCGGGAGACTATCCCAAGGTGAGTAAGGCTGGCTCTGGTGTTCCGCCGCGCGGCGCTGAAGCGACCGCGCTGAAAAGACGAAGCCCTGCCGGGCTAGGATCTCAGCCCCGAAAGGGCTTTGTCTTTTCAGCCCGACGGCTTCAGCCTCGGGCTGCCATCCCCCAAGTTACCAACTTTGGGACAGTCTCGGCTCCGTTCGGGGGTCAGGTCCTATCGGGGCAGTAGCTCTCCAGGATCTTCTGAATGATGCCGGTGGTGGAGCGGGCCTCGTGATAGCGCACCAACTTCACCCGGCCGCCGTAGCCTTCCACGATCCTGGCCTCGGGCAGCGTCTGGAGCGAGTAGTCGCCGCCCTTTACGTAGACGTGGGGCCTCACCTCCGCCACCAGCGCCTCGGCGGTCTTCTCGTCGAACAGCACCACGTAGTCCACCATATCCAGGGCGGCCACCACCTCCGCCCGATCCCCCTCGGGCACGATCGGCCGGCCCGGCTCTTTGAATTTCCGCACCGAGGCGTCGCTGTTGAGGCCCACCACCAGGACATCACCGAGGGAGGCAGCCTCCCGCAGGTAGCGGACGTGGCCGGCGTGCAGCAGATCGAAGCAGCCGTTGGTGAAGACGATCTTCTTGCCGGCAGCCCTCAAGGGAGCCAATTCGGCCGTCAACTCGACCCGATCGACCACTTTCCCACCCATAGAAGCCCCTCCCGATTAGCTCATCGCTACTATCATAGCCCACCCGCCCCAATTGCACGAGAAAGCAGGGAACGGACCCGGGCCAGGCGAGGTGAGGACGGGTCTGAGACCCGGGCCAAATGAGAAAAGGCGGGTCTCGGAGACCCGCCCCTACCGCGATCAGTGCCGGTCACCCCTTGGTGCGGCCGCGTGAAGGCATGGGAACAAGCCGGGGAGTCGCCGAGACGGGGGGACGGGGAGAGGAACTGACGCCGCGCCAGCCCTCACCCTGACCCTCTCCCAGGGGGAGAGGGGATCTCCGCGCCCCCACGTCCCCGCGTCCCCCTGTCTCCCCGTCGCCCCGTTGCCCACTCTCCCCGTCGCCCAAGTCGAATCGGCCGATGGCATCCCGCAGCCGCGACGCCATGGCGGCCAACTCCTGAGCCGAGGCCACCAGGGTGTGCACCTGGGTTCCCATGTCCTCGGTAGAGGCGGTAACCTCCTGGGCTGCCGCGGAGTTCTCCTGGGCCACCGCGGCTATGGTCTCGATGGCCTGGGTCGCCTGGCCGGTTCGGGCGGACACCTCCTGGCTGGCCACGCTGTTGCGCTGGACCACCTGGGAGACCCCCGATACGGCTCGCGACGCGTCGAGGCTGTGGGCCGCCATCTGCTGGGCAGCGGTGACGATCTGACCCACCAGGCTGTTGGACTGGGAGACGGCTTCCGAGATCTCCCGCAGGGCCTTGCCAGCCTCGTCGGCTATCGTGCGGCCGCGCTCCACCTCGTCGGCGCCCTGGTTCATGGCGGCCACGGCCTCCGTCGTGTCCTTCTGCACCGTGGCGATCAACTGGGCGATCTCCTTAGTGGCCTTGGAGCTGCGCTCGGCCAGCTTCCTCACCTCGTCGGCCACCACGGCAAAGCCCCGGCCGTGCTCCCCGGCCCTGGCCGCCTCGATGGCGGCGTTCAGCGCCAGCAGGTTGGTTTGCTCGGCGATCTCGTCGATAGCCTCCACGATCTGGCCGATCTGCTCCGAGCGGCGCCCAAGCTCCTGAATCCGTGCCGCCGAGGCCTCCACGGCCGCAGTGATGGAGTGCATCCCCTCGACGGTTCGGCCCACGGTGTCGGCGCCGTTGCGAGCGGCCCTCTCGGCCCGCTCTCCCGCCTGGCCCAGGGCCGCCGTCCGCTCCTCCACCTGCTGCACCGAGGCGACGATCTGCTGCATCGCCGCCGAGATCTGCTCCAACCCGGCGGCCTGCTCCCTGGCGTCGGCGGCCACCTGCTCGATGGCCTGTGCCAATTGGCTGACGAATCCCGAGCTCTCGCTAAC
The DNA here is from genome assembly GCA_027356795.1 of Chloroflexota bacterium. Lineage (GTDB taxonomy): Bacteria > Chloroflexota > UBA6077 > UBA6077 > UBA6077 > JAJYNT01. Next base: position 11,683 of record DAHVXI010000012.1, on the reverse strand, counting down.
CCCCTGGGCCTGTTCCTGGTTCCCCCGGGATACCTGCTGCATCGCCCGCATCACCTGCTCGGTCCCTTTGCCGATCCAGTCGGCCACCCCGGATACCCCCTGGCTGGCCTCGGCCACCCGAAAGCTCCCCTGGGCCACCTCGCCGATGACGCCCCGAAGGTCCCGCACCATCCCCTGGAAGGCCCGGCCGAGCAGGTCCCGATCCGATTTCGGCCTCACCTGCAGGGTGAGATCGCCGGCGGCTATCCGCTGGGCCACGGCAGCCATCTCCTCCAAATAGGTGGCCATACTGCGGAAAGCGCGGGCCATGTCCCCCAACTCGTCGCCCCGCTCCTCGTCCAGCTCCACCTTCTGTGCGATGTCCCCCTCGGCGATCGCTTTGGCAAGTCGGGTCATGCCGACGACCGGTTTGCTGAGGTACCAGGCGTTCATCCACCCCATGGCCAGCGACATGGCGAACCCAAGTCCGCTGACCACCAGCAACCGCACACGGAACTCCTGGCTGAGCTCCGCAGCCTCGAAACAGAAGAGACCTAGAACCACCAGAGGTATCGCCACCGCCGTGGCGATCCAGGCGATCTGGCGATAGTACAACCCTAGACGCACCCGGCTGAGCCAGCGCAACTCCAGCAGACCCGTCAGTCTCCCCATCGCATATCTCCCTCTATTCTGAAACGACGAGCAGGAAAGCACGTTGATTTCTGTGCACCTATGTACAAATCGGCACGAACCATAGTTTCCATTAGAGTCAATCTACAGCACTGTCGATAAAATTGCGCAGCTGTCGCTAGTCCTTCTGTTGCGGGGCTACCTGCCATCGTGTAGAATCGGGCCGTTGTCCGCCACCACCGGTAGAGCGGCGGGCAGGGAGAGGCTCCAGGACAACCCGGGGCGAGAAGGCGCCCTGGATCCGCTCCTGAGGTCAGCAGTTCCGCCGGATCAAGGACGCGCGATATGCCCAGCATCTCAGCGGTGCTCCCCGCTTACAATGAGGAGAATATCATCGCGGCCACCGCCACTTCGATGGCTGCCACCCTCGCCGAGCTCACCGACGATTGCGAGGTGGTGGTAGTCAACGACGGCAGCCACGACGCTACCCAGCGGATAGTCGAGGCCCTTTCGGCCGATAACCCACGGATCCGGTGCATCAACCATCCAGCCAACCGGGGGTACGGTGCCGCCCTGGCCACCGGTTTCACGGCGGCCACCAAAGAGTTGGTCTTCATGACCGATGGGGACAAGCAGTTCGACGCCCGGGAGGTGGTGAACTTCCTGCCCCTCATCGACGAGGCGGAGCTGGTCATCGGCTACCGGCAGCCCCGGATGGATCCCCCCACGAGACGGCTGAACGCCTGGGGCTGGAACCTGCTGGTCCGCCTGCTCTTCGGCTACGTGGCCGGGGACGTGGACTGCGCCTTCAAGCTGTTCCGCCGATCCGTCTGGCAGAGCCTCAAGGTGGAGGCCACCGGCGCCACCTTCAGCGCCGAGTTCCTGATCAAGGCCCGGCGAAAGGGTTACCGGATCAGGGAGCTGCGGGCCACCCATTTCCCGCGCACGGCCGGTCGGGCTACCGGAGCCAAGCTATCCGTCATCCTGCGAGCCTTCCGCGAGCTGATCAGGCTGCGGCTAACCTTGTCGAAATCGATGGAGACGAGGGAAGCAGTTGAAGACGCTACCCGAAGGGAGACCCAGCCCAACTGAGAGAGTGCCGGACGGGCTTTCCGACGAGCCCAACCCCAGCCCTCAGGGCGAAGTCATCCCCGATCCCACATCGAAGCGGCCGGACCGCTTCTCCGTATTGACGGTCGCTCCCACATTCTTCTTCGCCGACTACGGCTGCCACGTCCGTATCCTGGAAGAGATCCGGGTGCTCCAGTCCATGGGCCATCGCCCGGTGCTGTGCAGCTACCCCTCGGGCCAGGACGTGGCGGGGATAGAGATCCGGCGGGCAACGGGCGGCCCCTGGACACCCAGCGTGAAGGTGGGCCCAGCCCGGCGCAAGCTGTTCCTGGACCCCCTCCTCTCCCTGAAGGCGGCCCAGGTAGCCGCGGAGATCAAGCCCGACATCGTCCACGCCCACCTGCACGACGGCGCCCTGGTGGGCTTCCCCGTGAGCCGTGCGACCCACGCCCCCCTGGTGTTCGACTTCCAGGGCAGCCTCACCGGGGAGATGTTGGACCACGGCTTCCTCAGCCGGCGCAGCCCCCTCTACCACCCCTGGCGGCTGCTGGAGAAGGCGATCAACGGCATGGCCGATGCCATCATCACCAGCACAGCCAACAGCGCCGGCCTGCTGGTGAAAAGGTTCGGCTGCCCCGCCCGCAAGATCTTCACCGTGGCGGACTGCGTCAACACCGACATGTTCGCCCCCCGCTGGATGTTGGATAGCTCCAACGGGCACGTCGGCGAACTGGAGGCGCTGCGCCGGCGGCTCGGCGTCCCGTCGGGATACAAGGTGGTGGTGTACCTGGGCCTCCTGCAGGAGTACCAGGGGATCAGCCACCTGCTCCGGGCGGCGAAGGAGGTGGCGGAGCGCCACCTGGACGTCCACTTCCTGATCATGGGCTACCCCGGCCTGGAGAAGTACCGGAACATGGCCGACGAGCTGGGGATCTCCAACCGGGTGACCTTCCCTGGCCGGATACCCTACGGGCAGGCCCCCCTCCACCTGGCCCTCGGGGACGTGGCCGTCTCGCCCAAGATGTCCGAGACGGAGGGGAACGGGAAGCTGCTGAACTACATGGCGATGGGCCTCCCCACCGTCACCTACGACACGCCGGTCAGCCGGGAGATCCTGGGTGATCTGGGGGTCTTCGCCCGCACCGGCGACCCCCACGCCCTGGCGGGCGAGCTGGAATCGGCGCTCTTCAACGAGCGCGCCGCCCTGGCCCAGGGCGAGCAACTGCGAGCCAGGGCCGTGTCCACCTACTCCTGGATTCGAGGCGGGAAGCTGATCCAGGAGATCTACGAGCGGCTCTTACCGTAGGGCGGGGACCTGTGCCCCGCCGCCCGGAGGATAGCTTCGACAGCGTAGGGCACGTGGCGCGAGCGAGCACAGCGCTACGCTTGTGCCCCCCGCCGCCCAGCGGGCGATGGTAGGCCGGCGGCAGGGCAGAGCGCCCTGCCCTACGTTTTCGCAAACCCCTACAGACCGGCCGAAAGTGTCAAGTCGCCCGGACCCCAAGTCTGCACGATTCCTCTTGATTGAGCAAGACGGCCCCGTTTCCGGCTTCGAGAGCATCTGCTACCATTTGCCCACCTCGATGTCCCAGCTACTTCCCCGGAGGAGACCATGCTACCTGCCCAGGTGTGGGAAGCCGCCCTTGGCGAGCTTCAACTCCAGATGACCAAGGCCAATTACGACACCTGGTTGAGGGACACCTTCCTGGCGTCCCAGGAGGATGGGCTCTTCATCATCGGGGTGGGGAGCCCCTTCGCCGCCGATACCCTGGAGCAGCGACTCTCCCCCATGATCCGGAAGGTGCTCTCCAGCGTCGTCGGGCACGAGGTGCACCTCCGGTTCGTAGTCCAACAGAAGAAGGTCCGGGGCAGGGCTCCCAAGGTGGCCGAGGGGCCGCTGGAGATGGGCCATCGCAACGGCAAGAACGGCTCCTCCAAGGTGGAGATGGCACTCCCCACCAACGGCCTGGACGCGGCGCTGAACCCTCGATACACCTTCGAGACCTTCGTGGTGGGCAAGAGCAACCAGCTGGCCCACGCCGCCTGCCAGGCGGTCGCCGACGATCCCGGCCGGGCCTACAACCCTCTCTTCCTCTACGGGGGCGTCGGCCTGGGCAAGACCCACCTGATGCACGCCATCGGCCACGAGACCCTCCTGAGAGGGCTCCGGGTCCTGTACGTCAGCTCCGAGACCTTCACCAACGAGATGATCGACTCCATCCAGCGGCACCGAACGGAGGAGTTCCGCAACAAGTACCGGCGGGTTCAGGTGCTGTTGATCGACGACATACAGTTCATCGCCGGCAAGGTGGGGACCCAGGAGGAGTTCTTCCACACCTTCAACGCCATCCACGAGGCCAACGGCCAGATCGTCATGTCCAGCGACCGCCCACCCAAGGCCATCTCCACCCTGGAGGATCGGCTGCGCTCCCGCTTCGAGTGGGGACTGATCGCCGACATCCAGCCGCCGGATCTGGAGACCCGCATAGCCATCCTCCGCTCCAAGTCCGAGTGCCTGGGGGTGACCGTTCCGGAGGAGGTGCTGGAGGCCATCGCCCGGAAGATGCAGAGCAACATCCGGGAGTTGGAGGGTTCGCTGAACCGGATCGTGGCCACGGCCACCGTCACCGGCGAGCCGATCACGGTCCAGTCCGCGGCGGCCTCCCTGAACGACGTGATGTTCAACATCGCCCGACGCTTCGTGAGGCCCGAGAGCATAGTGATGGCCGTGGCCCGGTACTACCACGTCTCCGAGGAGGAGTTGAGGGGGAAGCAGAGGGACAAGCGGGTGGTGCTCCCGAGGCAGATGGCCATGTACCTGCTGCGGGAGGAGACGGAGCTGCCCCTGGTGGAGATCGGCAAACTGCTGGGGGGCCGGGACCACACCACGGTGCTCCACAGCGTGGAGAAGATCGGCACGGAGCTGAGCAACGGAAGCTCCCTGGTCAAGGAGTGGAACGCCCTGCGGGAGTCCATCTACTCCCCTTCTTCGGTGGTCTAGTACTCCGCCACACAGATCTTGATAGGTGTCATCCTGAGCGATAGCGAAGGATCTCCTCTCGCCACGGGGAGATGCTTCGCTGCGCTCAGCATGACAGTACATATCACCTTCACCGTGGCGAAGCACTAGCGCTCCACTGCAGTGGTTCTGATACGTATACGTAAACAATATGAACTTTAGTGAGAATCGTCCTTCGGGTAGTAGATTTCTCTCCCGGCTTGAGTATAATGTGCGCGTGGGTGGGTCGGTGTTGGCGCAGGGTCTCCCACCCGATCGTCGGCCGTGGTTCGGCGGCCGCGTCTTTTCAGGCTCACGGACATGTCGTTCCTCTTCTCTATTCTGAGGGACCATCCTGACAGCAGAGAGCGGGTAACTGCTCGTAAGCGCGCAGGTCTCCCCATCGGCAGCAATGCCGGGGGCCGTCTGTGCGCCTGAGCGGCCGGATCTCGCGGGGAAACCATGGTCCCGACGTCGTGAACCCCCTGCTCCCCTGGTTCGTAGGTAACTGAATAGCGGGATCAGTCCCTCGACGCAGTGCTGCGCCCCTGGTCCTTACTCCTTGCTGCGCAGGAGCCGGGCCTCAGCACTCAGGGCTGCTCAGCCGACTGCTGAGCCGGATCTCGCCCAGCGCCACTGACAGGAGGTGAACACCCGAACAACGCCCTCCCGGAGACTCCGGCAGTTCTCGTCTCAGTGCGCGTCGCGATACGGAACTTCAGTCGGCGAGGACGGCGGCGGGCCGCAATTCCGCCGCGGAGAGGGGAAGCTAACGGACACCCCTCGATCGCCCGAGAAAGGAGGCTATGCTTTGCCAGAGATCATGGTCGATCCGAGCCGCTGCATGGCGTGCCGATCCTGCGAGGTAGCCTGCGGCATCAACCGCGACTCCGTCGCCAAGACGGTGGCCGGCGCTTTCAAAGAGGCCGTGCGACCTACCCCCAGGGTGGTGGTTCAGGGCAACGAATCCCTGGCCTTGCCGGTCCAGTGCCGGCATTGCGAGGAGGCCCTCTGCCTGGACACCTGCCCCACCGGAGCCCTCCACCGCTCGACGGAGGACAACAGGGTTCTCTTCGACGACAACAGGTGCGTCGGCTGCTGGATGTGCGTCGGCGTCTGCCCCTTCGGGGCCATCAAGCCCAACAGCGCCGGCAAGGTAGCCATCAAGTGCGATGCCTGCTTCGGCATGGAGCACCCCTTCTGCGTGGAGGCCTGCCCGACCAAGGCTCTAGCCTACGTGGACACCGAGGGCATGCGCCAACTGTCCAAGAGAAGGGCCGGAAAGGTAGTCGAGACCCTCTTTGCAGAAGCGGGGAGCGAGGCATCCCCCGCCTACCTGAAACTTGGCTACTCGCGACGAGGAGGTCAATAAGAGATGTTGCGAATCCGCAAGAAGACCCTGGACAAGGCAACGGAGAACGCTATTAGCCAGGCGGCTGCCACCGGTATTCCCCTCCCCTTCGACCGATACGAGGACCAGGCGCCCGTCTGCCGCTTCGGACAGATGGGCCTCGACTGCAAGGCCTGCACCCAGGGCCCCTGCCGGATCAGTCCCTTCGAATCCTCCAACGGGACGGCCTGCGGCCGCGACCGAGAGGGGACCGTGGCCGCCAGCTTCCTTGGGCTGGTTGCCGACGGTGCCGTGGCCACGGCTGCCTTCGCCGGAGCCGAGAGCAAGACCGCGGGCGCCATCTTCGAGGGGATCTCCGCGGCTAACGAGGGAACGCTGGGCCCGGCACAGCTGCTGGCGAAGGCCATCGAGGTTGCCGGCGTCGGGTTTGAGGCGCTGGCCGGGGTCAAGGCCAACGGAGCCGCAATCCGGACCGTCGAGGTCGGCATGGGCGCCCTGAAGGCCGACAAGATCAACGTCCTCCTGGTGGGGAGCATTCCCGCCGTCCTTGCCCGGAAGATCGCCGCCGAGCTGAAGGCCCAGGCCAACGTCAACGTCGTCGGCGCCGCCGGTGGCGAGATCGCCGGTGCGGCCGCGGCGGGCAGCTACAACTCTCAGGAGGCCCTTCTGGTGACCACCGGAGTGGACGGCATCGTGATGGGCGGGGCCTGCGCCGCCCCCGGCTTGGTCTCCCTGGCCGCCAAGCAGGGCGTGCCGGTGATGGCCGCCGGCCAGTTCAACGCCGCCAAGATGCTGAGCGAGGCCGATACCCACTTCCGCAGGAACTCCGGCCGCAACCTGGCGGCCAGGTTTGCGCCGGGCAAAGCCGTGGTGGGCTTCAGCGCCGCCACCTTCGCCTCTCTCTCCGCCGCCCAATGGTCCAAGCTGGCCGGGTCCGGCATCAAGGGCGTCGCACTGGTAGCCGGCTGCAACAACGCCATCGAGACCCAGGACGCCGGCATAGTGCGGCAGGCAGGCGAGTTCCTGAAGAACGACGTCCTGGTGATCGCCAGTGGCTGCGCGGCCGCCGGTCTCGCCAGGGCCGGGTACATGGATCCCGCCAGGGTCGCTTCCTTCGCCGGCAAGAGGCTGCAGTCCTTCCTGTCCGTCCTGTCGGAGGCAGCAGGCGCGGCGATGCCCGCGGTGCTGGAGGCCGGCACCTGTTGGGAGATCCCGGCCGCCCTGGAGATGGTCCGGCTGTTCGCCCAGAAGTTGAAGCTGCCGGTGGCAGCGGCCATGCCCGAGCTGTCCCGTCCCGCGGGCTGGAGCTCCGCCCTGGCAATCGCCGCGCAGGGTGTGCCCACCTACGTGGGCCCGGTGCTTCCTCTCGACGGTGGGCTGGAGAGCGTCCAGACACTCAACGGCATGCTGAAGGCCAAGGGCGGAGCCCTGGTGGGCCCCGGCCAAGTAGGCGATCCCGAGGCATTCGTCACCTCAGTGATGAGTAATGGGTGACGAGTGATGAGTGAGCGACTCATTACTCATGACTCATCACTCATACTGTGATAGGAGGTAGCCGAAATGCTCGTTGACGAGACCAAGTGCATCGGCTGCGGCAGATGCATCCCCTTCTGCCCGGTGCAGGCCCGCTCCTTCGGGCGGGCGGCCACGAGCGGGAGGACCGTCATAGTCATAGATCGCGACAGGTGCGCCGAGTGCGGCGTGTGCGAGCGCGCCGGCGTCTGTCCGGTCGACGCCATCCACCAGGACCTGCTGGAATGGCCCCGGCAGGTGCGCAGCATCCTTTCGAATCCCCTCGTGGAGTTCAAGGGCACCGGTATCCCCGGCCGGGGCACCGAGGAGATCAAGACCAACGAGGTCACCGGTCGCGTGAAGTACGGTCGGGTCGGCGTGGGCATCGAGGTCGGCCGGCCGGGCGTCAGCACCAGGTGGACCGAGGTGGAGAAGATCGCCATGGCCGTGGCGAAGCTGGGGATCGAGTTCTGCGCGGAGAACCCCATCACCCACTTCATGCTGGACAAGAAGTCCGGCAAGCTGGATCCATCGGTGGTGAACGAGGTCTCCCTCTCGGCCATCGTGGAGTTCGAGATGGCCGAGGAGCAGCTTCTCGATCTGTTCCGCGTCCTCAGGGAAGAGGTAGACGGCCAGATCGACAGCGTCTACACCTTCGAGATCGCCGCCCGCCTGAGGCCCGACGGCACCACCACCGTCCTGAAGAAGATCCAGGATGCCGGCTACGACATGCTGAAGGTCAGCAAGAATAACCTCGGCTTGGGCCGGCCGCACTTCCCGGAGGAGGTAGCCCGATGACCCACAGTCTGCACCGCCGAGGCGACGTCGAGAGCCTCAAGAAAGACTTCCTGGTCCTGGCCTGCACGGCCAAGGGCTTCAACGACGACGTGTTCGCCCCTCTGGGTTCCGAGTTCGTCAGGATCTGCGCCAGGCACAAGCCCGTCAACGGCGGCGACATGAAGACCGGCAACCTGCTGTACGTGGACCCGGAGACCATCGCACAGAAGGTCTCCCGCAGCACCATCATCGAGTTCACCTTCGACGACAAGCAGAACGTCATCGACACCATCAAGGAGCTCAAGGAGCGGGACCTGGGCATCTCCGTCGTGATCAGCGGCATGATCGACGAGGTGAACGACATCGTCGAGAAGGCCGGCCTGCCGAAGGTCCACACCCGGGAGTACTCCCTGGGCACCCATGGCAAGACGAAGCTGCTGCCGGAGTGGGAGGTGCTGGAGTTCACCACCATGTGCGGCCACGCTATGGTGGCCTCGGAGCTGGTCAAGAAGATGATCGTGGACTCCAAGAAGGGCCGCGCAACCCACAGGGAGGCCGCGGTCGTCATGGGCAAGTGCTGCTCCTGCGGTAACTTCAACGTCAACCGGGCGGTGGAGCTCCTGGAGAAGAACGCCCCTCTCTGGACGGCCGACTACCCTGTCTATTAACCAGCTATCAGTCTTCAGCTATCAGCCACAGGGAGAAGGCTGAGGGCTGATAGCTCACGAGGGGTACGAGTATGAAACATGTGATAGTGGGCAACGGGCCGGCAGGCGTCGGCGCGGCCAGGACCCTCCGCCGGATAGCCCCACAGGACCAGGTAGCGCTGGTCGCGGAGGAGTCTCAGCCCTTCTACTCCAAGGTGCTCACCTCCTACTTCGTCGGCGGCAAGGTGCCCTACGAGAATATGCTGCTGTCCAACGCCGAGGAGTTTCAGCGCGAGAGGATACAGCTGGTAACCGGGAAGCAGGCGGTGAGCATCGAGAGGGCCACCAAGGAGCTACTGCTCTCCGGTGGCGGGAGGATCCAGTACGATCGGATGCTGCTGGCCACAGGAGCCGCGCCGTTCTTGCCCCCCATCGAGGGGATCAAGCTGCCCGGGGTGTTCACCCTCTGGACCCACGACGACTCGGTGAAGCTGAAGGAGTGGATCCGCGAGGGTCAGAAGGCAGTCGTCATCGGCGCGGGGCTGGTGGGCCTGAAGGCGGCCGAGGCCTTCCTGATGAAGGGAGCCTCCGTGACTGTGGTGGAGCTGCTGGACAGGGTTCTCCCCCAGCTTCTCAGCCTGGACGATGCGGCCATGGTCCAGAAGGTCCTCGAGAAGAAGGGCCTCACCATCCGAACGGCTACCGGAGTGACCGAGATCGCCGGCAAGGGGAAGGTCCAGCAGGTGACGCTGTCCGACGGTGCCCGCCTCGACTGCGACGTCGTCGTGGTGGCCACCGGCGTCCGGCCCAACCTGAGCTTGGCCAAGTCCGCCGGAGTCGCTCTCGGGCGGGGCATCCTGGTGGACGAGTTCATGCAAACCAGCGTACCCGACCTGTACGCCGCCGGCGACGTCACCGAGGGATGGGACGCGGCCCGGGGCCGCAGGACGCCCAACCCCACCTGGGGGAACGCCTCGGAGCAGGGCCGGGTGGCGGCCTACAACATGGCGGGCTACCGGAAACCTTTCAACGGGGCCGTTACCCTCAACACCTTCACCTTCCTGGGCTTCTCCATGGCTGCGGTGGGGGTAACCCAACCCGATGGAGACTACCTGCGGGTGGAGAGCTACGGCAATCCCCATACCGGCGACTACCGGAAGCTGGTGATGCTGGGCGAGCGGCTGGTGGGCGCGGTGGCCATCGGCGACGTGCGGATGGCCGGAGTATGGCGGGGATTGATCGCTCGGAAGCGGGCCGACGCTCCTGCGGCGGAAGCGCTGCTGGCGGGCAAGGCCAACTTCGCCTGGTCCCACGGCTTCGCGCCGGGAAGCTAAGTAGGTAGGAGCCGTCTGATCTAGAAATGGCGTAGGGCGGGGTCTTGTGCCCCGCCGCTCACGGCTCGTGGTTGCCGGGCGGCGGGGGATAAACCCCCGCCCTACATCGGCCTAGCCCGCGGGCAGGTCCACGGATGGGCGGTGGGTGTCTTCCCCCAGATACAGCAGCTGATAGCGCCTCACCGGCCTTCCCACGGCGCCGTAACTCAGCTTCACCTCGGCCTGGCCCACCTCGGCCAGGTACTCCAGGTAGCGGCGGGCGGTCACCCGGGACGCTCCCACCTCCTCGGCCACCTCTTCGGCCGTCAGGAACTCCCTACGGCGCTCCAGAAGGTCCGTTATCGCCTCCAAGGTTAGATGGTCCAGCCCCTTCGGCAGCTCGTCCTGCTGGGGGGCCACCAGCAGTCTTCGAAGGCGATCCACCTCGGCCTGGCTCAAGGTCGAGTCCCCCTCGAGGGAGGCGCGCCACCGGCGATAGGCCTGCAAAGCGGCGGCGAAGCGCTCGAACTTGAAGGGCTTCACGATGTAGCCGACGGCTCCGTTGCGCACCAGCTCCTTGACCACGGAGCTGCTCCTCGCGGCCGTGACCGGTATCACGTCGACGTCCCCCTCCAGGCGGCGGATCTCCTTCAGCACCTGAACCCCGTCGCCATCGGGCATGTAGACGTCCAGCAGCACCAGATCGGGCTTCAACTGCTGCACGGCTTCCACCGCGGCCGCAGCCGATCGGACAACGCCCACTACCTGGAAGCCCTCCACCCGCTCGGCGAACTCCCGATTGATGTCGCCGACCACGGGATCGTCCTCCACCACCAGCACTCGCAATGTCCGCATGACCACCTCACTTACCCGGGGGCAGACGCCCACCGGCATACTGATCGCGGGTCACAGGAAAGGCTGGAGAGGCCGAGGGTCCGCTACTGCATCTCAAGAACCCCGAACCCGGAACCCGGGGTGACCATCGGAGCCGTTGACCGGAGGCTCGACCTCGAGCTCGCCGCAGGCCGGCCCCTTGGCGGGAGCGCCACCACCCCTGGGGAGATGGACGGTGAACCGGCTCCCCTCCCCCGCCCGGCTGTCCACCTCCACGCTGCCGCCGGCCCTGGACAGCTCGTGGATCACCAGGGAGAGGCCTATTCCCTTGCTGGCGGGTTTCGTGGTGAAGCCTCGCTCGAAGAGACGTTCCCGGTTCTCCTCCTCGATCCCCACCCCTGTGTCCTCCACCTCGATCAGCAGCTCTCTATCGTCGGCATAGAGGGACACCCACACGTTTCGCCTGTCCTCCGGCAGGGAGCCCACCGCATCGAAGGCGTTCTCCACCAGGTTCCCCACCACCGTCACCAGATCCGCGCGACTCGTTCGGTCGTGGTGAACGGGCACGTCG
>DAHVXI010000095.1:0-14569 GCA_027356795.1 Chloroflexota bacterium | reverse complement strand
TGTGAAACCCCAATTTGTGACTTTTGTCACATGCCGCACGACCCGATCCCGGTACACTTCCCTGACGCCCTCGCAAGGCAGCGAAAACGTCGACGAAAGGACACGAGGTAATGGCCGTCAACGGAAAACAGGAGATGCACTGCTACCAGTGCTCGCAGGTGGCAGGCGGCACTGCGTGCACCGCAGTGGGGACCTGCGGCAAGGATGCCACCGTCGCCCGTCTGCAGGATAACCTGCTGTTCGCCCTCAAGGGGATCTCTGCCTACCACTATCACGCCAGGGAGCTGGGGCGCTCCGACGCCACAATCGACGCATTCCTGGAGCGGTCCCTCTACTCCACTCTCACCAACGTCAACTTCGACCCCCAGGAGTTCGTCCGCCTTGCGCTGGAAGCCGGGGAGATGAACGTGCGAGCCATGAGGCTCCTCAAGGAAGCCCACGTCCAGAGCTACGGGGAGCCGGTGCCTACGGCGGTACAGACCGGAACGGTGAAGGGGCGCGGCATCGTGGCCACGGGCCACAGCCTCAAGGCACTATCGGCCCTGCTGGAGCAGACCGCGGGGACCGGCATCAACGTCTACACACACTCGGAGCTTCTTCCCGCCCACGCTTACCCGGGGTTGAAGAAGCACGAGCACCTGGTGGGCAACCTGGGCAGGGCCTGGTTCGATCAGAAGCAGCTCTTTGCCGACTACCCGATGGCGATCCTGGGGACCTCCAACTGCGTGTTGCTGCCCAGGGAGGAGTACGCCGACCGGATCTTCACCACCGGTGCAACCCGGCTGCCGGGGGTGCAGCACGTCTCGGGTTTCGATTACTCGCCGGTCATCGAGAAGGCCAAGACCCTCCCCGAGCTGCCGGATCGGCCCGGCGACGTCGTCTTGACCACCGGCTTCTCCGCCTCGGTGGTTCTGTCGCTGGCGGACAAGATCAAGGCCCTCGTGAAGGCCGGCAAGATCCGCCACTTCTTCCTGGTGGGGGGCTGCGACTCGCCCCTGAAGGGCATGCCCTACTATCGGGAGTTCGTCCAGCAGCTCCCGAAAGACACCGTGGTGCTCACCCTTGGCTGCGGGAAGTACCGGTTCAACGACCTCGACCTCGGCAACATCGACGGCGTCCCGAGGCTGCTCGACCTGGGGCAGTGCAACGACTCTATCGTCGCCGTCGACATCGCCGTGGCGCTTGCGAACCTCTTCGGCGTCGGCATCAACGAGCTGCCGCTGACCCTGGTGCTAAGCTGGATGGAGCAGAAGGCGGTGTCCATCCTCTGGAGCCTCTTCGCCCTCGGCGTCAAGGGCATCTACCTCGGCCCCGTCCCGCCCGCCTGGGTCGACGATGGGATCCTGCAGGCGCTGGTGGAGAACTGGGATATCCGGCTGGTAACCACCCCTCAGGAGGACGTCCGGCGGATGCTGGACGCATAGCGGTTCCCAACGGTAGGGAGGTTGCCTCTCTCAGGCCCTTCGTGGCTCTGGCAACGCCAGGGTGAAGGGTATGGAGAGCATGGAGGCCAGGACCGCGCCTCCAAGGGCGGGTCCCAGGCCTATCCAGTCCGCCACCACACCAACCACCAGGGTAGATACCAGGGTCCCCTCGAAGCCCAGGAAGAAGACGATGCCCGAGGCGGTGCTGCGACCGCCCGGGAGCAGCTCCTGCGCCAGGGTCAACTGAACCGGGCTGGCGCTCAGCGCTATGGCACCCGACACTGCCAGCACCGCAACCGCCACAGGCCCCTCCGACAGGGAGAGGGCAACGTACAGGAGAGGTCCCGAGAGCAGCTGGGACACCAGCATCAGCCTGCGCCGGCCGAAAATGTCCGAGAGCGTCCCGCCCGCCAGTGCCCCGCCGGCTCCCGCCAGCTCGTACACCGAGAGGGCAAAGCCGGCGTACACCAGCGACGACCCGCTCTCGATCAGGAAGGTGGGATAGAAGGTAGCGATGCTCTGGACGGCGGTGGACCGGAAGAGGATCAGCCCCGACAGCAGCAGAAGGGGTTTCCGCTGCTCCTTCACCGCCGCCCAAATGCTCGCCACACTGGATCCGCTCATGTGGCGGCTGCCACCCCTCCACATTTGGCGGTAGAGCACCAGGGAGAAGAGCACGCCCGGGACCGCGGCCCAATAGCTCCTCTCCAGCCCCAGCCAGGTGATCACCTCCACTATGAAGATGGGCCCCACGGAGCGGCCCATCTCGCCCCCAAACATGTAGAGCGAGCTACCCCTGCCCCAGGTGCGGCCGCTGGCCCGGGTGATGCTGGCGGCGGCGGAGGGGTGGAAGGCGGCGGAGCTCAAGCCCGCGACCACCAGCAGCGCGGCTACCGACAGGTAGTTGGGTGCGATGCCCAGGAGGCTCATGCAGAGGGCCGTCACCGTCGGGGCGGCGATGACGAAGTAGCGAGTGTCCGCCCGGTCCGCCCATAGCCCCAGAAAGGGCTGCACCAGGGAGCCCGTCCGGAAGATAGTGGCGAGCCCGCCGGCCGCCGCCAGGGGGATGTTGAGATTGGCGATGATCAGTGGGAGAAGGGGAGCCAGAAAGGCAGGATAAACGTCGTGAACGAAGTGGGCGGAGGAGATGGTCGCGACCGCCGCGGTATCGAAGCCCTGCTCCTCAGCCTTCGTCCCCTGAGCCGCGGCAACCGTTGCCTCGGATTCGCACTGCGCCACGATCGACGTTATCCCCTTCATCTTACTACCCTTCCGCCGCATGGGGCGCATCAGCGCCGCCCGCTTCCCTCTAGCGGGGCTCTCTTGCTACCCTTCGGGCGTGTGGGCGCATTCTAACGCAGCAGAAGCGTAGAAGGAAGGCCCGGGAGTAACGAAGGTGTGGTACACTTATGTCAACACCCGGAGTAGCGGAAGCTTCTTCCGCCTCCTAGAAGAGGTCTTCCATGTCAGAGCAGCTTTCCACTTCCGCCGAGGGCACCCCGATTCGCGTTCCGGGATACCTCTCGGTGAGGGCCGCGGCGGAGTCGCTCGGGATTCGGGAGCGCAGCGTCCTCGAGCTGATCGAGCGGCGGCGTCTCAGCTCCGTCCGGCTTGGTCGCATGCACTTCATCCCCACCCGGCTGATCCATGCCTATGGGGTCGAGCGCAGGTTCCGGTTGCGACGAGGACGCAGGAGGGGCCGGCGGGTTGCCTAGCCCGCGGGCGCCGCACGTAGGAGCGCGCTCCTGCGCGCCACAGTCGTCGGCAGGAGCCGGCTCCTACTGCTCCTCTCCCATCTCCCAGGCGTCCAGCTTCAGCTCTCGCAGGGTTTCCAGCAGCTGATCCAGCTCTACGCAGGTTACCGGCCGCTCGCACAGCTGCCGCAGCCCTACGAGACTCATCTCGGCCACGGCCGCCAGACCCTGCAGGTCGCGTTCCTCCTCCAATCCCCGGACTAGAGCGCGAAGCGCATCCCACTGCTGCTCCCGGGAGCCCGCGAGCACCGCCTCGGTCTGCTTGCCCTTCATCTTGCCCTCCTCCCGTTCCGCCAGGAGGGTTCCGTCTCCTGGGATAGATTCCGTCCACCCGGCGCGCCGCGGGGCCGGCGCACGGCTGCTCCCCGAAGGATGTTACCGCACTGGCCGTGCCCCTTCAATCGACTTCCAGGTGATCTTCATAGAAGTAGGGGCGACCGGCAGTCGCCCCTACGACCAAGTCTCGTTTTGCCCGCACGGCCAAGCCAGTCCTCGTCCGTGCCGCGGCGCCCCGTTTGCTCGCCGGCTACACCCTCAGGTAAGAGTCGGCGTAGATGACCTCGTTTCGCAGGATTCGGACGGTCTTCCAGACGTCCACCTGCTCCGGATCGCTCATGTCCACGTCGCCCTGAGTGATGCTCTCACCCGCCGCATAGGCGTTGTAGAGAGCGCAGAGCAGCTTACCTGCACCGGTGCTGGTATCCTGGGTCTCGACGATCCGCACCGTCTCCATCAGCTTCTTGTCCAGCGGGTCGATGATGGCGGAGTCCAGGCCGACGCCCAGCAGCATCACCAGGAAAACCCGGTTGATCAGGGGTCGGTTCTCTGGAAGTGCGCCGTTGGAGACGTTGCTCAGCCCCACCACCGTCTTCACGGGCGGGTCGGCCAGCCCCTTGAACATCCGGACCGCCTCGACGGTGACCTGTACCCCTGGCTGGTCGGCGGACACCGGCAGGGTAAGGGGATCGAGGAAGAGCTGATCGCTCTTCACTCCGTACCCCGCGGCGGCATTGACCAGCTCGTAACCCAGCTCCGCCCGACCATCGGCCGTGTTCGGGATGCCCTGCTCCGTCATGGTGAGGGCGATGATGGGCGAGTGGTATTCCGCCGCCACAGGCATCAATCGGGCAAGACGGGCCTGCTCGGCAGAGGTGGAGTTGATGAGCGCCGGCCGTTTGCACAGCTTCAGGCCCGCCTCGATGGCATCGGCGTTGGTGGTATCCAGCGACAGAGGAACTCCGATGACGTCCTGGACCGCGGGAACCAGCCATCCCATGATCTCGACGCCCCGCTTCCGGGAGGGGCCGATATTCAGCTCAACGTAGTTGGCGCCGGCTTCCGCCTGCCGCTTCGCCAGCCCTTGAAAGAAGGCAGTATCCTGCTCCTCGATGGCCGTCTTTACCCTGGGAGAAATGATGTGAATGTTCTCTCCGATGACCAGCATGGTCGTCCCTCCCCATAACGTTCGTTTTGTGAGTGAGAAGCGGGCTAGGCCGAGCCTCTCCCGTCCAGCAGCCCGTCGACGATCCCTCGAATCGCCTCGTACACGGCGGAATCCTCCGGGAGATCCACCAGCGGCAGCCCCTCCCCGTCGTAGGCGCTAACCCGAGGGTCGGCGGGAACGACCCCCGCCAACTCGAGTCCCTGTCGCTCGATCTCCTCCAGCAGAGCCGGATTCAGCGTGCCCTCAACCCGATTCACCACCAGACACACCCGACCCACCCGGGTTTTCAGCTCCCGAACGAGCCCGGCGACGCGCCCGGCCGCCACCAGCCCGCGGATCGTGGGGTCCGATACCACCAGCAGGTAGTCGACGTCCCTCGTCGTCCGCCGGCTCAAGTGCTCCAGACCGGCCTCGTTGTCGATCACCACGTATCGGTAGCTGCCGGCAATCCTGTCGACGCACTCGCGCAACACGTGGTTGGCCGCGCAGTAGCAGCCCGGCCCCTCCGGCCGGCCCATGGCGATCAGATCGAACCCCTGCCCTTCCACGAGGGCCTCGTTGATCCGGAGCTCCAGGTAGTCCCGCTTCGCGATCCCGGCGGGTATGATCCCACCCCCCACCCTGATGGCGGTCTCCTCCCGAACGTCGCCCACGGTGGCTTCCAGGCCCAGACCGACGGCGCTGTTGAGGTTGGAGCTGGGGTCCGCATCGATGGCCAGCACGGCTCCCTGCCCCCGCTGGCGCAAGTACTTGAGAATCATGGCCGATAGGGTGGTCTTTCCCGTGCCGCCCTTGCCGGCCATGGCGATGGTAATGGTCAAGGTAGGATTCCCTCTAGAGTAGGGCAGGGCCCTGTGCCCTGCCGCCCGGTCAGCACTGTTCCGGGGGCTTTCCGATGCTATCCTCGGATGCCCTTCAGGAAGCCCTGCAGATCCACGGCCTCCCGTGGACCCACCGCGATCTTCCAGCCCGGCAACTCCTCCTCCAGCTCGCCGGAGAGGGTCGCCACCAGCCCGGGCAGGGTCAGCACCTTCCGCTCGACCTGATCGGTGATGCCGCAACTCTTGATGAACTTGGCGATGCTCTCGGCGCTGAACTTGCCGGCGGCCCACGCCGTCAGCACGGAAAGCCCCTCGGCATCGGCGATCACCAGCCAGGTCGGGACGTTGCTGGTCTCGATCTCGCCTGCCACGGAGAAGTAGGTCAGCGAGAAGTTGGTGGTGACCAGCAGCGGCGAGTTGGGTCCGGGCTCGTTGAA
Source organism: Chloroflexota bacterium (assembly GCA_027356795.1). GTDB lineage: Bacteria > Chloroflexota > UBA6077 > UBA6077 > UBA6077 > JAJYNT01. The sequence goes on along the minus strand of DAHVXI010000095.1, from coordinate 8,689 downwards.
CTTGTAGATGCCCGGGGCCACCTGGATCGGCTTCTGCGGGTCGGTGTAGATGTTCTGCCTCAGGGTCAGCAGCGGATAGACCATGCAGGGGTTGAAGTGGTCCAACACCACGATGCCGACGTACTTGGCGATGTGCTGGCTGGCCGCGATGGCCTCCTGCTCGATGGACTCGGCCCCCTCGCCCGGGAAGGTGATGACCGGGAAGCCCAGGGGCCGGAAGTTCTTCTTGATGGCGAGCCTCCGGATCTGGGTCGCGTGGGCGAGGGTTCCCGCCAGATCCCGGGAGCCCGGATCCAGCACCAGATCGGCAACTCCCGCCTTGACCACCTGGTCGGCCAGGGTCGCCAACTCCTCCAGGTCGCCCTTGGCCCGAACGGCCAGCGGGCAGTCGTACTTCTTCGCCAGGGCCGCCATCGCCTCCCAGTTCTCGCCGTCGGCGGCGTAGATCAACGGCCTGTCGCCGGCCCCCGCCGACAACGCCGCCTCTATGGAGGCCGGATTGCGGGACATCAGGATCAGCGGCTGATTGGCCTTCGCCTTGACCGTCTTGACGCACTCGGCGAAGGTTGCGGGCTCGCCCGAGGCGTTCTCCACGGCTATGGCATCCAGGGCCAGGCACATGCCCACCCGCTCCACGAAGTAGCCCGCCGCCTCGGCGACCGCTGCGGCCAGCTCCTGCGCCGGCTGGGTGTCCTTCACTCGGAAGGCCAGCCCCGGCTGGTGGTAGAAGGTCTTCTCGTGGCGGAAGAGCACCACCTCGTTCCCGACCTCGAGCTTGTGATCGCCGGCCCCAAGGGTCACCAACCTGATGGGCGGAGCGGAAGCCGACTCCAGCGCAGCCTTCGCCTCTTCCGAGACGTGGGGGCAGGCGCTCAACTCAGCACCCTTAGCCGCCAGCTTCAGGGCGAAAGCGAGGCAGGTGGGAAAGCCACACTCCTTGCAGTTGGTCTTGGGGAGCAGCTTGTAGATATCCAGTCCGGTCAGAGCCATCTCTCCGTAACCTCCCCTACGCCTTCATCAGCTTGTCGATGGATAGCTTCACCTGCTCCACCGACTTGGGATGCCGAAGCACCAGGATGTCCGCCCCCGCCTGAAGCAGCGAAGACGCGGTCAGGATCTCCCACATGATCGATCGCTCTTTGATGTCACCCCAGACCTCGGGTACCCCTTCCAGAGTCTTCGATTCCTTCTGCCGCCAGGACTCCTCCCCAACGGTGCAGATCATGGGGAACTGGGTCATGGGGTCGTTCTGGAAGGCGCTCAGCCGGAGCCTCTCCATGACGGAGTAGGTGTACTCCAGGCCGTAGCCCAGGGCGCCGGTGGTGGGGTCCATCAGCAGCCGATCGGGCGGGAGGCCCATGTCGGTTGCCAAGATGTTGCACTGCTTAGCCATGTTCACGTCGATGGGCGACTGGGAGATGACGATGTGGCCACTCCCCAGCGCTGCGGCCACGATGGTTCGGTAGTTGGTGTTCTCGATGTCGCCCAGGGCGATCCTCTCGCCCGCGGCCGCCTCGGCCACCTTGAGCAACACCTCGTTGTCCTTTTGCGCCTGTCCCGGACCGTAGACGATGAGCGGAACCCCTACGGCCTTCAGCACGGCCTTCACCGTCTCCGCCCCCTGCTCGGCCGAGCGGTTCAACCCGTCGGGGTTGGTGCCCGTCAGCCTCAGAACCACCAGGTCGGCGCCGGCCTTCACCGCCGCCTTAGCCCACTCGGTCGGGTCGTTCATCACGTCCCCCCAGGCCTCCCTCAGGTGGGCAGGCCAATCCTCGGGGTTCCAGTCGTGAATCTCCACCCCCACCGCGGGCCGGTGGGGCACAGGTGACTCGAAGTGCAAGAAGGGCAGGCTGCTCTCACCGCCTACGGTGACGGTGCTGGTCCGCGTGCCCCCCTCGGTGGCGGTCGCGCCCAGCGTCACCTCACGCACGTTGCCGGCCGCCTTCTCGATCGGAATCTGGACCGTCACTGCCATAGTGCATAACCTCCCGTAAGTGCTTCTCGGCGGCCACCGCGGCCGCCGAGAAGATCCCTTCCAACTAGAAGATGGGATCCATGGTCAGGGCCGGATGGCCCTTCTCCTCCAGGAAGGGTAGCAACTCCTCCACCGTCGTCGCTACCCGCTCGTCGGCGATCTTCTCCATCATGTCCGGCTCGCCGATCTGCCCGCACACCTCTTTGAGCTCTTCCTGCATGGAGTCCTTCAGGTAGGAGGACATCCACACCACCCGTTTGAAGCCACCCTCGGCCAGGATGAACTTCTTGCTGGTGAGGAAGTACTTGCCGATCCCCATGAGGCCAGGCGTCTGGATGCCACCGCCGGCGGTGCCGGCGAGGGTCGAGAAGGTCATTCCGGCCGGGGTCATGCTTGGGTCCTCGCGGGACACGACCATGATCCCGTTGGCCTCGGGCACCACCATCATGATGCACTCGAAGCAGCCGCAGGAGGTCATGGAGGCGTCCATGAAGGAGTACATGGTCACCCGCGGCACCGATTGATTGGACTTCCGATAGACGAAGTCGTTGATCGCCTCCCACTCCCCCTTGATCGGGTCAAGGCAGGGTCCCTTGGGCACAGGTTGGTTGGGCCCCACCGGGTTGATCTCGAAGCCGGCCTTGGAGTCCAGCCAGTTCACCGAGCCGCACAGCCCCAGCCGCTCTGGGGAGACGATGCACACGTGGTTCGGCGCGAAGCTCTGGCACAGGGTGCAGCTGTAGAAGGTGTCCACCGACTCGTCGGTCAGGTTGGCCACCCGGATGTTCCGCTCGTGGTAGGCCTGGCGGGCCACCACCAACAGCTCCTCGACCTTCTCCGGGGTTGTATAGAGGTTGACGGCGATCTTGTCCACGATGGCCGGGAAGTCGCTCTTCAGTTTGGCGTACAGGATGTCGCCCAGGTGCCGGATCTTGAAGCCCCGCTGCGCGGCTGCGGTGCCGATGCGGATCCAGGCGATGTCCCGCTGGCCGATGTGCTGAATTCCCTCGGCGCCGTTGACGAAGTCGTGGATCTTCCGCTCCAGCACCGGCTCGAAGTCCTTCTGCATCTTCCGGCCGGCCACGTCCACCACGATCCCCAGGGGCAGCGATCCGCCCTCCGGCACGTCGTCGAGCTCGGGTCCGTGGACGGTGATCTTGCCGTCCTCGACATCGCTCATGTCGCGCGATTGAAGGTACTCGAAGCAGGGCCCCCTCCGGCCGCCGAACTCGATCCGGAGGTTCTCCTTCCGCACCCGCTCGCCCTCGAAGGCCGGGCCGTAGGCAACCGGAATCGGGATCTTGGTGATGAGGATCTTCAGCCCGCGGACCTCGATCGCCTTGGCCACGATCTCCTCGCAGGGAACGTTGCTCACCACGTGCTCGTAGGTGGTGACCCCTCGCGGCAGGATCTGCGGGATGTTGGTGTGGGCGATGGTCGGGAAGCCGTAGCTGATGGCGCCCGCGGCCGTCGCGTACTTCTCCCTGTCCACCTGGTCCAGGGCCAGGACGAACGCGAAGATGCGGTACTTGTTGTAGCGCAGCATCTTCTTGTAGTCGCCGGGGGTGACGCCCCCGAAGGAGAGGGCGGCCCTGGTCGCAAAACCCAGAGAGTAGATGTGGGCGGAAACCTCTCGCCCGAAGGGGACCAGCCGGGTTTCCCACCCCAACTGCACACCCTCTTCGTCCAGTTGGTCGGCGAAGGTCCGCCCGTTCTCGTCGCAGCCCGCGATGAAGACGTACAGGTTCTTCTCCTGCATCTCCCGTGCGAGCTTGACCGCCATCTCGTTGGATGGGGCGGGGCCGACCACGGCGGCGAAGCCGGGCGCCGTGCCGTCTACGAACTCCACGCCCCTCTGCCGCAGGATCACGTCGTCGGCGGCGCCCAGGTAGATCCCTTCCACCGGGCTCGGGCCGATCACGTACTTGAGGGACTCGATGGTCTCCTCGGCGAAGAGAGTAGCCACACCGGCGTCCAGCGTCTCGCCCAGGTAGGGCAGCCACAGCCGATCGGAGGGAACGGGAGGCAGCAGCTCCTTGGCCAGCTCGATAACCGGCTCCAGCTCCGACAGCTTCGTCACCTTGCGGCCGGTGAAGCCGTAAGTCACGGGGAGGAAGTAGCCGGTGTTGGGAAGAACCACCGGCTCGTTGGGACCCTTGGAGTCGATGGCCTCGTGCAGCTTGGCCTCGGCCCTGGCAACGTAGGCGTGAGCGCCCTCGATAGCAGCGGTAGCGATGATCTTAGACACGGAGCTCCCTCCTTGCCTCCATATCGAAGAGCACGCGCTCCTTCGTGGTATCGATACCCAGCGCCCTCCTCTTCTTCTGGATGTGTTCCACAGACTTCTCGTAGATCTTGGCCGGGTCGGGTTCGAACTCCATCTTCCCGCCGAACTTCTCCTCCCAGCCTCGCGACATGATGTCCACCACGGCCTTGCTGGCCTTGACGGGCGAGGTGACCCCAAAGAGAACGTAGGCGCCGCTGGCAGCGCAGTAGGCACCGATAGCCAGCGCCTTCTCGCTCATCCACTCGGGGGCGATGCCCACCGCCGGCAAGTCGCTGATATCGTCGCCCAGACCACCCTCCTCCACGATCGAGGTCAGGATGGTGAGAATGCGGCTGTTGTCCACGCAGGAGCCCAGGTGCAGCACAGGCGGCATGCCCGTGGCCTCGCAGATGGATCTCAGCCCTGGTCCGGCGTAGTCCATCGCCTCGCCCGTCAGCAGCCCGTACTTGGCGCTGGCCAGGGAGCCGCAGCCGGTCTGTACCACCAGGTAGTCGTTGGCGATGAACTCCCTCACTAGGTTGAAGTGGCTCTCGTCGTGGACCGTGCGGGGGTTGTTGCAGCCGACTATGGCGACCGCTCCCTGGATCCGGCCGTCGATGATGGCATCGTTCAGCGGCCGGAAGGAGGCCCGATAGCGACCACCCAGCATGTACTCCACGTACTCCTGGGAGAACCCGGCCACCAGGTCGGCGGCGTAATTGGGGATGTGAGGCTTCTTAGAGCGATTGGGGTAGTTGTCAATCGCGGTCCGTATGATCAGCTTGGCGATAGCCAGCGCATCGTGCTCGTTGAACTGGATGTGGGTGGCGCCTTCGATCCTCGCCTTGGGCGAGGTGGTGATAACCTTGGTGTGGAACCGCTCGGACAGAGGGACCAGCGCCTGCATGACGCACTGGATGTCCACCACCATAGCGTCAACCACGCCGGTCAAAATTGCCAATTCCTGATCCAGGAAATTGCCCGCGGGCGGAATGCCGTGGCGCATCAGAATCTCGTTGGCGGTGCAGCAGATGCCGGCCAGGTTGATCCCCTGCGCCCCCTTGGACTTGGCGTAGGCGATCAGCTCGGGATCCATGGACGCCACCACGATCATCTCGGATAGGGTGGGCTCGTGGCCATGAACGACGACGTTGACCTGGTCTTCCTTGAGGACACCGAGGTTCGCTTGACTGAGAAGGGGTTGGGGGGTTCCGAAGAGGATGTCGGAGATGTCGGTAGCGAGCATGCTGCCGCCCCATCCGTCCCCCAGGGAGGTCCGAACGGCCTGCGTCAGGATGTGATCGGCATCCTGGTCCGCACCCATGTGGGTGGCATGCATGCTCTGGACGATCTCGCGATCTATGCCCCTCGGCACCACTCCCAACCGGCGCCACAACTCCTGGCGCTTCTTGGGAGCTCGAGAGGCGTAGATGATCTCGCCCGTCTGCTGTCCAAAGTTGGACAGGGCTCGATTGGCTACGTCGAGGGCTATTTCCTCCTTGCTGCGGCCGTCAACCGGCACCCCCATCAGCGCCGCTACCGACCTCAACTTGCGCACGTCCTTGATCTCGTAGCTAGGGGCCTCACCCTTAGCCGCCGCCACTAGCGCCATGGCCAGGTCACGACCATGATCGGAGTGCGCCGCGGACCCGGCCGCCACAGCCCTCGAGAGATTCCGAGCCACGATTGTCGGAAGGGTCGCGCCGCATATTCCCGATATGGAATCGGGATCCTTGCCCACCAGGCGACACGGACCCATGTAGCACACCCGACAACAGGCACCATCCTGGCCGATGGGACACGGCTTCATCTGATCCACACGACTGAAGGCGGTGGAGATGCCCTCTACGCTGGCAACCTCCAGCATTTCAGCCGCGGCGGGATCGATGGTCTTGGCGCTCCATTTGCCCGGCCCTTCTGGCGGGGGAACGCTCCTGCCTAGATCACCCATAATCGTCTCCTTCAACTAGCTGACCACCCGCCGAGCAGAGGCACAGTTCGGCTCTTCGCGGGTCATGGGAGGAAAACGTCGGAAAACGATGGTCATGAGACCAGAGAGGTCCCCAGTAATCGTCTCCATTGACGGTATGGGGTAATCTGAATAGCCTGTTTTCTTGTAGCTTCTCCACTGCCCCTCGTCCTCTACCCATCGTCGGGTAGCCGAGGAAGCTGCTTTGCTCGTCACCTCCTTTGGTAACAGACCCAGCGCGGTCGGCCGCCAGGGCATGTTCATCGCCCTGACATGGCAATGTTCAAGCTGTTGCTGGTACATAGCGCTAATGCGGTAACCGGTAAGCTGGGATTAGACAGCTTCAGTATAAGCTAGCCACCTTCCTTGTCAAGGTCGCATTGTTTGGCGGACCCGCAGGCGACCGATACCGTCTATTGGCCGGATGCGCCGCTCAGCAGCTTCTCCACCGTGGGGAAAGCTGCCAGGTTGGTGTGGGGAAGAAACAGCCCCGAAATGTACTCCTCCATGAAACGGTTATCGGCGGACAGCTCCAGGTAGGTCATCTTGCGGGCCGCCTCCTCCGCTACGCCCCTCGCCTCCCGCGAAACCAGGGAGGCGTAGGCACCGAGGGCCGAGGTATTGCCCAGGTAGTGGAAGGTCTCCCACGGGAGGTCGGGCAGCAAGCCGATCTGGATGGCCTTCTCCACGTTGATGTAGCGACCGAACCCCCCGCCGATCAGCACCTCCTGGATATCGGAGAAGGTCAGCCCCATGCTGTTGACCAGCACCGAGAAGCCGGCGTAGATGGCGGCCTTGGTCCTGAGCAGGTTGTTGACGTCCACTTCGGTGATGATTATGTCCTGCCCCTCGGCCGTCTCGCCGGCCCAGGCAACCACGTACTCGCCACCGTGGTCGCCCCGTCGCACCCTCGGCGTCCCCAGGTTCCAGTTCATGCGGCCGCCCCTGTCGATCACCCCGGCGAGAAACATCTCCGCCAGCAGATCGATCATGGCGGAGCCGCAAATCCCCTTCGCCGGCACGTCCCCGATCACGTGGAACCGAGTCTCGAAGTCGGTCCGATCGATCTCCACCTTCTCGATTGCTCCGGCGGTCGCCCTCATGCCATGCTGCACCCCCGCCCCCTCGAAGGCCGGGCCGGCGGAGCAGGCGCAGGTGATCAGCCACTCGGCATTCCCCAGCACGATCTCGCCGTTGGTGCCCACATCGATGAACATGGTGAGCTTGTCGGTCTTCCACAGACCGGAGCTGAGCACACCCGCCGTGATGTCCCCTCCCACGTAACTGGCAACACCCGGAGTGGCCAGCACCAGTGCGTTGGGATTGACGTCGATGCCGAGATCCCCGGCCAGCACCGGTGGGTAATGGTTGACCGCCGGGATGTAGGGTTGCTCTCGCAGATAGCGGGGGCTGATCCCCAGGAAGAGATGGCTCATGGTGGGGTTCCCGGCCGCCACCACCTGCAGCACCTCCTCCGGCCGCACGCCGGCCTTCCGCAGCACCTCGGCCAGCAGGCCGTTGATGGTGGCAATCACCATCCGCTGCAACTCTCCCAGATTGTCTCCCTTAAGGGAGTAGACGATCCTGGAAATGACGTCCTCGCCCCGAGCGATCTGCCCGTTGTAAGCGGAGGCCACCTGCAGCAGCCTGGCGGTGCGCAGATCCACCAGGTACACCACCACCGTGGTAGTGCCGATGTCCAGGGCAACCCCAAACAACCGGTCCGTTCGGTCCCCTGGGGCAACCGAGATCAACCGGCGAGTCTCGGTAGAGGAGACCGTGTCGTAGAAGACGGTAACCTGCCAATTGGCAGCCCGGAGCAGTTCGGGGAGGGCGCGGAGGGACGATAGCCCCGCGGAGAGGCTGCTGATGCCGAGCCGCGCCATCTCGCGACGGAGGCGGCTGTAATCGTCGGTGTTATCCTCGAGGCTCGGGGGTTCGATGGTGAGGGCTACGGCGCCCACCGCAGGGTCGATGCGCCCCTGCCATCCCGCCGGCAGGGCTATGCGGTCCGCGCGAGACTCGCCGACAGGGACCTCGCGTCCCACCTGAGGGGGCACCAGCACCGAGACATCACCGCGCACCACGCTCTGGCAGGCCAGGACCCATCCTTCTTGAACCAGGGAGGGCTTGATCAGCGCCGTTGGAGGGGAATCCACCTGGCCGAGGGCGACCTGGACTTTGCAGCGACCGCATCTTCCCTGGCCGCCGCAGGGGATTCCGATCTCAACCCCAGCCGCCTTCGCGGCATCGAGCAGATTCGCGCCCGGCTGGACCTCAACGGCCTTATCTTGGGGGAGAAACCTTACTAGCGGAATGTGTGGCTCCTTTATCTAGCTGAGACCTGGTCACAAATGCTTGGTCATGAATAGCAGACCGCGCCGGAGGACAATCCGGCGCGGCGGTCCCGTACCATATGGTTACCACACCCTAGCACGGAGACAACCATATGGTAACCGAGACAGCGATCCTTGTCGCC
>DAHVXI010000086.1:0-17241 GCA_027356795.1 Chloroflexota bacterium | reverse complement strand
CGGTCTTTCTCCATGCGCAAGAGCCCGCTCAAGTACCCGTAGGCGTACTCGGCGCCGTCCCGAGTCCGCGTCCTGAACTGGGAGCGGAACCGTTCCCAGAACTGATGCAAACCTTCGGCCAAGCCCAGGATGGCCTCCTGGTAAAGCCCCCACCGCTGGGGATCGTACAGGTTGGGTGATGGGTTGGATGCTGTGACATACTTTACTTCTTACCAGACGGCGCCCGGTTTCGCAAATGTGACATTGCCAAGTTAAGGTACAATACATAAGGGCGGGGCCCTGTGCCCCGCCGCCCGGCGGGCGATGTCACGGTGGTGGCGTGGGTCTCGTCCTACCGCCACTGGCCGTTGCCGCATCGAGCCGCGGCGATCCAAAGCGGTGGCAAGCCACCGCACTCCAAGTGGAGGTAACATGCCTCAAACCGTTGCGGAGAAGATCCTTGCCGCCCACGGCAGGCGAAGGGAAGTAGAGGCCGGCGACCTGCTGAACGTGCAGGTCGACGTGGCCATGGCTAACGACATCACTGCTCCTCCGGCCATCGAGGAGTTCCAGCGGCTGGGGGTCGAGCGTGTGTGGGATGCCGACCGGGTGGTCCTGGTGATGGACCACTTCTGTCCTGCCAAGGACATCGCGGCCGCCACCAACGCCAAGGCCTCGCGGGAGTTCGCCCGGGCCCAGGGGATCAAGCACTTCTTCGAGGGTGGCCCGGCGGGGATCGAGCACGCCCTGCTGCCCGAGCAAGGGCTGGTGGGGCCGGGCGAGGTGGTGATCGGCGCCGATTCCCACACCTGCACCTATGGGGCCGTCGGCACCTTTTCCTGTGGGGTTGGGCACACCGACATGGGGGTATCGTGGGCCACCGGTGAGGTGTGGATGAAGGTGCCCCACACCCTGAAGGTAGTGCTGAAGGGTCGCCGGGCGCCCTGGGTGGTCGGCAAGGACGTGATCCTCCACATCATCGGCCGCATCGGGGTGGAGGGGGCCAACTACCTCTCCATGGAGTACCACGGCGATGGGGTGGCCGATCTGACCATGGAGGACCGCTTCACCATGGCCAACATGACCACCGAGGCCCAGGGCAAGGTCGGGCTGTTCCCCGTCGACGGTCGGACCCGGGAGTTCCTGGCTGGCCGGTTCCAGCGTCCCTACACCGTCCACGAGGCGGACCCCGGCGCCCGGTATCTGGACACGGTAGAGGTGGATCTGAGCAGCCTGGAGCCGGTGGTGGCGGCTCCCTTCCTGCCCTCCAACGTCAAGCCGGTCCGAGAGGTGTCCGGGACCACCATCGATCAGGCTTTCATCGGCGCCTGCACCAATGGCTGGCTCTCGGATCTCCGCATCGCCGCCGGCCTCATGAGGGGGAAGAAGGTTCACCCGGACGTTCGCTGCATGGTGATCCCGGCCACCCCCACCATCTACCGGCAGGCCCTCCAGGAGGGGATCATCGACGTGCTGATGGAGGCAGGCTGCTCGGTGAGCACTTCCACCTGCGGGCCCTGCATGGGTGGCCACATGGGGGTGCTGGCGGCGGGCGAGCGGTGTGTCAGCACCAGCAACCGGAACTTCCGGGGCCGGATGGGGCATCCGGAGTCGGAGGTGTACCTGGCCAGCCCTGGGGTGGCGGCAGCCTCCGCGATCATGGGTCGGATCGCTCATCCGGAGGAGGTAGCATGAAGCTAGTTGGTCGAGCCTGGAAGTACGGGCCCAACGTAGATACCGACGTAATCATCCCAGCCCGCTACCTGACGGAGTTCCGGCCGGCGGAGCTAGCCAAGCACTGCATGGAGGATCTGGACACCTCCTTCACCAGGGAGGTGCGGGTCGGCGACCTGATCGTGGCTGGCCGCAGCTTCGGCATCGGCTCCTCCAGGGAGCATGCCCCCGTGGCCATCAAGGCCTCGGGCATCGCCGCGGTGATCGCCCCCTCCTTCGCTCGCATTTTCCATCGCAACGCCATAAACGTCGGACTGCCGGTGGTGGAGTGCGAGGGGATCGACGAGGACGTGGAGAAAGGGGACGAGCTGGAGGTGGATCTGAGCGAGGGCACGGTGCTCAACCGCCGGACCGGCAAGCTGTTCCGGGCCAGCCGCTACCCCGACTTCATGCTGGGGATCATCAACGCCGGCGGCCTGGTGAACTACACCCGGAAGAGGTTGCGCGGCTGATCATCGTCGACCTGAGCGAAGCGAAGGGTCTCGGCACAGGAGATGCTTCGCTTCGCTCGGCATCACCGAAGGGGGTTCCGCGCCCGCGCTACTCCGTCTTTCGGGGCGGCGGGGTCTCGTTCAGCAGCAGCCAGTACAGCCCCAGCTGCTGCACCGCAGAAAGGAACTGGTCGAAATCCACCGGCTTACGAATGTAGCTGTTGGCGCCCAAGCGGTAGGAGCTGACCATGTCCTGCTCTTCTCGGGAGGACGTCAACACTACCACGGGCAGAAGCCGCGTCCGCTGGTTGGCCCGCATGCGCCGCAGCACCTCTAGCCCGTCGATCCTGGGCAGCTTCAGATCCAGCAGTATGACCTGGGGCACGGCGACGCCGCGGTCCGCGTATGCGCCGGTGCCCAGCAGGTAGTCCAGTGCCTCGACCCCGTCTCGGGCCACCACCACCTCGTTCAGGATGTTGCTCTTCTTGAAGGCTCGCAGGGTCAGATCCACATCGTCGGGATTGTCCTCAATCAGTAGGATGGTCTTCTCGTTCATTCCGCCTCCTTCTCGCCAGTCCAACGGGGGTTACCGACCTCTTGGCCGCTAGAGTGTGAAGTAGAAAGTGGCTCCTCGCTCGACGGCGCCCTCTGCCCAGACCCGGCCCCCGTGGCGAAGTACGATCCGCTGGACTGTAGCCAGGCCGATGCCGGAGCCGGGGAACTCGGTCTGGGCGTGCAGCCGCTGGAAGGCCCCGAACAGCTTGTCGGCGTAGGCCATGTCGAATCCGGCCCCGTCGTCGCGCACGAAGTAGACCTCTTCGCCCTCCTGATGGAGGACGCCGAACTCTATCCTCGCCTGGGGATGCTGGCAGGTGAATTTCCATGCGTTGCCCAGCAGGTTCTCCAGCACCCCGCCCAGGAGCCGCGCATCACCGCAGGCCACCACGTCGGGATGGATGTCGAACTCCACCTGGCGCTCCGGCTGCGTCTTCTGAAGCTCTGTGGCGACGGTGCGCGCCAGACCGCTGAGATCTACCTCCTCGCGGCGCATCTCGCCGCGAGTCACCCGAGACAGGGTGAGCATGTCGTCGATGAGCTGTGCCATCCTCCGGCTGGCTGCCCGCACTCGCTCCAGGTAGTGCCTGCCCTGCTCGTCCAATCGATCGCCGTACTCCTCCTGAAGAGCCTGGCTGAAGCCATCGATGCCCCTCAGCGGTGCCCGCAGGTCGTGGGATACGGAGTAGCTGAAGGCCTCCAGCTCCCCGTTGATGGCGTCCAGCTCCAGGGCCCGCCGCGTGAGGTCCGCGTTCAGCTTCCGGATCTCCTCTTCGGCCCGCTTTCGCTCGGTTATGTCCTCCTTGACGGCCAGGAAGTGGGTGATGTTGCCCTCGGGGTCCCGAATCGGCGAGATGGAGGCGAACTCCCAGTACAGCTCGGCGTTCTTCTTGCGGTTGTGGAATTCACCGCGCCATTCGCCGCCGGCGGTGATGGTTCTCCAGAGCTGCTCGTAGTCCTCGGGCGACATCTCTCCCGACTTCAGGATCCTGGGGTTCTGCCCGATTGCCTCCTCAGGGGTATAGCCGGTGATCTGAGTGAACTTGGGATTGACGTACTCGATGGTGCCCTTGAGGTCGGTGATCACCACGGTAGCCGGGCTTTGTTCGACGGCCTGCGAAAGCTTCCGGAGCTGCTCCTCCGCCTGCTTGCGCTCGGTGATGTCCTGCCCCTGGGCGATGGTGGCTACCAGCGTATTGCCGTCCTCGGCGTAGATGTTGGCCGAGTTCCACAGGGCCACTCGGGTTTCCCCATCTTGGCGCAGGATAGGGATCTCCACGGATTCCCAATACTCGCCACTCAACGTGCGAGCGATCTTGTCCAGCGACTCCTCACGGGTAGGCTCCGGGAAGAGGATACTCAATTCCCCGCCGATGACCTCGCCGGCCGCGTAGCCGGTGAGGTGCTCGAAGGCGTGGTTGAAGCGGGTGATCCTGAAGGCAGGGTCCCACACGATAATTGGGGCGTTGGCGTAGTTGAAAAGCTTCTCCAGGTAATTCCGGGTTTCTCTCAGTCCCTGCTCAGCCTGCTGGCGCTCGGTGACGTCTCTGGCGATCGCCTCCACCGCCACCAGTTCGCCGCGGTCGTCGAGAAGTGGAACCGAGCGCACCTCCAGCCAGACCTGGTGCCCGGCCTTGTGGACGCATCGCAGGACAGCAGGCCCCGAACCGGAATCGGACTCCAGCACGGCGCTCAATGCCTCTCGGTCGGGCGTGAGGAGGGTTTCCAAAAAGAGAGCCGGGTTGTGGTAGAGCTCCCCGGGGGCGAAGCCCAGGATGCCGGCTGCGGCCGCACTCACGTAGCTGAGGCGACGTCTCGGCTTCAGGTCGTAGCGTAGAATGATGTCGGGCGCGTTGTCCGCCAGGCGGCGGAAGCGAGCCTCGCTTTCCTGAAGCGCCTCCTTCGTTCTTCTCAGCTCTGAGCTCTCGACCAGATCCCACCGGCCCTCCTGCCGGATGAGGGCAAACCGGTGGTTGCGTATCACCTCCAGGACGTCCGATCCGCTGCACCTGGCCAGGGAGTAGCTGCACAGCGCGATCATGCGCAGGTTGCCGATGACGTCGTTGATCTGCTCCTCATAATCGACGAAACTGCTCCAATCTCGCCGTTCCAGCCAGGCCGTGTTGCCCGTAAGCCGGATGCCCTCGTAGCCCCGTGCCAGCGCCCGATTCAGTCTATCGACCCATCCGTCTAGCACCCTGCGGAGGTCGAAGCTTCCGCCCTTCAGATACCACTCTGTGTGGGGAACGATCTCTATCTGCTCACGCCGGAGATAGCGATCGAAATCCGGTATCGCCTTCCTGGCAGCCGCCTCGGCCTCTGGCGCCGCCAGCGGCTCCGAGGTGACCCACATGCAGAACTCGTTGTTCTCCAGGCCGGCCGCGAAATAGGAGACCAGCGAATCGGCCAGGTCCTGCTTGGACTCGTAGAACTGGCAGAGGTGGGTGCCCCAGGGGATGGTGCCCAGGCAGTCGATGCCGCTGGGTCGCGTTCCGTCTTCCATCGTCGCCTTCTCCGATCTGAGCGTTTCGGAAGCCTCTCGGCCGGCGTGGCCGTCCTGTCGACCGGAGCCCTTCCGGCGCTCTGGTCGATAGGGTTCTCACTTGGCCAGGGCGCCGGCTCCTCCCTGGGTGGTCTCGGCCGGCGTCTCTCGCGCAGTTTCCCGATGGATGGGGAGGTATATGCTGAAACTGGTACCTTCTCCGAGGGTGGTCTCCAGGTCGACGTAGCCCTGGTGGTCGGATACGATCGTCTGGACGATACTGAGGCCGAGGCCCGAGCCCTTCTGCTCGTCGGTGCGCTTGGTGGTGAAGAAGGGGTCGAAGATCCTGTTGGCGATCTCGTTGGGGATGCCTGGACCGGTGTCGCCAACCTCCAGCCTGACGTACTCTCCAGCCTCGATGCGGTTGTAGCGGCCGAAGGGCCTTTCTTGCCGGACGTTCTCGGTCCTCAGGGTGAGGGTTCCGCCATCCCCCATGGCCTCCAGGGCGTTGGAGATCAGGTTGACGACAACCCGAAGAAGCTGGGCCGGCGAGCCGCTGACTGTGTGAAGGTCGGGAGTCAGGTGGGCCTCCACGGTGACGGCCGCCGCTCGTTCGTACATCTGCCCCAGGGCCTGCTGCACCACGTAGTTCATCTCCGTCGTTTCCTGGTGAGAGCGACCTCTCCTGCCCAGGGTGAGCAGGTCCTCGTTGATGGCGGACATCTGCCGGACGTTGTTCAGTAAAGCATCGCAGTACTTGACCGCGGGATGTTCCACCGGCAGCAGCTTCTTGATGATTTGGGGATACCCGAAGAGCGGTGAGAGGAGATTGGTGAAATCGTGGGCTACCTGGGCGGCGATCCTTCCGGCCAACTCCAGCCGCTGAGCCCTCTGGAGCTGCTCCTCCATCTGCCGCCGTTCCTTCCGGATCGCGGCATCGTTCAACTCGCGCTGGATGGCGGGGGCCAGCCTCGCCAGGTTGTCCTTCATGATGTAGTCGTGGGCTCCGGCCTTCATGGCCTCCACCGCGACGTTCTCACCGATCTTGCCCGAAACGACGATGAAGGGGATGTCGATCTCTGTCTTCTTCAGGAGGGCGAGGGCAGCCAACCCGCTGAAGCTGGGCATCACGTAGTCGGAGATGACCAGGTCCCAGCTTTCCTCCTCCAAAGCGCGAGCCATGGAGTTGGAGGTGTCGACCCGTTCGACCGTGGGGTCGTAGCCGCCGCGCCGCAGTTCCAGCAGGACGAGTTCGGCGTCGGCCTCATAGTCCTCCACTAAGAGGACGCGCAACGGTGTGCCCATCCAACTCCCCCCATAGCTGTTGTCAGGGCTCTCGCTGCTGCCGGATGGCCCGAGCGCCGGCGCATCCCAGTTCGAAGCTGTTCTTCGTGTGGGGTGGAGACGGCGGCAGGGTAACAGCCTCTTGGCCTCTACGGTGCACCCGTTTCCGCATCCGCCAGGGATCAGGGCGATCGGCAGGATGGGTAATTGGAAAAGCGAGCCCCCGTGTGCCGGCAAGCGAGAGAAGCTCCCGCAGGGTGCAAGGATAGCGTTTCTGGGCAGACCGATGCAACACCGAGGGGGCGGGGTTGCATCGGCGGGGGCATGATGGCACAATCCGTCCGCGCCCTGGGGAGCCCTGGCCATCTCCGAGGTGCGCCGGCATCCTGTCCTGGAACAGGGTGAGGATTGGAACGAACGAACGAGCAAACGGAGGTCGCGACGTGCCCGAGATCCTTCTGCTTCCTGGAGACTGCAGTGGCCCCGAGGTGGTGAACGAGGCCGTGAAGGTGCTGCGCGCCATGGGCCAGCGCTTCGGGACCAAGCTCGCCTTCAAGACGGAGCTGATCGGGGGCTCGGCCATCGCGGCCCACGGCGTCCCGCTGCTCCCGGAGGTCGTCGAGGCGGCGCGTCGCAGCGACGCAGTGCTGCTGGGCGCCGTGGGGGATCCCAAGTACGATGATCCCCGGACCAAGGTGCGGCCGGAGCAGGGTCTGCTGGCGATCCGCAAGGGGCTCGGTCTATTCGCCAACCTGCGGCCTGTGAGACTGCTCGAGCCCCTGGTGGGTGCCTCGCCCGTCAAGCCCGAGGTGGTGAAGGGCACCGACCTCCTCTTCGTTCGGGAACTGACCGGCGGGCTCTACTTCGGCAAACCGAGCGAGACCCGTGAGACCCCCGAGGGGCTGGTGGCCGTGGACACCATGGTCTACTCCGAGCGGGAGATAGAGCGGGTGGTGCGGATGGCCTTCGAGCTGGCCAGGGGGCGGCGGAAGAAGGTCACGTCGGTGGACAAGGCCAACGTACTGGAGAACTCCCGCCTCTGGAGGAGGGTCGCCGAGCGAGTCGCCGGGGATTTCCCGGACGTCAAGCTGGAGCATGCCTTGGTGGACTCCTGCTCCATGGCCCTGATCCGAGCGCCCCGGGACTTCGACGTGCTGGTAACCGAGAACACCTTCGGCGACATCCTGACCGACGAGGCCTCCCAGATCGCCGGCTCCATCGGCATGCTCCCCTCGGCCAGCCTGGGAGAGGGAAGGCTGGGACTGTACGAGCCGATCCACGGGTCGGCACCTACCCTGGCCGGCAAGAACGTGATCAATCCCCTGGCCACCATTTTGAGCGCGGCGATGCTGCTGAGGCACTCCCTGGATATGCCCGAGGCTGCCGCAGCCGTGGAAAGGGCCGTGGGGGGGGCGGTGGCCGACGGCGTCCGTACCAGGGACATCTGGGAGGAGGGGACCACCCTGGTGGGCACCTCCGAGATGGGGGACGCGGTGGCCGCCAGGGTGCTGCGGGGGTAGGGGCGGGATAATCCCGCCCCTACAGAATCATCTGCCTCACTTCTCGGCCTTGGAGATCTCCTCCAACAGGCCGTCCACGGCCTCTTTCACTTCGTCGGCCAGGTCGGCCTCCGACAGCACGCCGACCACGCGGCCGCCGTCCTCCACCACCGGCATCCTGCGGACGTGCCTCTGGCCCAACTGCTTGGCGGCGTCCAGGATGTCCATGTCGGGGGTCGCCGTCGCGAGCCCCAGGGGGCCCGGCAGCTTGCCCGTCATGATCTCGTCGATGCGGGAGGCGGAGGGGTCGCAGCCCTTGGCAATGCAGTCCGTGACCAGCTTGCGGTCGGTCACGAGACCCTCTAGCCTGCCGTCGCGGTCGGTGATGATCACGGTGCCCACGTTGTTCTTCGCCATCAGTTCGGCGACGTCGCGGATCGTGGCGTCGGCGCAGGCCGTTACCACCTCCTTGGTCATCACGTCTGCTACCCTCATCGGTACCCGTCCTTTCCTCGGACTCTCGCTTTGGAGGCATGGCCCGACACCGGTCGGGCCTTCCTGCCCCGTCCGTGGGCAGGGGTCCCCGCAACGCAAGGTCCGTGCGAGGTGGGCTTATGCCGGCCCCTGCGGCTCCACGGCTAGACTTCGGCCTCGGCCAGCAGGTTGCCCAACTCCTCCCAGCGCTGATTCAGCTCGGGCAGCCGGGCGGTGAGCAGTGTGTACTCGGCCAGCAGCGGCTCCGACCTCTCGCGCTCGGCGAACAGCTCGGGGGAGGCCAGCATCTGCCCCAGCTCGGCCACCCGTTCCTCGGCCGTGATGATCTCCCTCTCCACGGCCGCCAGATCCTTCTGCAGCTGCCGGGGGCTGAGCGCCGCGTCCGGGGTCCTGCGTTCCCTCCCCTTCCCTCTGGGAGAGGGCTGCGGTGAGGGCCGCAGCTTCTCGGTGTCTCCCCGTCTCCCCGTCTCCCTGTCTTCCCGTCCGTCGGGCGCAGCCAGCTCCAGAGCCTTCTTCTCCCGGTAGTTGGTGTAGTTGCCCGGGTAGAGGGTGACCCGCTCGCCCTCGATCTCCACCACCTTGTTGGCCAGCTTGTCGATCAGGTAGCGGTCGTGAGAGGCCAGCACGAGGGTGCCGGGGTACTCGGACAGCGCCTCCTCCAGGGTCTCCCGAGCCCCCACGTCCAGGTGGTTGGTGGGCTCGTCCAGCAGCAGGACGTTGGAGGGGCGCAGCAGCATCTTGGCCAGGGCGAGCCGGCTCCGCTCCCCTCCGCTCAGCACCGCGATCGGCTTGTACACGTCGTCGCCGCTGAAGAGGAAGCGGCCCAGCATGGAGCGAACGTCCTCCAGGGTCCAATCCCGTGGGGCGGCGGTGTAGAGCTCCTGGAGGACCGTGTTGGACTCGGTGAGGCTCTCCGACTGGTCCTGGGCGTAGTGGGCCCGCAGCACGTTGGCTCCCAGCGAGAGGATCCCGACGTCGGGCTTCTCCAGACTGGCCAGCAGGCGGAGGAGCGTGGATTTGCCCGCCCCGTTGGGGCCCACCAGCGCCACCCGGTCCCCCTTCTCCACCAGCAGGTCGCAGCCCTGGAACACCCTCTTCCCGTCGTAGCCCTTCCCTGCCCCCTTCATCTCGAAGACCTTACGGCCGCTGGGGGTGGAGGGAGGGAAGCGGAACTTGATGGTCTTCTGGTGACTGGTGGGGGCGTCGACCCGCTCCATCTTCTCCAGCAGCTTCTCCCGGCTCTTGGTCTGGCTGGAACGCCTCTTGTCGGCGTGGAACCGGTCGATGAAGGCCTGCTGGCGGGTCAGATAGCTCTGCTGCCGCTTGAAAGCCGATTCCTGCTCTCGCTGCCGGCGGACCCTCTCCTTGGCGTAGTAGCTGTAGTTGCCCGGGTACTCCTGCAGATGGCCCCGTTGGAGCTCAAGGGTTCGGCCGGTCACCAGGTCCAGGAAGTAGCGGTCGTGGGAGACGACCATCACGGCGCCCCGGTACTGGCGCAGGTAGCCCTCCAGCCATTCGGTGGCTCTAAGGTCCAGGTGGTTGGTGGGCTCGTCCAGCAGCAGGACGTCTGGGCGCTGCAGCAGCAGCCTGGCCAGGGCGATCCGCATCTGCCAGCCGCCGCTGAACTGCTCCACCCGCTTCTCGTAGTCCTCCATGGTGAAGCCCAAGCCGTACAGGACCCGGCCGATCTCCGCCTCCAGGGTGTAGCCACCCCGTCGCTCGAACTCGCTGTGCAGCTCGGCGTGGGCCTCCACCAGCTTCATCAGCTCCGGCGACTCGGGCTCGGCCCCGGCCATCTCCTCCTCCAGCCGCCGCTGCTCGGCCTCCAGGGCGACCACGTCCTCGAAGAGGGATAGCATCTCCCGGTAGAGGGTGCGGCCCGGCGTGACGCCGGCATCCTGGGGAAGATAGGCGATGGTGCTGCCCGATGCACGGTGTAGCCGGCCGGCGTCGGGTTCCAGCTCGCCCAGGAGGATGCGGAGAAGGGTGGACTTGCCGGCGCCATTGGGGCCCACCAGGGCTACCCGCTCGCCCGGCCTCAGCTCGAGGCTGATCCCGTCCAGGATCGTATCGCCGCCGAAGTACTTGGAGACGTCAGTAGCGTAAAGCATCACCCTCTATTGTAGCAGTTTGGGGGAGTTGGGCGGCGGGGCACAGGGCCCCGCCCTACGCCAGCCAAACCATCGTCCGGCGGCGTGGCGCTGTGCTCGCTCGCACCACGTGCCCTACATCAAGCGGGATTCTACCTGTTACTACGCTTCCCGGTTTCGAGGTAGTCGTAGGCGACCTTGGCGACCCG
Organism: Chloroflexota bacterium; assembly: GCA_027356795.1. Classification (GTDB taxonomy): domain Bacteria; phylum Chloroflexota; class UBA6077; order UBA6077; family UBA6077; genus JAJYNT01. The sequence continues at coordinate 6,483 of DAHVXI010000086.1, read as the reverse complement.
GGCGATGGATTGGGCGCCCTCGTCGTAGTCGCCCAGATCGGAGGTGAGGACTACCGCGACGAACTGGCTGCGGCTGCCGTACACGATGCCGGCGTCGTGGCGCACCCCTGGGAGCTCGCCGCTCTTGTGGGCCACTTTCACCCCAGGGGGCAGCAGCGCGGGCAGCCACGACACCTGCTGCTGCAGGCTGAGCAGCCGGATCGCCTCCCTGGTGTAGCGATCGTTCAGGATCTTTCCAGTGGCCAGCTTCTCCAGCAGGAGGCCCATCTCCCGGGCGGTGACGGTGTTCTCGCCGGGCCGCCCTCCCCAGTCTCGGGAGCTCTGGCCGATCCGCAGCCGGGTCTTCTCCAGGCCGTTGGCCTGCAGTGTGAGGTTCACGTTGTCGGTGCCCACCAGGTCCAGGAGGGCCAGGGCTGCCACGTTGTCGCTGACCCGGATCATGTAATCCACCAGCTCGTGGACCTGGAACTCCTTGCCTATCTGTGCCTGGAGCACCCCGGCCCCGTCGGACCAGTGTTTCTGCTGGAGGCGGATCGTCGTGTTCATGTCCGACATCCCGAGGCTCTGCTGCCGCAGCAGCTCCACCAGGATCGGGACCTTGAAGAGGCTGGCCGAGAGGAAGACGCGGTCCTCCTGCTCGGTGGCCGTCGCGCCGGTGTTGAGGCTCTTCACGTAGATGCCGGCGGTGCCCACCGAAGGGCTGATGGCCTTGTCGATCGATCTGGCTAGACTGGCATCGGTCCAGCGGTCCTGCCCGCCCTTCACCACCGGCAGGGGCTGGAAGCTGCTCTCCACCGTGCCCGGCTTCTGGTGCAGCTCGGCGCGGCGAGCGCTCACCGCTTCCCATGCCATGAAGGTCACCTTCGCCGCCAGCAGCAGCAGCACCCCATAGGCTATCAGCCGTACTATCCGGGGTGGCCCCATCTGTACCCTGCCGGCCTGGGACCTGGCAGAGGAGCGCGACCGGCGCGTCAGGGCGGCCTGGCCGCCTCGGCCCACCTCCAGGCTGGCCGATTGCTCCTTCAAGGGGCTGCGACCGCGGCTTCGGGCCGGAGACGCAGCGGCGGGGCTGCCGGCAAAACGGCTGGCGGACCCGGCAAAGGGGCTGCCGCTCCGGCTGGTCCTCTGGCAGTTGGAAGGCTTCTTTTCCAAAAGGATTGGATCCAGGTGGTGAGATTGCTGAGGGAAGTCGCTGCGTTGCCCTATGGTAGCGGCTCAGCCCCCTGGAGGCAAGAGGTTGTGGAGGGTGAGGTGTGGTATGTCCTTTGCTGGCGAGATGGTCGGAAAGGCAGTAGACGGCAGGAGGAGGTGGAGCCCGTGGGGAGCAGAGGGGTGACTGCGTTGGCGGTGTTGGCGGGCTTTCTGGCCTGGGTGGCGTTCAGGAGACCCGCCTGTATTCCCCGGCCGGTGGTGGATCTCTCCCTGGAGGCGAGGCGGGGGATGGAGGAGGGCTTCATCCGATGGAGCGGCGACTTCCTGCGCACTATGGGGGCCGTCGAATCGGCGCCCCGGGCGGAGCGGGATGCGATGCTGGCCCACCGGGTGGCCAATGCCGTGTTGGAGCGACTCCAGGCCGCGGCGACGGAGATCCGGGTGATGATCATCGGGGGAGTCATCCACCTGGAGGGCAGCGTCACCAGCGCCGAGGCGAGGACCGAGGCGGAGGGAGTGGCCCGGGAGGTCAGCGGCGCACATGTGATCGCCGACGACCTCCACGTGGTGTGAGCGGAGACAGACCTCTCCCCCACGCCCCCTCCCCGACACGGGGAGGGGGTTAGGTCCTAGTTCCCGTTGAACCCGTTGTAGCCCCGGCCGATGCCGCGATACTTGAAGCCCAGCTCCCGCATCTTCTCCGGGTCGTAGATGTTGCGGCCGTCGATCAGCACGGGCTGGCGCATGGCCTCCTTCACCGCTGCCATGTCCAGCTGCTTGAACTCGTTCCACTCGGTGACCACCACCAGGGCGTCGACCCCCTCGGCCACCTCCATAGGGCTGCCACAGAAGGTGATCAGGCCGCCCGCTGCCCGCCTGGCCACCTCCATGGAGACCGGATCGTACCCCTTGATCCGAGCCCCCTGGCTGTGCAGCAGCCGGATGATGTCCAGGGAAGGGGCATCCCGCATGTCGTCGGTATTCGGCTTGAAGGCGAGCCCGAGGATGCCTATCTCCTTGTCCCGCAGGTTGCCCAGCAGCTCCTGCAGCTTGATCAGCAGCTGGCGCCGCTGGTCGTCGTTGATCTCCACGACGGCTTTCAGCAGTTGAGGGTGGCAGCCGGTGTTGGCCGCCATGCTGATCAGCGCCTTCACGTCCTTGGGGAAGCAGGATCCGCCCCAGCCGATGCCGGCCTCCAGGAAGGAGGGGCCGATCCTCTTGTCCAGCCCCATCCCCTGGGCCACCATCTTCACGTCGGCCCCCAGCTTCTCGCAGACGGAGGCGATCTCGTTGATGAAGGAGATCTTGTTGGCCAGGAAGGCGTTGGAGGCGTACTTGATCATCTCGGCCGTGCGCAGGTCGGTGATAAGCACCGTGCACTTCAGGGGCCGGTACAGCTCGGCCAGCCGCTCCGCGGCCTTGCGATCCGTGGATCCCAGGACGATCCTGTCCGGGTTGTAGAAGTCGTAGACGGCGGAGCCCTCCCGCAGGAACTCCGGGTTGGAGACTACCGCGATGGGTATCTCCGCCTCCAGGTGCTCCCGGACGATGTTGGCCACCAGGTCGCCGGTTCCGATGGGCACGGTGCTCTTGTTGACGATGATGGTGGGCCGGCGGATGGTCTTGGCGATGGTCTTAGCGGCGCTCTCCACGTGGACTAGGTCGGCGTCTCCGCTGGCACCGGAGGGGGTTCCGACGGCGATGAAGATGAACTCGGCGTCGGCGACTGCCTCCTCGTAGCTGGTGGTGAAGTGGATGCGGCCGGCCTGAAGGTTCCTCACCAGGATCTCCTCCAGCCCCGGCTCGAAGATCGGCATGACGCCGCGCTTCAGCCCCTCCGATTTTGCCTTGTCCCGGTTGACGCAGATAACCCGGTTCCCCATGTCGGCCAGGCAAACCCCCGTAACCAGGCCAACGTACCCCACCCCAATCACGCAGATGTTGCTCACCCTCAACCCCTCCGTACCAGAATCCGCTGTCTGCCAAGATGACGGTGTCAGGAGACGGCATGGCTGCGCGCGAACGTCTATGGAAGGAGCCCAAACAGCATCATTATTATAGCACCTGATGAGGCTCTGCCGGCCGGCGCCGCTCTCCTAGTCGGAGGAGGGGATGCTGCCCTTGTACTCCCCATCCAGACGGCCGACGCTGTATCCAGTGGCGTTTTGGAGGGCCGAGTCGAAGCTCTCCCCGGCGGCGACCCGCTGTAGGGTCTGCAGCAGCGGCATCCCGCCCACCCTCCCGGCCAGGTACTTCACCGCCAGGTAGGAGGCCCCGTAGGCCGCCTCCAGCTTCTCCGGCGCCGATCCCGCGTAGTCGCTCCAGTTGCTGTTCAGCGACGTCAGAGAGGGCAGGGTACCCTGGGAGTAGAAGGCGTAGGCGTAGTGAACGTGGCTCTTCTCCCCGATGGTTCCCCAGATCTTGCTGTAGGCGTTCCACTGGGCCAGCCCCTCCTTGAACCACTGAGGGCCGGCATCATTTGGATCAACAGGATTGGGTGTGGCGAGCGTTCCCTGTGCTATACTCGCCGCGATTCGGAGCCTCGGTGCCGTGCCCTGCGGTGGCATCCGGCGCAGTGGCGACCGCCGGTTGCCCCTACACCGATGGGGTTCCGACGTCGCCGGCTGCCCCGGTCATCTGCCGGCGGTTGCACCATCTCTCTGCAACTACGGAGGAAACCACGTGGCCGGCTTGGTCTGTTCCCTGTGCGGTGCGACCTATCCCTACGGAGAGCATCGGCAGCGCTGCCCTCAGGACGGCGAGCCGCTGGACGTCAGGCTCGACCCAGGCGAGGGGAAGAAGCAGATTCCGGGCAAGGGTTTGCTGCACCGCTGGCAGCAGTTCCTCCCCTTCGAGCGGATTTCCGCCGACGTCGATCTGGGGGTGGGGAACACCCCCCTGTTGAAGTCCGGACGGGTGGCCCAGAGGCTGGGCATGGCCCACCTCTACTTCAAGAACGAGGGGCTCAATCCCACCGGCTCCTTCAAGGATCGGGGCACCGTCGTGGGGATCCAGCGGGCCCTGGATATGGGCTTCAAGGCGGTGGGGACCGTCTCCAGCGGCAACATGGCGGGCTCCGTGGCCGCCTTCGCCGCTCGAGCCGGGTTGGATTGCTTCGTCATGGTGTCCTCCAAGATCCCGCCGGAGAAGCTGGGGCCCGTGGGCATCTACCACCCCCACCTGACCCTGGTGGACGGCGACTACGGCGACCTTTACCAGGAATCGCTGCGGATCGGGCAGGAGTTGGGCATCTACTTCATCATCTCCGACGATCCCTTCCGGGTGGACGGCCAGAAGACGGTGGCGCTGGAGATCTGCCGGCAGCTGAGCTGGGAGACGCCCGACTACATCTTCATGCCGGTGAGCTCCGGCGGCAACATGTCCGGAGTCTTGAAGGGGCTGCGGGAGCTGGAGGAGCGAGGGATGATCCGCCGCCGCCCCCAGGTGGTGGGGGTTCAGGCGGAGGGCTCCTCCCCCATCGCCAGGGCTTTCGCGCAGGGGAAGCAAACCTTCGAGCGGCTCCAGAGCACCAACACCATTTGCGGGGCTATCACCAACCCCAACCCTCCCAGCGGCAATCGAGTCCTCAGGTGGCTGGAGGGGGGCAGGTACGGACGGGTGATGGCAGTGACCGACGAGGAGGCGCTTGCGGCCCAGCGGCTGCTGGCGGAGGGTGAGGGGCTCTGGGTACAGCCGGACTCGGCGGTGACCCTGGCCGCCATCCTCAAGTCGCTGGAGCAGGGCACCCTCGACCCGTCGGCCCGGGTGGTGGCCATCCTCACCGGCAACGGGCTGAAGGACCCCAGCATCTTCAAGACGAGGCCTGTGGAGACGCGGCGGGTCGCCCTGGAGGGGCTGCGAGAACTGGTGGTCTCCCTGGCCAGGCAGTAGTGCCCTGCCGTTGCGATGCAGAAGGGGCCGGCATTGCTGCCGGCCCCTTCCCTTGTGGCTCCCAAGACGAAGAAGGGGAACGAGAAATGCTCCGTTGATGGGTCGACCAGGGGTGCCTGCCGAAGGCCGGCTGAGCTTGAGACCCGGCTGCCTCCCTGCGCGAACCCTTCACAGGTCGCGAATCTTTCCACCGGTAAGGAGGATCCCGTGATGAGCCCCGCCGAGACCGTGACAGCCCTCCTTGAAGCGCTGGAATCGGGGGACCTGGAAAGAGCGGCCGACTACCTTTCCGACGGCTACGTCTTCAGCGGTCCCACCCCGCGGCCGCTGGATAAGGGACAGTTCCTGGAGTTCATGCGGTCGATGCGCCGGGCTTTCCCCGATTTCGCTTTCAACGCCAGAGAGCTTCGGGAGCAGGGAAGCAGGGTCTTACTGACTCTCCGGATTACCGGCACCCAGACCGGCCAGCTGGTGCTGCCGGTGCCCGGCATGCCCTCGGTTCCGGCTGCCGGCAGGCGGGTCTCCCTGCCCGAGGAGCCTGCCAGCTGCACCGTCCAGGGCGACCGGGTCCTCGCCACCGGCATCCAGCCGGTGCAGGGCGGAGGCGTTCTCGGGATCCTCCACCAATTGGGGGTCCGGCTGCCCGTCCGCACCGTCTGAAGCGATATCCTTCATCCCCCTTCGCCATGGGGAAGGGAGAAAAACCCCCTCCCCGACGCGGGGAGGGGGTTGGGGGAGAGGTCAGGCTACACAGCCCAGAGCAGGTCCAGTTCCGCCAGCTTGCCTCGGGTGGGGACGCCCGTCTCCGGATCCCAGCCGGCCATCTCGTAGTAGAGCCGCCTGGCCGCCTGGAACTCCCCTCGGTCGATGCCGACCCCCTTCAGTGCGCCGTTCTCCAGGGGTTGGAACATCCTGGGCGGCAGGTCGTCGTCGTCCACGGTGAAGCCCTCCCTCAGGTTGAACAGCCTCGCCATGTTCTGGGAGCGTTCGCCCACCTTCAGCAGCTCGTAGAGGCTGGTGTTCCAGCCGGTGACCGCCGAGGTGTAGTCCACCAGCATCGACAGGGTGAAAGGCCCTATGCTGGTGCCGACGAAGTCGCACAGCCCGATGCAGTTGTACAGGTTCCACATCTGCTGGGCGTTGTAGAAGAGCCGCATCTTGGCGGGACCCAGGTCCAGGGCGCCCACCGGTTCAGTGATACCCAGTGGCTCCACCGCGTCGAAGCCCGCCGCCCCTGGAGCCTCGAAGTCGGTGTCGTGGACGGCCTCCATGTGACAGGCCCCCGTGGGGCTGGTGGCATAGCCGATGGCCAGGCTCCGCTTGCCCCGCGGCTCGTGCATGGGGAACTCCTGCCCCTTGGCATGCATCACCAGGGCCTCGGCTCCTCCACCGATCTTCCGGGCAGCCCGCAGCGCCCCCTCGGCCAGCAGGTCGCCGATC
>DAHVXI010000076.1:0-16439 GCA_027356795.1 Chloroflexota bacterium | reverse complement strand
CGGTTCTGGGCCGAGCCCGATCCCGCTCCAACACGGCCGGACGGTGTGAGTCGGTATGTCTGCGTTTGCTCATACATAAGGATTGCTCATCCGCCCGCCTATTGACAACTCTGTGCAGACCTTAACTTGTAAGGAATGGTCTCAGACCCGCCCCTACCCGCCAGCGCCAAGTCGCTTATCCCAGCGCCCCGAACTTTCGCCGCCTTCGTCCATATTCGAGGATCGCTTCGTGGAACTGCTCCTTGCCGAAGTCGGGCCAGAAAACCGGGGTCGACCAGTACTCGGCGTAGGCCGCCTGCCAGATCAAGAAGTTGCTGAGCCTCATCTCTCCCGCGGTACGGATGACGAGGTCTGGGTCCGGCGCACCGGCCGTATACAGCCGGGAAGCGAAAAGCTCCTCGGTGATCTCATCCGGAGGGATCCCGTCCCGAACGATCTGTCGGGCGGCCTCAACGATCTCCGCCCTGCCTCCGTAGTTGAAGGCAACGTTCACCACGATGCGGTCGTTTTCCCGGGTCAGATCCACCGCGTAGCGGATGCGATCCAGAAGCTGCCGATCCAAGCCCTCCCCGCTGCCGATGTGCCGCAGCTGAACCCCGTTCTTCCGGAGGTTCTCAGCCTCCCGGTCGATCACGTTCAGCAGGAGGGACATCAGTCCCCGCACCTCCTCCATCGGCCTCTTCCAGTTCTCCGTGGAGAAGGCATACAGGGTCAGCATCTTCACCTGGTGGTCGTGGGCGGCCTCGATAATCCTCTTGATGTTGTCGGTGCCAGCCTTGTGGCCGGCCAGTCGGGGCAAGCCCCGCTGCCGCGCCCATCGCCCGTTGCCATCCATGATGATGGCCACGTGGGCAGGCACTTTCCCGACAGGGCTCTTTTCCTTTGCCCCCGATCCCACTGGGGCAGTGATCATTGGCCGTCCTCTCTAGAACTCCATGATCTCCTGCTCCTTGTGCTGGCCCACCTCATCGGCTTTGGCGATGTAGCTGTCGGTCAGCTTCTGGAGCCTCTCCTGGCCGCGCTTCATTTCGTCCTCGGAGATCTGCTTGTTCTTCTCCGCCTTCTTCATCTCATCCAGGGCGTCCCGCCGGAGGTTGCGAAGCGCGACCCTGCCCTCTTCGGTTCTCTTCTTCACTATCTTGGTCATCTCGCGCCGCCGCTCCTCGGTAAGCTGCGGGATGCCGAGCCGGATGACCTTGCCGTCGTTGGTGGGAGTGAGCCCTAGATCCGACTTCAGGATGGCTTTCTCGATCGCCCCCATGGTGCTCTTGTCGAAGGGTGCGATCACCAGCAGTCGCGGCTCCGGAGCGCTGATGTTGGCCAGCGCGTTGATCTGAGTGGGCACGCCGTAGTAGTCGACGGTAACCCTGTCCAGCAGGCTCGGCGACGCCCTGCCCGTCCTCACCGTCGCAAGCTCGTGCTTCAGATTGTCGATAGCCTTCTGCATCCTGGCTTCGTGGCTGGTCAGAACCTCGTTTACTCTCTCAGTCATCGTAGGTAGCCTCTCCCGATCCGAACTGGAACTACCCGCGCCGACTCCCCTTGCCGTCGGGCGAATCGTCGGGCGATATCGAGGTGCCCACTGTCTCGCCCGACAAGATCCGCTCCATCGCCTCGGGGTTACGAAGATCGAACACGATGATGGGCAGCTCGTTCTCCATGCACAGCGATAGAGCCGTGGTATCCATCACCCGCAGCCCGAGCTCGATGGCCTGCATGTAGGTGAGCCGATCGAACTTGGTGGCCTGAGGGTTCTTCAGCGGGTCGTCGGTGTACACCCCATCCACCCGGTTCTTCGCCATCAGCAGCACCTCGGCGCCGATCTCGATGGCCCGCAGGGCCGCCGCGGTGTCCGTGGTGAAGTAGGGGTTGCCGGTACCTGCCGCAAAAATGACCACCCGCCCCTTCTCCAGGTGGCGGATGGCGCGGCGCCGGATGTAGGGCTCGGCGATCTCCGACATGGTGATCGCCGATTGAACCCTGGTCCATATCTCCAGCGATTCCAGCGCGTCCTGCAGCGCCAGGCCGTTGATGCAGGTGGCCAGCATCCCCATGTAGTCGGCGGTCGCTCGATCCATGCCTCGATGGGCCGCAGAAACGCCGCGCCAGATGTTGCCCCCACCGATCACGATGGCGACCTCGACGCCCAGGTTGCGCAACCCAGCGATCTGGCCGGCGATGTAGGTGACCATCCCCGGGTCGATCCCGTACTGCTGGTCACCCATCAGGGCCTCGCCGCTCAGCTTCAGCATTATGCGCTTGAAGCGCGGAACCGCCACCTTAGGCTCCCAACTCGAACCTGGCGAATCTCCGGATGACGATGTTCTCGCCCAGCTTGGCGATGGAGTTCTTGACCAGATCCTCGATGCTGACGGAGGGATCCTTGATGAAGGGTTGCTTCAGCAGGATCTCCTCGTCCGGAATCTGCTCGTCCCGGGTCCCCTCGTTGCCCACGATCTTGGGATTGGTGGCTGCCACCTGCATGGCGACGTCGTGGGCGAGCCGCTTGAAGTCGTCGGTCCGCGCCACGAAATCGGTCTCGCAGTTGACCTCCACCATTGCGCCGATCCGGCCGCCTGCATGGATGTAGGCCTCGACCAGTCCCTGGCCGGCCACTCTCTCGGCCTTCTTCGCGGCTCGGGCGAGCCCCTGCTCTCTCAGGATCTCCGCCGCCTTCGCCATGTTGCCACCGGTCGACTCCAGGGCCCGCTTCGCATCCATAATCCCAGCCCCGGTCTGGTCCCGGAGCGCCTTAACCATCGCTGTGGTAATCTCCGCCAACTGCTCCCCTCCCGTGTTACCCTTTCCTGCCTGTGCGTCCCCAGTCGCCGGTGGATCCTACTTCTCTTCCTCGCCGTCTTCCGAGATGCCCTCGGAAGCCGCCTCGGGACCCTCTACGGCCTCGGGCTGCGCCTCTTCCTCGGCTACCGGTGCGGCAGTCTCAGTCTGCTCGGCCGCCACGAGCTCCATCTCGGGCATCTCGACGTGCGGCTTCTCTTCCTCTTCCTCGCCCTCGGCGGCAGCCATCTCGGCCTCGGCCTCCGCCTTGGACAGCTCAGCCTCGCGTCGCTGGACCCCCTCGAGAACCGCATCGGCAATCTTGCCGGTCAGCAACCGAATGGCGCGAATGGCATCGTCATTGGCGGGGATCGGGTAATCAATAACGTCCGGGTTGCAGTTGGTGTCGACCATCGCCAGCAGGGGCAGTTCCAGACGGCGCGACTCGGAGACGGCGATCCCCTCTCGGTTGGGGTCCACCACAAAGACCGCGTCCGGAAGCTTGGAGAGCTTCTTCATGCCGCCCAGCAGCCGGTTCAGCCGGGTGATCTCCTCCTCCAGTTCGCTGGCCTCCTTCTTGGGACGCCGCTCGAACTCGCCGCGGTCCCGCGCCCCTTCCAGATCTGCCAGCCTCCGAATCCGGCTTTGGATCGTCTGGAAGTTGGTCAGCATGCCGCCCATCCAGCGCTGATTCACGTAGGGCATGCCGCAACGTGCGGATTCTTGCTCGATGGTCTCCTGGGCCTGCTTCTTGGTCCCGACGAACAGGAGCACCCCGCCGTTGGCCGAGAGGTCGCGAACAAAGTTCATCGCATCGCTCAGCCGGCCAACCGTCTGCTGCAGGTCGATGATGTGGATGCCGTTGCGCTCCGTGAAGATGAACTGCTTCATCTTCGGATCCCAGCGTCGGGTCTGGTGTCCGAAATGCACGCCTGCTTCGAGGAGCGTCTTCATAGATACTGGGGCTGCCATAACTTGACCGGTTCCCTCCGTTCTTTCTTCCGCTGCCATCACTCCGGCGAAGAGTCCACGGGCACTCCCCGCGACACGGCTCCGCCGGTCCGGCAGCGTGACAAATAATGTGGGCGCGCTCGCCCAAAAGGCATTCTAGCACGCCCGCCGTTCTAGCAGCAACCCGAACTGAGCGACACGGAGACGGGGACAAACTGGAGACGCGAAGAGGCGTTACCCAGAACCCCTCGCTCTCCGCGTCCACGTGTCGACTACAGGATATATCGGCTCAGATCCTCGTCGGCCACCAATTTGGTTATCCGATCGCGGACGTAGCCAGCGTCGACGACCACCGTCTGGCCCTTCATCTCCGAGGCCCGGAAGGAGATCTCCTCCAGCACGTACTCCATTATCGTCTGCAACCGCCTCGCCCCGATTTCCTCCCGCTGGCGGTTCATGCGGCTCGCCATCTCCGCTATCTCGGCTACCCCGTCCTCGGTGAACTGCAGCTTCACCCCCTCTGTATCCAGCAAGGCGGTGTACTGCTTCACCAGCGCGTTCTTCGGGTGAGTCAGGATCCGAACCAGTTCGTCGACCCCGAGACTCTGAAGCTCCACCCTCAGGGGAAAACGCCCCTGGAGCTCCGGGATCAGGTCTGACGGCTTCGCCTTGGTAAAGCTCCCTGCGGCGATGAACAGCACGTGGTCGCTCTTCACGGGACCGTATCGGGTCATCACCGTGCAGCCCTCGATGATGGGCAGCAGGTCTCGCTGGACCCCCTCGCCCGAGATGTCGGAGCCGATCTCGATCCCCGAGCCCGCGATCTTGTCGATCTCGTCGATGAAGACTATGCCGTTCTGCTCGGCCTGCTGGACCGACTGCTCCACAACGGAGTCGTAGTCCACCAGCTTGTTGGCCTCTTCCCTGGCTAGGATCCGCCGGGCGTCTCGCACAGAAACCCTCTTGGACTTCTTGCGGGAGTTGGAGTAGCTCTCGATGAACTCCCTCAGCCCCTCGTTGATCTCCTCCTGACTCATCCCGGTGGAGAACTCCCAGACCGACTCGTAGTTGTCGTTGTCGGCCGAGGTCTCGATCTCGATGATGGTGTCTTCCAGCCGTTGGCTTCGCAGCAGCTTCTCGACACGGGTGCGCTGTGGCCGTATCACACTCTGCTCGGAGCCGCAAGCTTCGGCCTGGGGCCCCTCCTCTTTCGCCGGCTCCTGGTTGGAGATCTGCTGCTTCCCTCCGGACAGCGCCGAGCTCACCTGGTTCCTGCGCAGCCCCCTCTTCTTCAAACCTGAGGGCGCCTGCTGGCACAGGTACTCGACGATCCGCTCGTTGGCCAGCTTCTCGGCCTGAGACTGCACCTCCTTCAGCTTCTCCTCCGACAGTCTGTTGACCGAGGCCTCCACCAACTCCTGCAATATGCTCTCGACGTCCTTGCCTACGTACCCCACCTCGGTGAAGCGCGTCGCCTCGACCTTGACGAAAGGGGCTCCCGAGAGCCCCGCCACCCGCCGGGCTATCTCGGTCTTGCCGACGCCGGTGGCACCGATCATGAGGATGTTCTTTGGCGCGACGTCCTCCCTCACATCAGCCGGAAGCAAACGCCGCCGATAGCGGTTCCGCAAAGCAACTGCCATCGCCTTCTTGGCAGCACCCTGGCCCACGATGTACCTGTCGAGCTCATCAACTATTTGCAAAGGGGTTAGCTCTTCCATTTCCCCAGCCTCACCAGGAGAAGGGTGTGTCGGTCGCGCCCGATTGTTCTCGCTCATGGTTCAAGCACGTCCACAGCGATCGAAGTGTTGGTGAAGATGCAGAGGTTAGCGGCGATCTCCAGGGCGGCTCTGGCGATCTCGGGAGCCGTGAGCTGGCTGTGCTCCAGCAGGGCCACCGCCGCCGCCTGTGCGTAACTGCCCCCCGAGCCGATGGCCGCGATCCCACCGTCCGGCTCGATGACCTCACCCTCACCTGAAAGGAACAACATGTCCTGAGCATCGGCCACGATGAGGGAGGCCTCGAGCCTCCTGAGGAACTTGTCGGTCCGCCACTCCTTGGCCAGCTCCACCGCCGCCTTGCGGAGATTCCCGCCATGTTGCTCCAGTTGGGATTCAAACCGCTCGAACAGCGTTATGGCGTCGGCGGCGGCGCCGGCGAAGCCGCCGAGGACCTTCCCCTTATAGAGTCGCCTGAGCTTTCGGGCGGTGTGCTTCATCACCACGTCACCCACCGTGATCTGCCCGTCGGCGGCCATGGCCACTATGCCATCTCGCCTGACCGCCAGAACGGTGGTGCCGTGAATCCTACCGTCCATCAATATTGTCACCTTCCAGCCAAGAGCTGAATTCCTTACTCAAAGCGGAATTATAGCACACGGCCCCGGCTTTCCCGGCGCCTTCCCCCCCGCGGGAGAGGGTAGAGGCGGGGGTGATTGTCCGTCTACCTGCCGTACTCCAGCACGTTGGCGTTGTGCTCCTCGAGGGTGGAGGCAAAGGCGTGAGAGCCGTTCGGCTTCGCGACGAAGTAGTAGGAATCGGTCTCCGCGGGCTCCACCGCGGCGTTCAGCGAAGCCAGCCCGGGGTTGCAGATGGGGCCCGCTGGGAGGCCGGGAAACCTGTAGCTGTTGTAGGGGGAGTCGATCTCCAGATCCTGCTGAGTCAGCTTTCGCTTCCACCAACCGAACTGGAGGTGGGCCTGGGGATCCGCAGTTGCCACCGCGTACTGCACCGTGGGATCCGACTGGAGCGGCATCCCTGCCTTCAAACGGTTGTAGAATACTCCCGCCATGACGGGGCGCTCCGAGGGTATTACCGCCTCGCGCTCGATGACCGAGGCCAGGATCACCACCTGATGTATCGACATGCCGAGGCCGGCCGCCTTCTGCATCATCTCCGGCGTGAAACTCTTCTCGAACTGGGCCACCATCCGCTCGGCCATGCTCTCAGTCGTGGTCTTGCTGTCCACTGCGTAGGACTCGGGAAACAGATAGCCCTCCAGTCCGGCGCCCGCCGGCCTGCCGGCCAACGCGGCGCTGTTGGAGTTTCCCTTCCGAACCGTTGCCATGAACTGGTCCGTGCCGCCGATCCCCCTGGCCGCCAACCGCTCCGCGACCTCCTCTGCCCGCCAACCCTCCGGAATGGTGACCATGGGGTTCGCCTTGATCTTGCCCTTGGCCAGGGTGAATAGGATTTCGCTGGGCCTCATGCTGGCAGACAGCTCGTAGTCGCCGGCTGCCAGCTCGGCGGCCACCCCCTCCAGGTCCGCCATCCACCGGAAGGTCCGGGCGTCCTCGATCAAACCCTCGGCCTTCAGCCGGTCGGCTATGTGCGCAGCCGTCTCTCCCTGCTGCACGGTGAAGGTTCGCGTCGTGTTGTCCGAGGGATTGGCGGGCCGGTCCGCGAAACGGTTCACCGCGTCCAGGGCAAGCCCCTTGGGGTCTTGGACGGCATTCCAGCCACCAACCGCGAGAAAGGCGAAGACCGCCACTGCCACCACCACCACTACCAGCCCCACGATCCCTCGAACGCTAGCCATATAGCCCTTTCAAGTCTTCGTCTTTCTGTAGGACGCGGGCTTGTCCCCCGCCGCCAATGAGAGCTGCCGGCCACTACGTCGAGGCGGAGCCTGCGCTGTCCAGGTAGCTCTGGAGAATGACGGCCGCCGCGACGTCGTCCACCGCCTCTCGGCGGCCCCGGGCCCTCGACCGCTCCCTCGATCTCACGATCCGCTCGGCATCGACGGTGGAGTGTCTCTCGTCCCAGTACACCACGGGAACCTCAACGGCATCAGCCAGATGCTGGCCAAAGCGCATCACTCGCTGGGCCTGGGGTCCCACCTCCCCCCGAAGGGTCCTAGGCAATCCGATCACTACCCGCTCCACGGAGTGCTGCGCGATGAGGTCGGAGATAGCCTCCAGCTCCTTCCTCTCGGCCACTCGGTAGATGATCGTCAGGGGAGACGCGATGAGGCCGGTCGGATCGCTCAGGGCAACCCCTATTCGCCGGTCTCCTACGTCCAGGGCCAGGACTCTCACTGGACAGTCATCACTTCTATCCTGTAGGCCCTCGGCGCCCACTGGGGCCAGATCTCCACTCCCTGCAGCTTGAAGCCGCCCCCCAGGTTGCCCAGCTTCAGCCGCGCGTCGGAGAGAGAGGCTCCCCGCAGGACGTCGGTCAACTTGTCCGACTCCACTACCGGCTCCGCTCGTCCCGACACCTTGACCGTCAGAGTCGCCGAACGGGCTCCGGCCTCCTTCACCTCGGGCGGGGCCACAGTCAGGTTGCCCGGCAACGCACGGTAGCCCTTGGGGGTCGACTTCCTCCAGTCGCTCTCGACTACGCCGTTCAAGTCCTGGTTGGCAAAGGCCATGCCGCTCGCCACCACGTAGACGGTGCCCTTGAGCTGGTCGCCCTCCTCGTCCTGCGCCCTGTCGTACTCCTCACCGTCGATCTGAACCTGCATGGAGTGGGGGATCAGCGATTCCGACTGACGCACCCGCACCGTCAACTCCGCGAGCGACTGACTCTGTGCCTTCTGGAACAGGGTCTCCTTCAGCTTGGCGCGGTCCTCGGCCGAGGCGGTCCGAGCCTTGGCCTCGGTCCCGCCGCTCAGCGGCTGCTCGTTCACCACAGTCAGCCCTCTGAAGGCATCCCCGTCGATCCTGCTGATGGCCAGCGGCGGCACGTTTCCCTTCTCGCCGGGATCCACGGCCACCACCGGCACCTTTACTGCCACGCCCCCTGCCCCCGGCACAGGGCCGCTGGGGGTTGATGCCGGCCCGGACCGCAGAAAAGGTCCCACCGTAACCGCCGCCGCGGTGGTGAACTTCACACCCGAGGCGGAAGACAGGGCAGTGCCGGAGGGGATGGTCACCGGGACGGCGGAGCTGTTCAAGACGGTGACCTCTCCCTTAGCCCGCTCTTTCCCCACCTGCTTGTCCCCGGTCGTGGGGATGAAGTCGCTGACGGTGAACCGATGCTCGATGGTCCGGCCGGGAATGGTCATCGAGGAGCTGTCCGCCTTGGCCGTAGTCACGTCCACCTTGACGGCCACGTCGCGGCTGACCATCTCGACCGGCGCCCGCAGCGTCACCCGCATCACCGGTAGGAAGAAGTAGCCGACGACCCCGAGCACCGCCACCACGACGGCCAGCACCGGCCATACCTGCATCAACGAGGAGGGATGAAGGCTGGACAGCAGCACGTCGGCCCACTCTTCCGGCAAGGAGAGCGGCGACCGCCGGCGCGCACGCCGCAGAGAGCTCAGGGAGGGAAAGGACCGGAGGCCTTGCTCCCGAGCCAGTTGCCGCCACGCCGGGTTGCCGGAGACCACCGCCAAAGGGGCGGCATACCGCTCCGAGACCCGGGCGAGCAGACGGTAGGTGAGGTCGCTGTCCGCTATGCGGCAATCCGGGGAGAAGACCACCACTGGCAGCCCGCCGGCAGAGCTTTCCAGCTTGGCCAGGGCGCTCCGGACGGAATCGGAGCCATCGAGGGTCACCACTTCATCGCCCCAACGCGGCATCGAACCTTCCTTTTCCTCTCCATCTGGGAGAGGCGTGGACCCGCCACAGGGCAGCTCCACGGGGTGATGGTGGGAAACCTATCCCCGCAGGGCCTCCTCGACCAAGCGGCGCACGCTCTCCAGGGCGCCCCGCATTTGCCGCGGGTCCTTCCCCCCGGCCTGGGCCATCTCCGGCCGGCCGCCGCCTCCACCGCCGGTCTGAGCGGCCACCTGCCGTACCAACTTCACGGCGTCGAGCTTCCCGGAGATCAGCCCCTTGCTGACGCTGGCGACGAAGTTGGGCCTCTCGTTGAAGACGGCGCCCAGGACGATGATCCCCGGATCCATCTTCGGCCGCAGCCAATCCACCATCTCCCTCATGGCGTCCATGCTCTCCACCTCCACCGTGGAGGAGAGAACCTTGGCTCCGTCCACCGGCACTGCCTTCGCCAAGAGGACTTCAGCCTCCATTCGGGCCAGTCGCGACCGAAGCCGGGACACCTCCTTGCGGCCAGAGGCCAGCTCCTCCATCGTGGCCCGAGTTCGCTCCAGGGCGAGGTCCGGAACCGTGCCCAGCTCCGCGGCCACCCCCTCCAGCTCGTCCATCCGGGAGCGAATGGCTCTCAGCGCCGGACGCCCGGCCACTATCTCGATGCGGCGCACCCCCGCCCCCACGCCGCTTTCGCTGAGGATGTGGGCCACCCCGATGACGCCGGTATTGGACACGTGGGTTCCACCGCACAGCTCCAGGCTGTAGTCCGCGATGCCCACGGTCCGAACCACGTTGCCGTACTTCTCGGTGAATAGCGCCATTGCCCCCGCGGCCCTGGCTTCCTCCAGGGTCCTGGTCGTCACCAGCACCGGCATGTTGGCCAGGATCCGAGAGTTGACCTCGTCCTCCACCGCCCGCAGATCCTCGACGCTCAGAGCGGCGTCGTGAGTGAAGTCGAAGCGAGCCACCTCCGGCGACACCAGCGACCCGGCCTGGGTCACGTGGGTGCCCAATCGATCTCGCAGCGCCTTGTGCAGCAGGTGGGTCAGGGTGTGATGGCGCGCCGTGTCGATCCGACGCTCCAGGTCGACGTTCGCCGTGGCGGTCGAAGACACCTCCAGGAAGCCCTCCACCACGGTCCCGACGTGCAGGAAGCGGCCGGCATCGTCCCGCTGGGTGTCTCGCACCTCGAACCGGCCGTCCGCCGTCGTGATAGCGCCCGCATCACCCACCTGGCCGCCGGATTCCGCGTAGAAGGGGGTGCGGTCCAGGATCACGATGGCGTCGGTCCCCTGGTCCACACGGGGCTGCCACTGCCCGGCCTCCAGCATGGCGACGATCTGCCCCTCGCACTCCGTCATCTCGTAGCCCAGGAACCGGGTCTCCTCCACCTCCTGGACCGCGGCTCCGGCGTCCCGGACCTCCAGCACCCGGCCGAACTTGGCGGCAGCCCGACTGATCTCCCGCTGCCGCTGCATGGCAGCCTTGAACCCCTCCTGGTCTACGTCGAGGCCGGACTCCTTCGCGATCTCGGCGCTCAGCTCCCGAGGGAAGCCGTAGGTGTCGTAGAGCCGGAACATCAGATCGCCCGGCAGCGCGGCGAGGCCCTGCTCCTTGGTCTCCGATACCCAGCGATCCAGCAGCACCAGCCCGGTCTGCAGGGTTCGGCTGAACCTCTCCTCCTCCTGGACCACCACCCTCCGCACGAACTGGTGCCGCTCCGCCAGATCGGGGTAGGCCTTGGACATGTGATCCACCACCACGTCCACGATCCCGGAGAGGAAGGGGCCCTCCACCCCCAGTAGCCGCCCGTGGCGCACGGCTCGCCGGATCACCCTCCGCAGGACGTAGCCGCGGCCCTCGTTGGAGGGCAGCACGCCGTCGGCTGTCAGGAAGGTCATGGCCCGCCCGTGATCGGCGATCACCCTCAGGGAGAAGTCGGTCTTGTCGTCCCGACCGTACTGGCGCCGGGACAAATGCTCCGCCGCCTCGACGATAGGTCTGAACAGGTCCGTCTCGTAGACCGTCTTGCAGCCCTGCTTGATGGCCGCCATCCGCTCCAACCCGAGCCCGGTGTCGATGTGCTTGCGCGGCAGCGGCGTCCGGGTGCCGTCCACGTCCTGGAAGTACTGCATGAACACCAGGTTCCAGTACTCCAGGTAGCGGTTGCAGTCGCAACCGGGCGCGCACTCGGGCCGGCCGCAGCCCATCTCCGGCCCCATGTCGATGAACAACTCGGAGTCCGGACCGCAGGGACCGCTATCGCCGGGCGGGCCCCAGAAGTTGTCCTCCAGGTAGGAGATCCTCTCCGCGGGCGCCCCGACCTCCATCCAGTAGCCCTTGGCCTCGTCGTCGGTCGGGTGCACCGTGATCCAGATCTTCTCTTTGGGAAGCTTCAGCCACTCCAGTGAGAACTCCCAGGCGAAGGCTATCGCCTCCTTCTTGAAGTAATCCCCGATGGAGAAGTTTCCCAACATCTCGAAGAAGGTGAGGTTCCGAGGATTCCCCACGCTGTCGATGTCCGTGGTCCGGAAGCACTTCTGGCAGGAGGTGAGGCGGGGGTGAGGAGGCGCCTGTCTGCCCACCATGAAGGGGATCATCTGCTGCATGCCGGCGGTGGTGAGCAGCACGGTGGGATCGTCCCGGGGCACCAGGCTGGAGCTGGGCATGACCAGGCTCCCCTTCGACTGAAAGAAATCCAAGAAAGCCTTGCGGATCTCGTCACCGGTCACAGGACAATCCCCCAAACTTTGCCAGAATCTCACGAATCTTAAACGAGCTTCTGCAAGGGTGTCAATTTTGCCCGGAGGATGAAGTGGGGGAAGGCTCTGGCCCGGCGGTAGATACCGTCAGGGCCGGGTACCCTGGTTTCCCGAGTACCCGGCCCCGACAATCCCTCAATTGCACTCACTTAGGACGGGCGACGAACCTCCGCCGAAGCCGCCAGCTGTCCGCCTTGCGCTGTCGCTGCTTGCGCTTTCTCTCGGCTGCCTTCGCCTTCATCCGGCGCTGCTCGCCGGGGCCCACGAAGAATCGGTGCTTCTTCAGCTCCTTCAGAATGCCGGATCGCACCATGCCCCGCTTGAAGCGAGCCAGCAACTCCTCAATCGCTTCGTTGTCCCGTGCGACTACCTGCATTAACGGCCGCGCCCGTAGCTGCCGCGCTCCTGGGCGTAGCAGTCCGAGCAGTATACCGGCTTGTCGCCGCGAGGCTGGAACGGAACCTGGGTATCCTTGCCGCAGCGAGCGCAGACGGCAGGATACATCTCTCGGGGCTCGCGATTGTAGCCGCCGCCCCCGAAGCCGCCTCGGGAGTCGCCCCTCTCGGCTTTCCGGGCCGCTCTGCACTCCGGGCAGCGCACGGGGTCGTTGGTGAACCCCTTCTGGGCGAAGAACTCCTGCTCCTCGACGGTAAAGGGGAAGGACCGCCCGCAGTCACGGCACACGATGGTTCTCTCGGTGTAAGGCATTTCATCTCCTTCGAGTACGACTTAGCTCCAGTCAAAGGCAAAGGCGGCCAACGCGGCCAGCCTGATGGGAGGATCGTCGACTCGTGGTGAAGCCTCGGTGAGGGGCCGATGAAACGCCACAAGGGGCCAAACGATACCTCTATCGACGCATAGTATACACTATCGCGATAGCTCCATGTTCAGCAAGACCGCTGCGTGCCTCGCCAGGCGATCGGCCCCGCCCCTGAGAGAGCCACAGCCCCCCGCCAACCTACCTCCAGGAAGAGGGCCGTCGATAGGGCGAGGAAGGGCAGGGCTGCCGGCCAGAGACCGGAGATGGGGCTACCCCCCGCCGCGAGGGCGAAGCCGGCCGGCAGCCACACCCCGACGGCCACGAGGAAGTAGCGCGGTTGGCGGAGGCGCACCGTCGCCATCGCGATCCCCGGGGCCGCCAGCGCGCGCGCCCACAGGTCGGGGGAAAGGTCGCCGGCAACGGGTGGTGAACCGGCAGCGATCCAGGGGAGCATCCGTCCCGCTGCGCCGGAGAGAAGAGCGTACGGCTCCCCGGCGTGTAGCGCGGCCATCGGGGCCACGAAAATCGAGGCTCCCAGGGCGGCTATCAGGAGGCCGGGCCCCTGCATTCTCAAGAAGCCCCGCTCCACCGTCGCTCGCTGGAGCAGGTAGAGCAACGCGACCAGACAAGCCAGGCGCGTCCCGACCGAGAGGGTGAGACAGAGGCCCGCCCCGTAGCCCGCCAGCAGGTACTCGATGGAACGGCGGCTATCGACGGCCCGCAGCAGCAGGTAGAGCAGCAGAAGCGGAGCCGCCACGGCCTGCACCTCCAGGAATCCCACCTGGCTGAGCCGAACGTGCCAGGGGGACACGGTCACGAGAAAGAGGCACGCAGCCGCCACTCGAAGGGGAAAGAGCCGCCGGGCAGTCAGATGCAACAGCAGCAGCGATAGCAGCCCTTCTGCCAACGTGGCCGCGGCAATACCGTGGCCGCCGTCCCCTGCCTGCGCTTGCGATGGCGCCGAATCCGGCCCCGACATCCGGAGCGCGGTCGCCAACAGCAGGATCCCCACCACCGTCGCCGACTCCGCATCGACCCTCGGGCGGGCCAGGTGCAGCGGGTCTCGCACGCCGAAGTTCAATCCCACCGGGAGGGCCGCCAGGGCGAAGAGCCACGACCAGAAAGCGTCGGGGGGATCGCTCCGCCCGGCCGCCAGGTAGAGCGACAATCCGGCCGCCGCCAGCCCGGCCAGCAGCAGCGCGGCTCCGGCCATCCTCCAGCCCACCGGCGCGGGCGGCAGACCCACGGGGGCACCTCGATCGATGGCCGCAGCGAAATCAGGCTCGGGCAGGGGCGCCCGACGGTCCACCAGCGCCGAGCCCGCGAGGGCCAGCAGCGCCGACGCCACGTAGAACGGGGGTGCGCTCCTATCATTCGAGATGCCGAGGACGACAGGACCGGCGGACAGCGCCAGGGCGGCGGCCCACAATCCGAGCCCGACACGTAGGGAAGAGGCAGACGATGCCGGGCGCTCCCCCTTACCTGCCGCTCCAGCTCCGCCCTTCGAATCGCCGTGGAAGGTCCCCACGAGCCTCGACCCCGCCCCCTACCGGCTGCCCTCGGCAGCACCGGGCGATTGCTCCGCTGCTTCGGCTCGACGCAACCAGAGACACTCGCCGGTGGGCAATCGGTCCGGCCATCGGAGAGTAACCACGACCCCACCCCCGAAGGGGCTTCCCGCCGCCAACTGAGCGAGCGACTCGTACCGGGTCCCGCCGTGGAAGCGCAGCCGGAACCAGTCGGGAAGATCGTAGATGCGGGCCTGGCCGCCCGGCTTCAGAACCCTATAGAGCTCGGCCAGCCCACCCGCGGGATCCTCCCAGTGATGGACCGAGAAGCTGCTGATCGCCAGGTCGAATTGGCCATCGCCGAAGGGCAGCTTCGCCGAATCGCCCAGTTGCAAGTGGACTCGATCTCCCACGCCCGCCGCTGCGGCGTTCGCCGCGGCTCGCTCCACCATCGCCGGCTCCACGTCCACCCCGGTGATGGAGACCCCGGGCGCGACTTCGGCCAGCCGGATGTCGAGCCAACCGGGGCCGGCGCCTACGTCCAGCACCGATCCGGCCGGGCAGGCCGCGGCCAACTCACGCGCCATGAGGCCGTACATGCCTCCCAGTACCAGCCGCGACCACCGGTCGTAGACCCCGGCGCTGGGCATCGAGCGGTCGTGCAGCTTCCTGGACAGCTCTTCGAAGGCGCCACGCTGCCATTCTCGGTACACCCACGCACCGGCCAGCGCGGCCAGGGGTACCAGCCATCTCTTCTTTGCCATCGAGTGGTCTCCCTCAGTCCTGCCATCCATAATCGTCGCCAGGCTGTTGAAGAAGCTGTGCAAGACTCAGACCTTGATCCGTGCCGGCGAGAGGCTCCATCCCTCGAATTCTACCGGAACCCTCCCTGCGATCGTAGTGGATCAACAGGCCAGATCCCCTACAGCCCGTATAGACTTCCCACCAGCCGGTCGATCGCCCGTTGGAGTATGGCGACTCGCTCGACTGCCGTCGGTGGCAGGGGAAGGCCGTGGAAGCGGTGGATGCCCTGGATCTCCCCCACCAGGGTCTCTAGCTCATCTGCATCTCCACCCTTCGGCACCGGCAGCGGGAGATGGTTGGCCACAGCGGTCTTCACCTGCGCCAGCATCCGGCCCTCTTCCTGAGCCAGGGCCCGGTAGATCCTCGCCAAGGGGCCGGAGTTGAGCAGCGCCAACAGGTAGAGATAGCTGAAGCCCAGCTCGCGTCCCCTCTGTGAGAGCAGAAGGGTGTGAAGGGTGTTGTCGGTATAGAGCTGCTCCTGCCCCTGGTAGAGGTAGCCCACGAGGGGCGCGTCCCCCGTCTGGCGCATCAGCAACCGCTCCACCACGTGGTGGTTCTCCACAGAGCCACAGAAGTGCCAGTACTCGCGCCGGGCAGAGGGCCTGCCCCCTCTGCCGGTGCCCTTCCGCTCGGGATCGATCCGGTACCCCAGATCCACGTACCGGTACCGGGCCTCCGGGTTATCCCACCAGACCCCGTACCGAACCACCTGGGTCCCCTGGAGCAGCCGGTGGAGCGGCCTGTCGGGGACCGGGTCCCGATAGAACAGCCTCTCCCTCACGTTGCCGCTGTGGATGCCGGTATCCAGGGCAGGGGCCACCTCCCCCAGCCGCACGAAGCGGCGAACCCCCACCGCCCGCTCGCCGCCTCGGTCCCTGGAATCGTGGGGTGGCGGATCAAGCCGGTGGTCGCGCTCCGTCTCAGGCCTCGACCCCTCGGTGTCGGAAGCCGTCAGCAGATCCCGAAAGATCCGCCGGTTCTCCGCGGTCGGATCGAAGAAGACCGCGCCGAAGGCCTGCCGGTACTCCGAGGCTTCGATCCAGCTGGAGCGCCGCTCCACCAGGTCAGGCTCCAGGATCTCCTGCTTGCCCGCCCGGCGCAGATCCAGGAAGCCGACCCCTCTCGAGCCCCCGGCGTCACCCTCGCCCTTCTGAACCAGGGTGATGGCCGGGTAAACCCGTGCGTCGAACAGCTCGGGACCCAGGGGCGCCACGACCCGGAGGTCGTGGCGCAGCAGCTCTCGCCGCAGATGCTCCTTGGTCGCGTTGGTCAGGAAGCTGGCCGAGGTGAGGGCGCCCAGCACGCCCCCCGGCTTCAGCAGCTGAAGGCCGCGGTAGAAGAAGTGCACGTACAGGTCGCTCCTGAAGCCGTACCGCGGC
>DAHVXI010000070.1:0-17588 GCA_027356795.1 Chloroflexota bacterium | reverse complement strand
CAGCACCCCCGGCCACTACTTCGTGGCCGATGCCTACGACCCCAAGACCGGTCGGTTCCACGTGGGGGCCAGTGGTACCTCCTACCGTAGCGGCAAGGAGTGGATGACTCGCCAGGAGATGGAGAGTCTGGCGGGGCGGATCAACGGTACCTTGGTGATGGACGCCCAGCGCCGCTGGACGGCCTGAGCGTCGCCTCCTCCCCGGAAAAGAGCCAACCGCCCCGTTCCTGCCCCGATCCCGCCGCTCCACCGAGGCTACATCTCGGCATGGTTCACCAGGGCGCGAGATCGGGTGACAGTGCGGGAGGGCGAGCCTCCCGGCGAGCCGGCTCAGCAGGAGCTTCGCCCTCCCGCACTGTGACCGCGTCCGTGAACCATCCCGCCTGGTCTCTTCATTGGCCCGATAACTGCGTTCGCCACGGCATCAGCACGAGCTGGAGGGCGCCAGCGGGCGCCGGTGTGCCCTGCGGCCCGCCGGACGACGGGAGGACTCGCGGCCGGCGCTCCAGCCGCTGGTGGATCTCCCCGAGGGAGCGATTCTTGGCCCTCTGGGCGTTCTGCTCTCAGCAACTGAAGGGGGTGTCGCAGTGGTCAGCGTGACAAGCGAAGCCAAGGATCTGCTGCAGGACATTCTGCAGCAAGCGCAGCAGCAGGGGGCGGACATCGAAGAGGATACGTCGATACGGCTGGCGCCGACGACGGAGGGTGGAAACGGGAACAGCGGCCAGGTCGGGCTCGGCCTGATGCTGGATCGGCCCAAGGAGGGGGACCAGGTCGTCGAGTATAACGGCAAGAAGGTCCTCATCATCGATTCGTCGACCAGCAACCTACTCGATGGCGTCACGCTGGACGCCGTCGAAACGCCCGAGGGGAAGCGGCTGACCATCAGCCAGTGACCGATCGATAGCGGGATCAGGTGTGTGGGCGGGTCTTCGACCCGCCCACAACTGTATTCCTCAAGTCAGTCCAGGATCACCACCGGGGTGGCCGCCCCGCCCTGGTTTGAGGCCCAAGCCTGGACGTCGCCGGGACCCAACTGGGGCTGCGTCAGGCCGAACAGGTAGGCGGAGTCCGTCCAGGTGAGGTTGATGCACCCCTGGCTCTCCGACTGGCCGAAGTAGTCGTGCCAGTAGGTCCCGTGGATGCCGTAGCCGCCGTCCTTGTAGTACTGGGTGAAGGGCACGTTCGGCAGGTCGTAGGGATGGGTGGGATTCGCCACGGTCCTGCTGGACATGCGATCCCCGAGGAACTTGCCGAAGGTGCTGTAGCTGCTCGCCGGGGTAGCCACCCCCGCCTGCCCCAGTGACACGTAGGTGACGAACAGCGGCTGGCCGTTCTTCACGAAGGTCAGGGTCGATGCCTTGCGGTCCACCACGATCCAGGAGCTGGCACCCCAATCGGGAGGGGGCGGTGTGGTGTTCGCCTTGGGGGCGGCCTGCCTGGCCACCACGGAGCTGTGGACCCGTGCCCCGGCGTATCGGCCGCCGTCGATCAGGTACCACACGTTGCTGCCGCCGATGGACTGGCCCTGCTCGTCGGCCAGCACCTTGACGTGCTCACCACCGGCGAAGGTCCCCACGATGGGGGAGTCGGTGGTAGGGGCGGCCCGCACGTTGGTCTGCGAACGGATGGTTCCCCACCAGCCGTCGGGGGCCCCGGAGGCGTCGGGCAGCTGCCACCAGCCTGCCCAGTCGTTGGTGGACCACTTCAGGGTGCCCAGGGGCAGGTACCCCGCGGTGGTCGCCCACCAGACGTTGCTGTCGCCGGCCAGTCCCCCCGAAACGCCGGTCACCCTCAGCAGGTCTCCCTTCACGGCCGTGCGCATTATCCCGCTGTCCGGGTAGGGTCTGGCGTACAGCTGGACGCTGGGCACGGTGACCTCGGCCGTCCAGGGGTAGAGCATCTCGTCCACGTCGTTGTCGGCCAGGTAGCCGTCCGGGATCTTCAGCCACTGGTTTCCGTCCGCGCCGGTGGTTTGGGCCAGCACCACGACGATGGCTCCCTTGCCCAGGGGACCTACGACCGCCGAGCTGGGGTCCGGCTGGGTGTAGACCACCGTGTGGGAGACGTTAACCTGGCCCTCCCAGGGCGGGCCGAAGCTTCGCGCTCGAGCCGGGCTGCCCCCCAGCAGCCAGAGGGTCAGCGCCAGGAAGGTCGCTGCCAGGAAGGTGCGCCGGAAAGCAGCCCGCCTCGGGGTTGTCGAGAGAAAGAAGTCGCTCATGGATCCTCCGCCTGGTGTGCTGGTCGCAGGGAAGCGCTTAGATGCAGGATTCGCGCCGCCCTTCGGCCCGTCGCTTCAGGTGGGCCGGATCATAGTCGACTCGCCGGTTTTCCACAATCTTATTCACTTTTCCACATAGGAGACTTTAGCGCGTCGTTCCGCAATTCCGCGGCGTAGGGCGGGGTCTTGTGCCCCGCCGCCTCGCGGGCCCGAGGACCGGGCGGCAGGGGATGAACCCCTGCCCTACTTCAGGAACGGCGCATTTGGCCTGGTGAAGCTCCTCAACCTCTGGGGGACAGAGCCGTCCGTCCCGTCTTCCAGCCGTGGCGAGTGAAGCTGAGCTTGGCGTGACGGATCGCTTACATGAGAACGACTGCAGTGGAGCGCCATATGTATTGACCCAACGGGTCTGGCCTGCTATAGTCACCAAGGATCAACAACCAGGTTTTACGGCAAGTTCCCCTGGCTGGCCTGGTACCGCAGCTTCGCGCCTGGAGACGCCCCACCACTACCCAACACCCTCGAGGTAGCGGGAGAGGAGAGTCCGCCTTGGGCAGACCGCCGGCCGTTGCATCCTGCGCCTTGACTGTGCTGACGTCCGCGGTGGCCTGTCTCCTGGCCCTCTCAGCCCCTGCTTTCCAGGCCGACCGCGGCTTCGCTCTTGAGGCCAGGGCGCCTGCCGGTGCAGCCCTCAACCTGGTGGCGAAAGCAGACCAGCCCCTGGTGGTCGAAACCCCAATCGTGTCCAACGGCCGGCCGGTGGGCAGGGCCGATCTTCACGGGCAGCGGCTGGTCTACGACGAGGGGCGATGGGTCAACGGCGCGGCCATGGGGCCCTATCAGGTCTACGCCACGGAGATCGGCTCGGGCTCCCCCAGCCTGCTCTCCTCGGGGCAAACGGGCAGCCAGTGGCTGCCGCGGGTGTACGGGGCCAACGTGGTGTGGGTGGATTGGGGGAAGGGACGAGTCCTTCGGCACAACGGCAGCCAGAGTCCTCCCGTGTCTTCCGTAGCCGGATCCGTCGCCACCACGGCCTACCCCGCCATCCATGGCAACTTCGCCGCCTACGTGTCCGCCACCGAGGCCGGCAACAAGGTTCACTTGAGGAACCTCACCACGGACGAGGACCGGCCTGTGGATCCCGACACCTGGAACTGCTGGGAGGACTACCCGACCCTCGCCGATGGGTTGATCGCCTTTCAGCAGACCGTCGGCGCCATCACCCACGTGAAGCTGTTCTCCTTTCCCGTCGATGGCCGTCCGCTCGAGGCAACTCCACTCCTGAACAGCGCCACTTTCGCTCCCTCTACCCTGCAGACGAAGCCGCAGCTCACCGGCCGTCGGGGGGACTGGACCCTGGTCTGGTTGGATATCCGCGGCGTCGATTGCGACCTGTACGGATACGGCTCCAGCGGCGGGCCGTTCCCCATAGTGGTGGGAGCGGGGAAGCTGGAGAACCCTGCCCTCCAGGGGGACCTGGTGGTGTGGGAGAAGCCGAAACCTGACGGTTCCTACGATCTCTACGGCTACAGCCTGAGCCGCCGGCTGCTGTTCCCCATCTCCACGGGTCAGGGGAACCGGACGGACCCGCGAGTAGACGGCGATCGCGTCGTCTGGACCGACAAGAGGAGTGGAGGCCCTGAGATCTACATGGCGACGGTCCAGTGGGTTCAGGAGACGCCGACGGACACCCCCGTGCCGTCGCCGACGGCTATCCCTACTCGCACCCCGACTCCGTCTCCCACGGAGAGCTTGACCCCATCACCGGTGGCAACCAGCACGCCGACGGGCACCCCCACCGCCACTCTCACCAGCACCCCTAGCCCTGCGCCGACCTCCACCGAGACGCCGACTCCCACCACCACGGCCACCGCTGCTCTCACGCCGACGCCGTCGCCCACCGAGACTGCCACGGCCAGCGCTACAGCCACGCTCGCGCCGTCGCCTTCACCTATGGAAACCTCTACGGCGACGCCGATGGCCACTCACACCCCGACCAGTTCCCCCACGCCGACCGAGACTTCGACTCCGACCTTCACTCCCCCCAGCACGCCCATCCCGACCCACACACCGAGCCCGGGCTACATCGAGGGGGTGGTCAAGCTGCAGGCGCGAGGGGATTCCTCGGACGTCCTGGTGGTGGCCGGGCCTCTCCAGACCACGACCGCCCGAGGCGGCAGCTTCGCCCTGGTGGTGGCGCCCGGCAGCTACAGGGTTACCGTGTCCTACCCGGGCTACCTGTCGGCGAGCCGGGAAGAGATAGTCGTGGGCGAGGGGGAGAGCGTCGTCCTTCCGAAGCTGAAGCTGCTCTCCGGCAACCTGTCGGACGCCCCCGACTCGACGGGCACCGTGGACGAGTCCGATCTCGCCTTTCTGGAGCAGCATTTCGAGCAGCGGGGCTCGGGGGACCCCGATGGGGATGCCACCAGGGCCGACCTCACCAGCGATGGTCGCGTGGACCTCTTCGACCTGGTGGCCGTCACCTCCAACTGGCGAAAGCAGGGCCGGGACCATCGGTGGTAGAGGTCACTCCTCGTCCAGCCACTGCTGGATGACCCTGGCCAGGATCTCGGCCAACTCCAGATCCTGGTCCATGGCCTCAGCCTTCAGGTTCTCGCGAAGCTTGGACTCGAGCTCTCTCCCGTTCCGGTAGCGTGCCAGTTCGATGGGGGCGATGTCGTTGGCCACTTCTATCTCCTTCGCCACAGCGCGTTGCGATCTTCACCTATTAGTATCGGCAGTTCGCGGGGAAACTTGCGGCCCTTTCCTCTGGCCATTTCGTCCCATGGTGGCGGGTAGGGGGAAGCGAATCTGGGGTGCGGTGACTCGACACCGCTTTCGGGGGTGGTGGACCGACGCCATCCGACCCCGATCGAGTCCGTCGATCGTCGAGGTCGGGAACGATCCCTACTCCTAATCCACGGGGATCCCCATGGGAGCCGGATCCTGCCGGCGATACCTCAGGATCCCCACGCCCGTCCGGGCCAGCAGCAGCGGCCGCACCGCGGTGCTCCGCACCAACTGCTTGTAGGAGTCCTCCCCCGAGACCATGCCCTGGAACAGGTGGCGCAGCCTCTTCTCGCGTCCGGCCACCTCGATCACGGCATCCATCCACCCCATCCGGCGGGAGGTGCGGTAGAGCCAGCGCAGGAAGAGGCCGTACTTGTACTCGCTGGTGATGTCCCGGCAGCTGCGGTAGAGAGCCTCGAAGGCTCGATCGGAGACCCCTACGTCCATCATGGTGGCCGCTGCCCTCATCCCCATCTGGATACCGGTGTTGATCCCCTTCCCTTTCAGCGGCCGCATCAACCCGCTGGCGTTACCGATGGTGACGATCCGATCCTGGGCGAAGTGGCTGGCCGGCCGGGTGGGGAAGAGCTCGCAGGCCCGGGGTTGGGCCAGATCCGTTCCGGCCAGCATCCTCTGCACCAGGGGGAGCCGCAGGAAGCCGTCGAAGTCATCGTCGTCGATCTCCTCCCCAGCGGCGTTGACCACCACCCGGTCCCGCTTGGGGGTGAGGGCGCCGAACTCGATGCGGGGCAGGGAAGGGGGGAGGATGGCGTGAACCCGGTTGCCGAACCGCTCCTCGATCAGCGGCTCCGCCATGGGGACCTCGATCAGGATCGACCTCATCACCTTCGGCCGGCGGTAGCCCTCCATGCCCGACTCGAAGATCGCCATGGCGAAGCGGTTGAGTCCCACCGCCCCCACCACCGCCTGGGCCAGGATCCTGGCCCCCCCGCTGCTCACCACCAGGGCCGTGGAGCGAGAGTAGCGCAGGTCCACCACCACGTCGTACATCACCTGGACGCCCAGCCGCTCGGCGCTATCCAGCAGGAACTGGTCGAGGTCGGCCCGATGAACCACCAGGGTGGGCTCGGCGCCCGGCTCGTCGTCCAGCACCAGGGAGCTCTGGTCGGCGTGGAGGACGTAGCCTGTCACCACCCGTTGGATCAGCTCCCTGGGGATCTGCAGCCCCAACTGTCCCAGCAGCCGGCCGAAGGGAGGGGAGAGGACGCCGACGCAGACGTTGCTCTCGGCGCGGAAGTCCTTGGCCTCGAAGAGGACGACCTCCAGGTCGATCCCCCTGGCCTCGGCCAGACGGCGTAGGGCGATGGCGCAGCTGGCGCCGCTGGGGCCGCCGCCGACGATGACCACCCGCTGCCCCGACTTGAGGGGGCCGAGGTAGACCAGATCCTCTGGAGGGAGGTGGATTACGCCCATGACCCGCAGCCCTTCTGCCCACCTCCTCGTGGGAAAGAAAAGAAAAGAGGGAGCCCGGCGTTGCCACCGGACTCCCGCACTATAGCACCTTCAGCATGGGGCTACAACGTGACCGCCAGCTTCGCACCGCGAAGCCTTAGATCCCTCAACCCCCGCCGCGGCCGCAACTACCGCTGCCGCTTCTCGACATCAGCAGGACGAGGGCCACGAACAGGACGGCCAGGAAAACCACGTCCATAGGGGTACCCTCCCGTCTTCTTATCGCCCCGTCACGATACGACCTGTCCGCTGGATCGGGCCCGCTCGATGGCTTTGGCGACGCTGAAGTAGTCCACGTAGCCCAGGCTCACCATCTCGTCGTCCACGAAGACGGCGGGCAGGATGAGATCTCCCTTTTGCAGCTTTTCGACGACCTGAGGGAACTGCTGCCGCACCTGAGTCCGCGACAGGTCGCGGTAGTTCACCTCGACGCTGTTGCCGTATTCCCTGGATAGATACCAGGCGACGATTTGCGTAATCTCTTCCTGAGATTGCGGGGGCCCTCAACCGCTGCTGCAGAAGCGGGTGCTGGCAGTGTCGTCGAAGACGTCGACGACGTTCCGCCCCTTGTCGTTTGACTCCATTGAACCTACCTCATCTCGATGGGTTGGAGAGCCGCTGGTGCTCTTTCAGCATGCATCTGTCCATGACCACGTCCAGCCCCGCCTGTCTGGCCCTGGCGGCGGCGGCTTCATTGATGATGCCCTCCTGCATCCAGATCGCTCGAGCCCCCACCTGGATCGCCTCTTCGACCACCGGTGGGA
Source organism: Chloroflexota bacterium (assembly GCA_027356795.1). Classification (GTDB taxonomy): domain Bacteria; phylum Chloroflexota; class UBA6077; order UBA6077; family UBA6077; genus JAJYNT01. Next base: position 10,340 of record DAHVXI010000070.1, on the reverse strand, counting down.
CGTCCTCGGGGCGCCGGAAGATGTCCACCACATCGATCTTCTCCGGCACCGACTTCAGATCTGGATAGGACTTCTCGCCCAGCACCTGGTCCACGGTGGGGTTGACCGGTATGATCCGGTAGCCCCGCTGCTGCAGGTACTCGGCGACGCCGAAACTGGGACGATATGGCTTGGGGGAGAGGCCGACCACGGCGATGGTCCTGGCCTCGCGCAGGATCCTCTCGATGTTTGTCTCCACAACAGCCTCCAAGGAGTTGACAGCTGCACCCCTCAACAGTATCGTAATATACGGCAGGGGGGTATATCTGTCAAGCGTCAGCCCTCAGCTATCAGCCGTCAGCTGCCCCCCGGATCGGGTGGCTGGCCCTCGTTCCCTACCCGAAAAGCTGACTGCTGAACGCTGATGGCTGGTAGCTAAGGAGTATCATGTCATGGGAGACGGCGATCGGCTCCAACAGTTGGAGGCGCGGCTGGCCGATCTCAAGGGCCGCATGCCGGCCCATTCGGTGCGGCCGGCCATGCTGATGGAGATGGAGGATCTGGAAGAGGAGATAGCGCGACTGCGGGCTGAGCTGAAGAAGAGGGGCGGCGATGCCTAAGGCGCTGCTGGATCCCAATCGCTGCAACCCGGATCTCTGCCCCGAGGGGGTTTGCTCCGTGCGGCGGCTGTGCGCCGTGCGGGCCATCTACCAGGAGGAGCCTCGCGGGATCCCCCTACTGGATTGGGCGCGCTGCAGGGCCTGCTCCAAGTGTGTGGAGGCCTGCCCGGCCAAGGCTATCTCCCTGGTAAACTGAGTTCCCGAAGGAACGGCTACTCCATTAGAATGTGTGCACGCGAAGCGTGATGGGGGAGGTTACGAGCTGCATGGAAGATTACGATGTGGTGATCATCGGGGGTGGCCCCGCCGGACTCACTGCCGGGCTATACGCCGCCAGAGCCAAGATGAAGGCGGTGCTGCTGGAGAGGAAGTGGCCCGGAGGCCAGCTGCTGAACACCGATAAGATCGAGGACTACCCGGGCTTCGACACCATTTCCGGGCCCGAGCTGGCCGAGCGGATGGAGAAGCAGGCCCGCAAGCTGGGGCTCCAAATCGCCATGGAAGAGGCGGTCTCCATAAGGCCCCACGGGAACCGGAAGCTGGTCAAGGCCTCGGGTGAGAAGGAGTACCTGGCCAAGGCCGTCGTCGTCACGGCCGGGGGTGAGCCCAGGAGGTTGGGGGTGCCCGGCGAAGCAGAGCTGGCCGGCAGGGGCGTCTCCTACTGCGCCATCTGCGATGGGGCCTTCTTCCAGGACCAGGTGGTGGCCGTGGTGGGCGGCGGCGACGCGGCCGTGGAGGAGGGTGCCTTCCTCACCCGCTTCGCCAGCAAGGTGTACATCGTCCATCGCCGGCCGGAGCTGAGGGCCTCCCGGGACATCCAGGAGAAGGCCCGGCAGAACCCGAAGATCGAGTTCGTCCTCAACGCGGTGGTGGAGGAGATCCACGGGACCGATCAGGTGGAGTACCTGACCGTCCTGAGGAACGGGCAGCGGGAGCGGCTGGAGGTCAACGGCGTCTTCGTCTTCGTCGGCTTCGTCCCCAATACCGAGCTGTTCCACGAACCGGTGGAACGGGACCCGCAGGGGCACCTGGTCACCAACGCTCACATGGAGACCTCCCTCAAGGGGATCTTCGCTGCGGGGGACGTGAGGTCGCAGCTCACTCGCCAGATCACGACGGCAGTGGGGGATGGGACGACTGCCGTGGTAGCCGTCCAGCACTACATCGAGTCGCTGGCCGACGAGGAAGCGAAGAGCCGGGACGCCCAGCTGGTGGGCTGACAGAGAAGGAGACACCATCATGGAAGCCGAAGCTGCCCTGACAGAGGGTATGCACTTCGACGTTTCGTTGGGGTCGGGCTACCGTCTGGAGCTCGATGCGTCGCCGGAGCAGGGCGGCACGGGTCGAGGGGCGCGTCCAATGGAGCTGCTGCTGGCCGGTTTGGCCGGCTGCATCGGTCTCGACGTGATCTCCATCATGAGGAGGTCGCGACAGGAGGTCACCGGCCTCCCCACAGGGTTAGGCCGGGGCCAACTCGGCCCGCAATCAGCACGATGAGCCCACTCTAGAGCCAGACCGCGCCAACCTCGGCGCCCCGAACGCGTTCTCGATAGGCAGCCAGCACTCCTACAGCAGGATGATCGGGCCGCACCGGAGGGACCGCCTGCCTCCGCCGGAGCTCCTCGTCGGGGATAAGGATTCGGAGGCCGTTGCCGGGCACGTCGATCTCGATCAGGTCGCCATCTCGAACGTACGCCAGTGGGCCACCGTCCCAAGCCTCGGGCGCCACGTGACCCACGCAGGGACCGCGGGTGGCGCCGGAGAACCGGCCATCGGTGACCATGGCAACCGAGGTGTGAAGACCCATACCTACCAGCATGGCGGCCGGGATGGACAGTTCGCGCATCCCGGGTCCGCCCTTCGGCCCTTCGTATCGCACCACCAGCACCGAACCAGGCTTGACCTCCCTATCCAACAGGAAGCGGCTCACCTCCTCTTCGGAGTCAAAGACCACCGCCGGCCCCGTGTGCGTCAGCATCTTTGGGTCTACCCCACTCTTCTTCACCACCGCTCCCAGGGGGGCCAGGTTCCCGCGCAGGATCCCATAGGCTCCATCGGGAGCTAGAGGGTGGGAAGCAGGTCGAATCACCTGGCCGTCGGGCGTCGGCGCTGAAGAGAGCACCTCGCCCAGGGTGCCACCCGTTGCCAGCGGTACCTCCAGATCCAGATGCTCCCGAATGGCGTTGAGGAGTGCGGGCACGCCGCCGACCTGGTGGTAGTCGCTCAGGTTGTAGGCCGATGCCGGCTTGAACTTGGCCACCAGTGGCACTGAGCGCTGCAACTGATCGAAGCGCTCCAGGTCGAGGTCGGTTCCCAACAAGGATGCAAAGGCGAGGGTGTGGAGCACTCCGTTGGTCGATCCGCCGGAGGCGGAGATGTACTTGACCCCATTCTCGAGGTTCGAGCGGCTGAGGTAGTGGCCGATGGGCCGCCCTTCACGGACCAGAGCCACGATCCTCTCGCCGACATCCCTGGCCTGGCGCACCTTGGCCCCATCAGCGGCGAGCATGGTGACCGACCCGAAGGGAGCCAATCCCATGGCTTCCAGCAAGCAGCCCATGGTGTTGGCCGTGCCCATCATGGAGCAGACGCCGGAGGAGGCACAGAAGTGCTCCTGCCAGACCTGGAAGGTTGCGTCGTCGATCTCCTCGTTGCGGCGCTTGCCGATGGCCTCCTTCAGGTCGGAGGTAACCCAGCTGTTGTTCGCGTCGTGGTAGGGCAACATGGCTCCAGCAGTCAGGAAGAGGGTGGGCAGCTTCAGCCGTATGGCTGCCATCACCATGCCTGGGATGATCTTGTCGCAGGAGGCGAGCATCACCAGACCCTGAAAGCCGTGGGCTCGCACCATCGCCTCGACAGAGCCGGCGATGAGGTCCCGTTGCGGCAGCAGATAGCGGCCACCAGGACCATTTGCCATTCCATCGCAGGGCGCCGGCACGTTGAACTCGCATGGAGCCCCGCCGGCAGCCCAGATGCCCTCCTTGACCCGGGCGGCCAGCTCACGAAGTGGCTGATGGCCGGGATTCACGTCGGTCCAGGAGTTCACCACCGCCACCAACGGTTTGCTCAAATCCTGGGGTCGATAGCCGGCGGAGTGCATCAATCCGCGATAGTAGGCCTCGGTGATCTCCTCCGGCCGCCCGCGTAGTTCTGTCACGATCGGGATCCCTTCTTTCGGAATTGAACGTCGAGTAGGCGCTCGAAGACCTTGATCAAAGCCCCCTGGCACGAGCCTCCATGCCAGAAACGGGGGCATCGGCGATTGTTCACTCGGATGTACCTTACTTCGTTACCACTTGAACGCTCTAGCTAGGGAAGATGGGGGAGATCGAGACCTCTCACCGCATCGCCGAGGAGGGCCAGCACCCTCACCCCTACACTCTCCCAGGGGGAGAGTCCTCCCTCTCCCGAGGGGAGAGGCGTGGACCCGCCGGAGAGCAGCTCCACGGGGTGAGGGCGGGAGTTGGGCTCCCCCTCCCCTTCAGAGAGGGTCGGGGTGAGGGGGGTGCCGGCCATCTGCGGCGCGACCTTCACACGCTGAGCCCGCTGGTAGAGCGCCCCCCGGCTGTCCAGCAGATCCAGCCTCAGGACGTACTCCCCTTCCTCCACCCCATCGAGAGAGAGCTTCGCGGCGCCGTCGCCGCTTCCCCGGTACAGCAACCGGTTGTCCAGCCACACCTTCGCCTCGGCAACCGGGAACCCCGCTCGATAGCTCAAGGTGGCCGAGCCTGATGCCGTGAGCTGATCCGGCCAGGTGACCTCCAGCTGGTAGCCGTTCCCGCCGGCGAATGCCCCGTAGCTGAAGTGCTGGGACACCAGGGGAGGCAGGTCTGGTCCCACCCGTGTGTAGGCCATGTCCAGGAAGGCCCGGGGGAAGGCCACCTTGTTGGAATAGGTCTGAAGGTAGTCGCGGAGCAGCCCCAGGAACTGATCGTCCCCCATCAGCCCCCGCAGCTTGTCCAGAAAGACGGCCCCCTTGCGGTATACGATGTCGAAGTAGGGGAGGTCGTCGGGATAGTCGTAGATGGTGGTGTTGACCGGGCGATCGCCTCCGGCGGCCGCCCTGGATCGGTAGCCCGACAGGTTTCGTCCCATGTAGTAGTCGAAGGAACGGGGGGACTGGTCCCTGTAGAACAGCAGGTCGACGTAGCTGGCCATCGCCTCATCCAGCCAGGGGTCGTGGACCTGGTCGTCCCCCACCAGGGAGTAGAACCACTGGTGGGCGACCTCGTGGCCGATGGTGTACTCGGAGTAGCTGCCGGTGCCGCCCCCGTCCGCCCCCAGGGCGGGGTAGACCATGATCAGGGCCGGGTACTCCTGGGCCGTGGGAACGCTATCCGGCGCGGAGACCTCGGCTATGGTGAAGGTCGGGTAGGGATAGGGGACCAGGTGGGTCGAGTACCAGTGGAGGGTCCTGGCCGCCTCGGCCAGGTACAGCTCCAGCCGCGCCGGGCTGGGCCCATAGGCGCTGATCTGGACCCCATCCATCTCGCGGCTGCGCGTCTGGTATCGGTTGGAGATGGCCATGGCGAAGTCCCTCAGCCCCTCGGCGTGAAAGCTCTGCCGGTTGCCCTCCTGGCCGGCGGAGGGGCCGCTGGCGGCGATGGCGACCGGGACGTCGCTGGCCACGGTCACGTTGAAGTCGGCCACCTCGGTGTAGAAGGCATCGCCCACGTCCACGTACTGGTGCCGGTCCCACTCCTCCCCGTAGACCGAGAGCACCGGGAACCAGTTGCCCAGGGCCACGATACCATCGGACCGGCCGAAACGACCTCCTCCGACCGGAACCCTCAGCTGGTAGCGAAGCTCGGCCTCGGTGCCGGCTCCCGCGGCCAGTGGGGAGTTCAGCGCCAGCGTCAGCACGGTGCCCTCCAGGGAAGCGGCGACCTCCTGGCCATCGACACGGGCCGACTGCAGGGAGAAGGAGTCGAAGTAGGCAGGGGTCACCTGGAAGACCAGGTCGGGCAGATCCACGCCCGTGTTGTTGCGGAGCGCAGTCTTCTGAACCACGTCCAGGGTGGTGGCGGAGAAGTTCAGCGAGACCTGTAGGTCGTAGTGGGGCTTGGTAGCCGCCGATGCCGTGGCCGGGAAGACCGCGGCGCAGGCCGCGACCAGCAGGGCGAGACAGAGGGCGATGAAAGGCCGGCGGGGGTCCAGGGCGCAGCGTTCGCGGGTGTCCCCAATACCTTCCCCCTCGTTATTCTGCACCGTAGAAGGTCCAACCACACGGTTGTGGGTGGCCATGGGGATCTCCTCATCACAGGGATAGGTCGAGCCGGCGAGCCACTAGCCGCCGAGCCTCAACCTGGGAACCATGAGCGTCGCCTCGAGGACCACCTGCCGCGACAGCTTGGACTTGCCCACCCGCCGGTCCTCGAAGACGATGGGCACCTCCACCACCCGGTAGCCGCGGCGAAGGGCGCGATAGGTCATCTCGATCTGGAAAGAGTAGCCGTTGGAGCGCACGGTGTCGAGGTCCAAGCTCTCGAGCAGCTCCCGCCGGAACAGCTTGAAGCCGCCGGTCAGGTCGTGGACCCCTACGCCCAGCACCAGTTGGGAGTAGAGACTCCCTCCCCGACTGATCAGCCGCCGCAGCGCGCCCCAGTTGCGCACCCCCCCGCCCCGGACGTAGCGGGACCCCAGCACCAGGTCGGCCCCCTCCAGGGCTTTCAGCATGGCCGGGAGGTAGGCGGGGTTGTGGGAGAGGTCGGCGTCCATCTCGCCGACGGCCTCGTAGTCCAGCTTCAGGGCGAGGCGGAAGCCCTCCCGGTAGGCGGTGCCCAGCCCGGCTTTGCCCGGCCGGTGGAGCACCCGGAGCCACGGTCGAGTGGCCGCCAACTCCTCGGCCAGGTCGCCGGTACCGTCGGGGGAGTCGTCGTCCACCACCAGGGCGTGGAGGCCGGGGTCCAGGGCCTCCAGCCGCCGGATCAGCTCCGAGAGGTTTTCTCTTTCGTTGTAAGTGGGGACCACGATGATGGTTCTCACGGCGAGGGCATTCTAGCAGAAAGGCGGAGGGCGGGTCTCCCCCGGTGAAGGCTACCCCCCTGGAGAATGTTGTAACACGTTCCATTGAAACGTGTTACACTGTAACGTGTTTGAGCATGATGGACACCGCGAGTAGCCTGGTCGGAGGGGATAGGATGGCGTTTCACAATCGGGCGCACGAGCTGGAGGATGTGCGACAGGCTCTACGCTCACGGCGGTCGGAGTTGATCATCGTTTACGGGCGACGAGGTGCCGGCAAGAGCGCACTGCTGGCCGAGGCGCTGCAAGGGCAGACCCACCTCTTCTATCAAGCTACTACCCGCGCACTCCCGCAGCAGATGGAGGACCTCACCACGGCTCTTCAGGCTTTCGCGCCTGAGGCGATGCTGCTCGGCGTGCTCCCATCCTTCGAGGCGTTCCTCGGGGTGTTGACTCGGATTGCGCGTGCACGGCGGGACTCCCCCATAATCATAGTGATCGATGAGTTGCCGTATCTGGCCCAGGCTGATCCCGCGGTGCCGTCGGTCATGCAGCGCTGGTGGGACGAGACCCGGACGGAAGGACTGACAAACCTGAAGGTCTTCCTGCTCGGTTCGATGGTGAGCTGGATGGAGGAGCATACCCTTTCAGAGCGAGGTCCTCTCCACAATCGTCGAACGGGGCAGATCAAGCTGGATCCCCTTGGGTATGCCGAGTCCGCCCTCTTCTACCCGGCGTATACCCCGGTGGACCGCATTGCTGCTTACGCCATATGGGGCGGCCTACCCTCCTACATCTGTGAGATCGATCCGGAATGCGGTGTCTGGGAGAACGTGCGCGATGCCGTGCTGCCGCCGGCGGCTCGCCTTGCCGATGAGCCATCGTGGCTGCGATTCACGGACCTCCGCAGCGACATCGTGTACTCTTCCATCCTACGAGCCATTGCTCTGGGCCAGCGTCAACCGAGCAAGATTGCCACGGCTGTCGGGAAGAACAGCGGCTCCGACGTCATGTATCATCTGGAGCAGCTATGCGACCTCCGTCTCGTTGAACGGGTTGTGCCCCTTCACGAGCGACACCGCCAACGCTCCAGGAACAGCCTCTACAGGCTGGCCGATCACTACGTTGCATTCTGGTATCGATATGTCGACCGTCTCCGACACCTCCTGGGCATGCGGCACTATGATGAGGCGCTACGTCAGATCCAGGCGGACTTCGACAAGTACGTGTCGGAGCATGCCTTCGAGGATATCTGCCGGCAGTTCGTCTGGGTGGCCTGCGGCGCCGGCCGCCTACCCTCGCAGCTGTCTTTCGATAGCCTTGGGTCGTGGTGGACCGCACGAGAAGACGCCATGGATGAGCTCGACGTCGTGGCCACAGATGGGGGACGTGCGGTACTGATCGGAGAGTGCAAATGGTCCGTCCAGAAGGTAGATAAACGCGACTTGGAGGGGCTGCAAGCAGCCTTGAGGAAGGCCTACGGCGATCTCAAGCCGGTCGATCGACCCTGGAGAGCCCTCTTCTCCAAGTCGGGATTCACCAACGACCTGATCGAGCTCGCGGCGAACCCTGCGGAGCGGATACTGCTCTTCAGTCCCGAGGATCTATACCCGCGTGCGTGAGGTACCGGCGACCATCGTCCAAGGCCACCGGCGGTCCGTGGGAGGGGCAGCTTGTTGCCTGCCCACTCCCTCTGATTGATCGGCCCAGTACTACAGCCGCACTCTTCTGGTAGACTTCGGTCATGGGATGAGGCTCCAGGGGGGTGAAGCACCTGAGACTCGGAGTCTTGGAGCAGTCGAGCAGGAAAAGGGGAAGGGACGCGTGGACCAGCACATCGTTCTCACATTGAACCAGTGGGTTGCGTCCCAGCCGGCCGCTGTCTACCTTGCCGTTCTGGTGGCGGAGAGTGGTATTGTGTTGCTGCCGCTGTTGCTGGGTGTCCTCTGGCTATGGCCTGGTTCGGACAGGACAGAGCGGCGGTCGGTGCTGTTGGCGTGTGTGATCTCCTTTGCATTGGCGCTGCTAGCCGTCGTAGTGCTGGAACACGGTCATGCCATAGAGCGACCTCGGCCTTTTGTAGCCCTGCCGATTGCGCTGCTTGTCCCTCATGCGGCCGATTCATCTTTTCCCAGTGACCATACTCTGCTTGGAGTGGCTCTGATCGGACCGCTTCTCTGGCGTCGGCCTCACCTGGGAGTATGGCCCCTCCTCTGGGCTCTCCTAATCGGTTTGGCCCGCGTAGCGGTGGGTATCCACTACCCGTCGGACATCGTAGGGAGTGCCGTCATAGCTGTGCTGCCGACGGCTGCCGGCCTGCTCCTCGCTCCGGTCCTTGCCAGACTGCCCTTCCTGCAACCTCTTATTTCGAGTGATCGTATGTGGAGTCACAGGTAGCGTGCCATGAGAGGCAACAGTCCGGCGGAGTGTAGAGACGGTATTCGTAGCAGTTGAGGACGGCCAATTGGCCGTCCTCAACTGCTACTACTTGTCAAGTAGCCGCTGCTACTTAACTCTGCAAATCGTGTCCGCTGACTTCGCAACGAATCCCGCCAACTTCGACGATCAGCAGGAAGTGCTCACGCCGGCTACGCTCCCTGCTCGGGCTTCTTCAGCTTCGCCTTCAGCTCCTCCAACTGGTCGTCCACGTCGCTGCTCTTCTCCAGGGCGGCGAACTTGTCCTCCAGGGTGTCGGTGTCCAGCTCGGCCGCGGCCTTGGCCCGGGCCTCCTTCTCCTCGACCTTGTCCTCCATCCGCTCGAAGCCCTCCAGGGCCCCGGTCTTGCCGATGCCGGCCATGGTCTCGTGAATCTTCTGCTCGGCCTCCGCTCGGCGGCTGCGGGCGATCAGCAGGTCCTTCTTCCGCTCGGCCTCTTCGAGCTTTGCCTCCAGCTTCTCGAGGGCGCTCTTCAGCAGCTCTACCTGCTGCTTCTGGTCCTCGTACTGGGTCTTGTAGCCGTCCGCCGTGCTCTGGAAGCTGTTGTGGCGCTGAAGCGCCTGCTTGGCCAGGTCGTCCTCGCCCTTGGTTACCGCCAGCTCCGCCTTCTTCTGCCAGTCGTCCGCCGCCTCCTGGTTCTGGAGATGGTGCTGATACAGCTTCTGCTCGTCGGCGATGGACGCGGCTACCTGGGTCTTGACCTGCATCAGCTGGTTCTGCATGTCCAGGATGTACTGCTTGATCATCTTCTCGGGGTCTTCGGCGCGGTCGAGCAGGTCGTTGATGTTGGCCCTAACCAGTGTACCGACTCTGTCCAGTAGGCTCACTTTCGTCTCCTCTTACTTTTTCTTGTTGCTGCTGTGCAGTTGTCGCCCGTAGAGTGGGCCGGCAGGAGCCGGCTCCTACACCCTGCCTTGTGCCTATTGCCCCGTGCTCACTGCCTCGGTCTTCTCCTCGCCGTTGACTGCGGTGAGGCCCGGCACCTTCTCCATCAGCTGGCCCACCTTCATTCCCGACAGGGTCTCGAAGAGGGCCGGCACCTGGGCGATCATCTTCGCCACGTCGCCGGTGATCTGGCTGGCCCCCAGCCCGCCCTGGCCGTCGCCGGTGGAGACGATGGTGATCTTGTCCACCTTCGCCAACGGCTCGGCCATGGCCCGCACCACCTCCGGCAAGCCGGTGAGCAGCTTGTCCAGTACCGCGGCCTGGTTGTACTGGTGGAAGGCAGCGGCCTTCACCGTCATGGCCTCGGCCTCGGCCTGGCCCTTCGCCTTGATGATCTCCGCCTCGGCGAGACCCTGGGCCCGGATGGCCTCGGCCTCTCCCTCGGCCTCGGTGGCC
>DAHVXI010000067.1:0-6860 GCA_027356795.1 Chloroflexota bacterium | reverse complement strand
AAAAAGGCAGCGCAGCCCGAGGAGGCTACGCTGCCCGTGGGACCCTTCGCCGGAACGCCTGGGAAGCAGCGGGAACGTCACTAGCTAGCCCCGCTTATATCAAACTCGGTTCAGGGTGTCAAGGTAGAAACTTTCGAAACTTTCGAATGGTTGAGTCATAGGGCCGGTCGCCTTGATTCATTTCCTCCCCTCCAATACTATGATGCATCGGCCGGCTGGTGGGCCGGCCCATTCAACGGAAAGAGGTGCTCTCAGCTATGGCAGCTCCGTCTAAAGATCCCATCGTGATCCGCGAGAGGGACGTGAAACCCTTCGTCGCCCCATCGCCCGACCACCGATCCCTGAGGATCATGCTCTCCCCCAAGCGTGAGCCCGTGGCGCCCGGCCTGGCCTTCGGCATCGTCGAGGTGAAGCCGGGCCCGGTCCCGCCTCCCCACTCCCACGCCACTACCCAGGAGGCCTGGTACTTCATCTCTGGCCGGGGGCAGATCCGGGTGGGGGACAGGACCATCGAGGTGGAGCCGGGGACCGTGGTGGTGTCGCCACCCCAGGTGGAGCACCAGCTGATCAACACCGGGACCGAGCTGCTCAAGGCGGTGTTCCTCTTCACCCCGGCGGGCGACGAAGAGCCGCTGTTGGTGGAATGAGGGGAGTTCCTGTCACCCTGAGCGAAGTGACGGGTCTTCGGAGAGATGCTTCGCTTCGCTCAGCATGACACCCATAACCGGGCTTGGAGCAGCCTTGTGGTCCGGCCCTTGCGTGGCTAGCAGCCGAAATCGGGCGAAGGCTGCTATAATAGAAGTTCCGTGACGGCAACAAGCCAGTAGCCAATTCCCATTCAGGAGTCTTAGACTTGCAAGACCTTCCCGAGCGGAGCACCACTCACCCCCAATCCGAGGAGCAGCCCGCCGAGGCCGTCGCTGCCGCGACCGAGCAGGCGGCTGAGCCTCAGGTCCAGGAGCCCGAGGCGGCCGAGCCCCAGGCGACCGAAGCGGCAGCCCCTCAGGCCGAGGAGCAGACACCGGCCCCTGCAGAAGCCCCCGAGACCCCCGCTGAGACCACCCCAGCCCCTGCTCGCCCCGCCAAGCCGACAGGTCCGCGACTGGCTGCGCTACGACCGGGCAGCGTGGTAGAGGGCAAAGTCACCCGCATAGAGCGGTACGGAGCCTTCGTCGATCTGGGTCTGGTCGAGAAGCGGGACGGTTTGATCCACATCTCCGAGCTGGCACCCTATCGAGTTCGCCGCGTGGAGGACGTGGTGCGCGTGGGAGATGATGTTCGCGCCCGTGTGGTCTCCGTGGACCCCGGTCGCGGCAGGATCGCCCTATCCCTCAACGACGTGGATGCGGCGGAGTACAGCGCACAGGCAGCTGCCCCTTCCAACGAGCCTACCCTCACGGCCATGGCCGCGGCCTTCGAGCAGGCTTACGGTCGACTGCGGGAGAAGGAGGGCCAGCAGCAGCCCAACGGTTCGCGCCAGGGCCAGGGGGACAAGAAGAGGCGCGAGCAGGAGATGCTGATGGAGAAGTTCCGCACGTCGGGAAGGTAGCTTCCGGACCTCTTGCGGGACCTGTTGCGGGGACTCCCCTAGCTGGTGTAGCCTACGGGCGGCGCACCTCTCTTATGTTCAGCCAACCATACATCTTCTTGACGCTCATGGTGGCCCATGCTAGCATGCGGCTCGGTATCCCACATTCTAGTACCACGCCAAGGAGATGAAGGTGCTCACTTCCGCTGACGTAAAGGGTGTTATTGCCGCCATCGTCACCCCCTTCGACGCCAATGGCCAGGTCAATCCTCCAGCCATCGAGACCATAGTCGAGTACCTGGTGTCCAACGGCGTCCACGCCATCATGACCACCGGGGGCACCGGCGAGTTTCCCATGATGCTGCGGGAAGAACGGAAGTACGTCACCCAGCTCGTCGCCGAGCAGGTCAACAAGCGAATCCCGGTCATTGCCGGCACCGCCTCTTGCAGCACCCAGGAGACCCTTCTGTTGATGGAGGACGCGGCCGAGGCGGGGGCCGATGCGGCCATCGTCGTCGCCCCCTACTACTTCAGGCTGCCCGAGGACACCCTCTACCGCTATTACGTGGAGATGGGCGATCGGGGGGCTTTGCCCGTCATTCTCTACAACAACCCCCTGTACACGGGGAACAACCTCTCCACGGCCACCATGGCCAGGCTGGCCGGCCACCAGCGGATCATCGGGGCCAAGCAGAGCAATTCCAACATGGGCGAGCTGGTGGAGCTGGTCCGGTTGGCCGGCGATAAGATGGCTGTCACCACCGGCATCGACAGCCAGTTCTACCCTGCCCTCTGCATCGGTGCCACCGGGATCTTCTCCACAGCCGCCTCGGTGATCCCCAAGCAGATGGTTCAGCTGTACGATCTCTTCCGACAGGACCGGCGAGACGAGGCCCTGGCTCTCCACATGAAGCTGCAGATCCTGAACCGCTTCCTGGAGTACGACCCCGGCTACGTGGCCCCGGCCAAGGAGGCCCTCATCATGATGGGCTACCCGGCCGGCCCGGTCCGCCAGCCTCAGCCCGACCTCACGGCCGAGGAGCGGAAAGGGCTGCGCCGGGCGCTGGAGGAGTTGGGGCTGGTCAACGGAGGCTTGAATGGCTGAGGAAGCAGCAGGCGGCGCCAGGGTGATGGCCAGCCCCAAAGGGTTGAAGGAGTTCTGCACGCAGCTGCTGCAGAAGCTGGGAGTGCCACACCAGGAGGCGGAGGTCACGGCAGATACCCTGGTGTCGGCAAACCTGCGCGGCGTGGACACCCACGGCGTGATGCGGATGACCTACTACACGGCGAAGCTGAGATCCGGCGTGATCAAGCCGAAGGTCGACCTGACGCCGATCAGGGAGACCATCGCCACGGCCTTGCTGGACGGCCACGACGGGATCGGGCAGGTGATCAGCCACAGGGCCATGCAGATCGCCATCCGGAAGGCCAAAGAGGCGGGTATCGCCTACGTCTCGGTGCGAAACAGCAACCATCTGGGGGCCTGCGCCTACTACTCCATGATGGCCCTTCCCCACGACATGATCGGCTTCGTCTTCACCAACGCCTCCCCTCGCCTGGCACCCACGGGCGGGACCGAGCGGCTCTTCGGCAACAACCCCTGGTCCATCGCCGTGCCCGCAGGCCGGCAGCTACCGGTGGTGCTGGACATGGCCAACAGCGTGGTCGCCGCCGGCAAGATCCGCGTCCTCCAGAAGGAGGGAAAGCCGATCCCCGAGGGCTGGGCCCTGGACGTGGACGGGGTGCCCACCACGGATCCCGAAAAGGCCCTCAAGGGGATCCTGCTGGCCATCGGTGGCTACAAGGGGTACGGGATCACCCTGATAGTGGACCTGCTGACGGGGGTGCTGGCCGATTCCGCCTACGGCCCCAGGGTGAAGGGGATGGAAGCCGAGAACGAGGTGGCTCACATCCCACTCCTTCGTAGCGCTGAACCTCTCGGCCTTCGACGAGGTGGCGGCCTTCAAGGCCAGGATGGACTCCTACATCGGGGAGATCAAGGGCTCCCGCAAGGCCAAGGGGGCCGACACCATCTACCTGCCGGGCGAGCTGGAGTTCCTGAGGGAGCGGGAGCGACGGGAGAAGGGCATCCCTCTCCAGGCCAAGGTGGCCGAGGAGCTGCGGGCCATCGGGCGGGAGTACGGGGTGCCGATCGAGCTGTGACATGGGCGGATGCCCAGACAGGGTAAGCGCCCAGAGGACCGCCATCTGCTACTAGCTTCTTCGGCTGAGGCCGAAGCCCTGGAATGAGGGCCGGAAAGGGGTCACGGGCTGGGGCCGAGGGCTGAGAATTGCTCTCGACCCCGACCCCCAAGCGCCCGGATCCCAGTTCTCCTGACCCTTGCGCCGTAAGCCGGTCACCGATGGCTGACCCCTGAGCGCTTACCAGTAGACTATCGGCAAGTTCCGCCGGAACTTTAGGGATCGGGCGGCGGACAGCAGCTCCAGGGAGACTTGCGAGCGGAGGGCGCCCGGCGGATCGGCCCTGCACTCGGCTTGACTCGTACACACGATGGGCGCACACCGATGGAGTCGGACATGTACGCACAATCGACGCACGCCGGTTCTAGTATGCCTTTTTCTGGACCGATTCCTGCAGAGCCCATACGGGCTATCCCAGTCATCCAAGCGGAGGCCTGCTTCCTTGGCAAAGAAGGTGCTGATAGTCGAGGATGAGCCGGAAATCCAAGAGGTAGAACGGATGGTGGTGGAGGATCTGCTGGGCTGCGAAGTGGCCCTGGCCTCCACCGGAGAGGAAGCCCTGGATAAGGTGGCCGAGGGTCCCCCGGACCTGGTGGTCCTGGATCTGATCCTGCCGGGCATCGATGGGTTCACCGTGGCGTCTCGCATGCGGGCCCAGCCCAACTTCAACGGCACCCCTATCCTCGCCCTGAGTGGCCTCACCAGGGGCGAAGACAAGGAGAAGGCGCGAGCCGCCGGCTGCGACGACGTGCTGGACAAGCCCTTCGACCTGGATGCCCTCATGGCCAAGATCGAGGGGCTGGTGGGCAGCTGCTCTCCGGCCCGCAGCGATTGAGCGGGGGGCGGCCCGATGGTATAATCCCAACCCGGACATCGAACCTGATAGAGGAGGAAGGCGGACTGGAACCCCAAGCGCTGGCCAGAAGGATCGTCGACATCGCTTCCGAGAAGCAGGCGGTCGACGTGGTCATGCTCGATCTCCGCGACGTTTCGCTCATCTCCGACTACTTTGTCATCTGCAGCGGCACCAGCGAACGGCAGATCAGGTCCATCAACGACGAGATCCGCGAGACCCTAGCGCGCGAAGAGAGGGTGAAGCCCCTCCAGACCGAGGGCCGCCCCGACTCGGGGTGGGTGCTGCTGGATTACGGCAGCGTGGTGGTCCACATCTTCTCGCCCGAAGCCCGCGACTTCTACCGCCTCGAGAGGATCTGGTCCCAGGCGGTGCCGGTGCTGCGCATCGCATAACGAGCTACCAGCCATCAGCCCGAAAGCAGGCGCTGATAGCTGATAGCTTGATTGAAGGAGAGACTCCCAGTGAGCAACAGGAGGAGCCCGCTGTTTGGGCTCGGATTGGGCATCGGCATCGCGGTTGGGTTTATCGTCGGATCGATCGTTACAGCCCGCATGGGCGGCGAAGCCACCGAGGCCGTCAGATCCGTAGCCGACAGAGTGCTGCACCGGAGAGAGCGGGTGCGGTTCGAGGCGCTGCTCCAATAGATGGTAGATTTCCGGCCCGGGCACTACTCCGAGATCCACCGGTCGGTGTCCCGACCCCAGTCCACCAGCTCCTCTTCCTTGAACCAGAGCGCTATCTCCGCCTGAGCCGTCTCCTGCGAGTCGGAGGCGTGGATCAGGTTGCGCCCGATCTCCATGGCTAGGTCGCCCCGAATGCTGCCCGGCGCCGCCTGCACCGGGTTGGTGGCTCCCACGGTGCTGCGAACGCCGGCCACTGCGGCCTTCCCCTCGAACACCGCCACCACCACAGGCGCCGAGGTGATGTAGCCGATGAGCGGCTCGAAGAAGGGCTTGCCGGTGTGAACGGCGTAGTGGCGGCGAGCCAGATCCTGGCTCACGGACATCATCTTCAGGCCAACCAGCTTGAGGCCGCGGGTTTCCAGCCGCTTCAGCACCTCGCCGATGAGGCCACGCTGCACCCCGTCGGGCTTCACGATCACCAGAGTTCGTTCCATCTTGCTCCTTCTCAACCATAGATCTCTCTTCCCCCGGCACTCTCGTGTCCGTTGGGGGAGGTATGCCATAAGCCGCGGGACTCTGCCGGCTATCGTTCCTTGACGGGCCGACGAAGGTCGGGCAACTGTCCCGGTAGCAGCGACTTCAGTCGCCGGCTTCCCTCTTCCCCCGCACCCACTCGCCCTCGAGCTGGGCCTCAGGCAGGAAGAAGGGCTCCGGCTCCTCTTCCTCTTCCCAATCCTCCTCCGCCGAATCCTCCGCCTCGGATTCCTCCAGGGCGGGCCGGTTCCGCGAAGGGGACCCAGCCACTCCTCGAAGCTCGGCCTCGGGGACCTCGGGGTCCACCCCCACCCTGGGGAAAGGCAGGCCGGCGTCCAGAAAGAGCCTTCGAGCCACCCGGTTTCCGGGGTCGAGCTCGTCGGTCTTCCGCAACAGGAACATGGCCTCGGCTTCGCCCCGGGCGAAGGAGGCGCCGGCCAGGATAGCCAGCATCTTCAGGCAGCTGGGGTGGATCGCCAGAACCTCGGCCGCCACCCGCTCGGCCTCCTCCTGCCTGCCGGTCAGCCACAGGGCCCGAGCCAGCCCTACCGCCACTTCCAGTCTCTCCGGCGCCCTCCAAACGGCGTCCTGGAAAAGGACGGCGGCCCTCTCGTACTTCTTCTCCACCAGAGACCGACGGGCAAGGGCGTGCTGGGCCGACCCGAGATCCACGGGCCAGCTATGGGACGACCGGGAGCGGAGGCGGCAAATCTCCGCCGCTACCTCAGAATTCGAGCCGTCCAGGTCGAAGACCCTCTCGAGCTGCTCCAGCGCCCGATCCGGGTCGCCCTCTTCCTCGGCCAGCAGGGCCAGACCCGCCCGGGCCACGACACTCTCCGGATCGACCTCGAGCACCGCCGCGAAGCTCCCCTGGGCCTCCTCCCAACGCCCGGACGCCAGCTGGATCTGTCCCCGCAGCCGCCCGATCTCCAGATCCCGGGGGAAGTGCCGGCGGATCGATTCCGTCAGATGCAGGGCAGGCTGGTAGTCGCCCTCGGCGACTGCCGCCCTAACCCGATCGCGCACGCTATCAAGGGTAGCCATCCTGTAGGCTCCGGCACCGGATGCAGTGAGACCCGGCTCATTATAGCCTGGCAGGGAGGTGGCGGTGTAGGGC
>DAHVXI010000065.1:0-5498 GCA_027356795.1 Chloroflexota bacterium | reverse complement strand
CGGTTGATGGCCACCACCACCGGCACGCCGAACAGCCGCATGTTCTCGATCTGCTTCTCGAGGTTCGAGCAGCCCTGGGCCACCGCCTCCAGGTTCTCCTGGGTGAGACCCGGATCCAACGGCTTGCCGGCAACCACCTTGAACTTGCCGCTGTGCATCTTCAGGGCGCGGATGGAGCACACCATCACCACGGCGCTGGGCGCCGCACCGCTGTAGCGGCACTTGATGTCCATGAACTTCTCGGCCCCCATGTCGGCGCCGAAGCCGCTCTCGGTCACCACGTAGTCGGCCAGCTTCAGGGCGATCTGGTCGGCCAGGATGGAGCTGTTGCCGTGGGCGATGTTGGCGAAGGGGCCGGCGTGAACGAAGACCGGCGTGTGCTCCAGGGTCTGGAGCAGGTTAGGCTTGATTGCGTCCTTCAGCAGCACGGCCATGGCGCCGGCGCACTTCAGGTCCTCGGCCGTAACCGCCTTGCCCTCCTTGGTGAGGCCGATGACGATCTTTCCCAGCCGCTCCCGGAGGTCCCTCAGGCTGGTGGTCAGGGCGACGATCGCCATCACCTCCGAGGCCACGGTGATGTCGAACCCGGTCTGCCTGGGATACCCGTTGTCCTTGCCGCCCAGCCCCACGATGATCTGGCGAACGGCTCGGTCGCTGATGTCCATGACCCGCGGCCAGGTGATGCTGAAGGGATCGATCCCCAGCGCGTTGCCGTGGTGGATGTGGTTGTCGATGAAGGCTGCCAGCAGGTTGTGGGCTGCGCCAATGGCGTGAACGTCGCCGGTGAGGTGGAGGTTGAAGTCCTCCATCGGCACTACCTGGGAGTAGCCGCCGCCCGCGGCACCGCCCTTGATGCCGAAGACGGGACCCAAAGAAGGCTGGCGGATGCAGGTGAACACCTTCTTCCCGATGTAGCCGAGGGATTGAGAGAGGCCGATGGTGGTGACCGTCTTGCCCTCACCCAGAGGGGTGGGGGTGATGGCGGTAACGTCGATCAGTTTGCCGTTCGGTCTGCCCTTGAGGCGATCGAGCACCTCCAGGTTGACCTTTGCCTTGTACTTGCCATACGGCTCTATCTCATCCTCGAGCAGGCCGAGGCCCTGGGCGATCTCCGTGATCGGCTTCATCTTTGCAGCTTGGGCGATATCCAGGTCGCTTAGCACGTACGACAACCTCCCAAAGTTTGGTGAACGAAACCGGGGGCGGTCCTTGACCGGCTGATGCTGCGCAGGGCTGAGGAACGCCCCAGAGTCTACATAAACGCCCCAGACCCGTCAACTGAGACGCGGAGATTCCCTCTCCCTCTGGGAGAGGGTCAGGGTGAGGGCTGTTTGGTTGGCAACGTCTCAGCCCTCACCCGCCCTCGCTACGCTGCGGGCGGCCTCTCCCAGAGGGAGAGGCGGTGCTATCTCCCCGTCACCGCGCCCACTTCGCGGCGTACGCCCTGTCCAGCAGCTGCACGGTGTGGATGACCTGCATCGGCATCCCGTCTTTCCGAACCCCCGCCGACAGCTGCATCATGCAGGCGGGGCACCCGGTGGCCAGGAAACCGGCGTTCGTTCGCGAGGCGTTGCCCATCTTCCGGCTCAGCACCTTCTGTGACAGATCGTAGTGGGTCAGGGAGAAGGAGCCGGCGCCGCCGCAGCACATGTCGGCCTCGGCCATCTCCTTGAACTCCAAACCGGGTATGCCCTTCAGCAGCTTGCGCGGCTGAGCGGAGACCTTTTGGAACCGCACCAGGTGGCAGGGGTCGTGGTAGGTGATCTTGGTCTTGACGTCCCCCATCTGGTCGTTCAGCTCGATGCCGACCAGGAACTCGCTGACGTCCTTCATCTTTCCGGCCACCGCCTTGGCCTTCTCCGCGTACTGCGAGTCTTCGGCCATCAGCTTGCCGTACTCCTTGATGAAGGAGCCGCAGGTGGCGCAATCGGTGACGATGGCGTCCACGTCCAACCCGTAGAGGGCGTCGATGTTCTTCCTGGCCAGGCTGCGGGCGGCATCGAAGTCACCGTACGCCGTGGGTGGCTTGCCACAGTCCACCACGTCGGGAACCAGCACCTCGGTGTTGTTGGCGTAGAGCACCCGGACCATGGCGGCGGCCACTTCGGGGTAGATCAGATCGGTTCCACACCCGATGAAGTAGGCCACCCGGTGCTTTCGCTGGGGCACCGGCCGCATCATGGTGGGCAACAGCTGCCTGGCGGTCCTGGATGGCAGCCTGGGGAGTCCGTCCTGCGCCCTGTGGGCGTCTTTCCCCAGGATCTTGGTGATGCCCAGCCCTTTGGCCGCCTTCTGGGCGCCCGTCACCTGTCCCAGCCAGATGGCCTTGCCCGCCGTGCCCAGCATCCCCTTGTTGGGGAGAAGATTGCGGAAGATCACCCTCTGGACCCAGGGCTGCCCCTTGAGCCGCACCAGCTCCTCTAAGGCCTTGTCCACTATCTCGGGGGTCTGGACCTGAGGCGGGCAATGGGTGGTGCACCCCCCACAGCGGAGGCAGCTTCCGAGGGCCTCGCGGATCTCGTCCTCCAGCAGATCTATCCGGCCGTCCAGGATGTCTCTCACCAGCGCCACCCGACCCCGGGAGACCTGCCACTCCAACCCTGTGGCCTTGTAAGTGGGGCACCCCGCCTGGCAGAAGCCGCAGCGGTTGCACTTTTCCACCAGCTCGGCCAGGGCGGACATCGTCTTTCCGTCTCCACCTGATGCCGTAGCCATTTACGCCCTCCCTCCAGGGACCCGCGCCGGGTTCCACAGCTTCTTGGGGTCCAGCTGTGCCTTGATCTCCCTCATCAGGCCGTAGTCGGTCCTGGGCGGCCACAGCTGCACCTTCTCCGCCACCTGGCTGGGTGCCTTCTGCACCAGCGCGAACCCGCCGCAGTCGGCGGCCAGCTGCTGCAGCCGGCCCGCGGCGGAGACCAGCTTCTCTTCCTGGCCGGGCTCCGCGGTTGCCAGACCGTAGACGATGCCGTTCCCGGCGTGGGAGGCGAAGGTGACCTGCAGACCCGGCAGGTTGACCAGGCCGGTGGTGAACTCGAAGACCTTTTTCAGCAGCACCGATCCCTTCACCAGCATGGCTGGCCCATCGGACGGCAGATCCGCGAACACTTCCTTGCGGTACTGCCAGAGCTCGCGCTCCTCGGAGCCCTCCAGGGTGAAGAGCTCCCTGGCCCCGTTCTTGCCGGCCATCTCCGCCAGCTCCCTCTTCTGCCTCTCCACTGCCTCCACGGCACCCTCCACCTGGACCAGCAGGAGGTGCTCGCCGGGCTTCAGCTCGAAGGCCCGCTCCACCGCCAGCGGCGCCGCACCGTAGCTGAGCTGGTCGGCCGAGGAGGGTCGCATGAAGGAGGCTAGCAGGGCGGACACCATAGAACAACCGTTGTGAAGCTGGGGGAACGCTATCGCCACCGTCGCGCTGGCTTCGGGGAGGGGCAACAGCCGGAAGGTGGCCGCCGTGATGGCCCCCAGGGTACCCCACGACCCGATGTACAGCTTCTTCATGTCGTAGCCGGCCACGTCCTTGACGGTCTTCCCACCGACCCGCACCAGGGTGCCCTGGGGTGTGGCCACCCGCAGCCCCAGCACCATGTCCCGAGCGGTTCGGTACAGCAGCCGGTTCGGCCCGCTGCTGTTGGTGGCCAGGGTACCGCCAACTGTTGCCCGAGCCGAGTCCACGGGGTCCAGCGGCAGGAACAGCTTGACCCCCGCCAACTCCTGCTGCAGGTCGTCCATCACCTTGCCGGCCCCGACGGTCACCGTCAGGTTGGCCGCGTCCAGCTCGATGGTGCCGTTCATCCGGCCTGTGCCGAGAACGATCCCGTCACGGGGCTGCACCGGCTGAATGGATTGCTTGGTGCCGCTTCCCCATACGATGACCGGGATCCCCTCGGCATCGGCCAGCGCGGCCACCTCCGCCGCCTGGCTCTCGTCGGCGGGGAGGACCGCTGCTACCGGCTGCTCGCCATAGGCCGAGTGGGCGGCCAGCCGATCTTCGGCCAGCGCGTTCTCCGGCCCGACGATCTCCGCCAGTCGCTTCCGCGTTGCCTCCAGGCTCTGCGCTGTCACCGTCATCGCTACACCCCCATTCCTTCGGCCGCCTTCTTGAGGGGCAGGATCTTGTCCGGATTGAGCCTGTTGTCGGGGTCGAAGGCTCTCTTGACTCGCAACATCACGTCGACCTCGGCGTCGTTGAACACCAGCGGCATGGAGTCCTGCTTCTCGATGCCGATGCCGTGCTCGCCGGTCAGGGTGCCGCCCATCTCGACGCACAGCTTCAGGATCTCCTTGCCGGCCCTGTGCACCCGCTCCACCTCCGCCGTGTCCTTGGGGTCGAACATGATCAGGGGGTGCAGGTTGCCGTCACCGGCGTGGGCCACGTTGCCGACCTTGACGTTGTGCTTCTCGGCGATGGCGACCACCTTCTTGAGGGTCTCGGCCAGCTTGGTGCGGGGCACGGTGCCGTCCTGTACCGAGTAGCTGGGGCTCACCCGGGCGATGGCGCCGAAAGCTCCCTTCCGGCCCGCCCAAAGGCCATTTCGCTCCGCGTCGTTCTGGGCGATCTTGATATCCCGGACGTGGTTCCTCCTGCAGATCTCCACGATCCGCTCGGCCAGCCGATCCTGGCCGTCCTTCAGGCCGTCCAGCTCGATGATCAGGATTCCCTCGGCATCCAGCGGGTATCCCGAGTGGTAGCTTTCCTCCACGGCCCAGGTCACTATCTTGTCCATGATCTCCAGCGTTGCTGGGACGATGCCCTCGGAGATGATTTCCGAGACGGCGCTACCGGAGTCCTCCAGGGTGTCGAAGATGGCCAGCATCGTCTTGATGGCCTCCGGCGCCCGCATCAGCCGCAGGGTCATGGAGGTCACGAAGCCGAAGGTCCCTTCGGAGCCCACCATCGTTCCCGTCAGGTCGTAGCCGGGGTTATCCTCGCAGGGGCCGCCCGTGTTGATGACCTCTCCGTCGGGCAGCACCGCCTCCAGGCCGTAGACGTGGTTGGTGGTGACGCCGTACTTGAGGCAGTGGGGACCGCCGGAGTTCTCCCCGATGTTTCCCCCCAGGGTGGACACCTTCTGGCTAGCCGGGTCGGGGGCGTAGAGATAGCCCATCGGTGCCAGCAGGTTCTGCAGCTCCAGGTTGACGACGCCAGGCTCCACCACCACTCGCTCGTTGGTGGTGTCCACCTCCAGCACTCGGGTCATTCGGCTGCAGCCGATCACGAGCCCACCTTTGAGGGCGAGGGTGCCGCCGGACAGGTTGGTGCCCGCTCCCCTGGGTACCATGGTGAGCCCTTCCCTCTTGGCCAGCTCCAATACGGCTGAGGCCTCGGCGGAGTTGGCTGGGAAGACGACCACCTCAGGCTGGAAAAGGTCCGGCGTGGAATCGTACTCGTATACCAGCAAGTCTCGGCGGGACGATAGGACGTCGTCCTTGCCTACGATCTTGGCCAGCTCTTCGATCAGTTGCTCTCGTATCACCGTCTGGCCCCCCTTCTGAGAGCT
>DAHVXI010000055.1:0-51414 GCA_027356795.1 Chloroflexota bacterium | reverse complement strand
CCGAGGGCGAGGGGCCGGACGCCGCCACCCTGGCCGCCCGCCGGGAGGTCTCCCAGGCCCGAAACAAGACCATCTTCGCCCTGGCCCTGGGCGCCATCATCTTCCTGGGAAGCTTCCGGGATCTGTTCCCCTGGGTGCCCGCCCTCCTGGGCAACCCCTACCTGCTGTGGGCCCTGGCCACACCGGTCCAGTTCTGGGCCGGCTGGCGCTTCTACAAGGGTGCCTGGGCGAACGCCAGGCACCTCAGCGCCAACATGGACACCCTGATCGCCATGGGAACCAGCGCCGCCTACCTGTACAGTGTCGCCGCCATCCTCTTCCCCAGCCTCTTCGCCGGCGCAGGACAGATGCCGGAGCTGTACTTCGACTCCGCCGCCATCATCATCGGCCTCATCCTGATGGGCAAGTACCTGGAGGCCCGAGCCAAGGGGCAGACAGGGGAGGCCATCAAGAAGCTGATGGGGATGCAGGCCAAGACGGCCCGCGTGATCCGGGACGGCCAGGAGCTGGACCTGCCGGTAGAGGCGGTCCGCATCGACGAGGTGATCGTGGTCCGGCCGGGCGAGAAGGTGCCGGTGGACGGCGTGGTGCTGGAGGGCCGGAGCGCCCTAGACGAGAGCATGATCACCGGCGAGAGCATCCCGGTGGAGAAGGGCCCCGAGGACGAGGTGATCGGGGCTACGATCAACAAGACGGGCAGCTTCCGGTTCCGAGCCACCAAGGTGGGCAAGGACACGGTGCTGGCCCAGATCATACGGCTGGTGGAGGATGCCCAGGGCTCCAAGGCCCCCATCCAGAGGCTGGCCGACGTCATCTCCGGCTACTTCGTGCCGGCGGTGATCGGCGTCGCCCTCCTCACCTTCGGGGTGTGGTGGCTGTTCGGCCCCGCCCCCGCCTTCACCCACGCCCTGCTGAACATGGTGGCGGTGCTGATCATCGCCTGCCCCTGCGCCCTCGGGCTGGCGACCCCCACGGCCATCATGGTGGGCACCGGCAAGGGAGCCGAGAACGGGGTGCTGATCCGTAGCGGCGAGGCGCTGGAGACGGCGCACAAGATCACGGCCATCATCCTGGACAAGACCGGCACCCTGACCCAGGGCAAGCCGGTGGTCACGGATCTGCTGCCGGCGGATGGCAGAACGTTGGAGGAGCTGCTGCTCATGGCGGCATCGGCGGAGAGGGGCTCGGAGCACCCCCTGGGGGAGGCCATCGTGGCTGCTGCCAGGGAGAAGAGCCTCGAGCTGGCCGATCCGAAGGAGTTCCAAGCCGTCCCCGGTCACGGGATCGAGGCCACCGTCGACGGCCGGCGGGTGGTGCTGGGGAACGAGAAGCTGATGGGCGACCGGGGCTACCCCATGGACGGGCTGGCCGAGAAAGTTGCAGCCCTTTCCGACCAGGGCAAGACGGCCATGCTGGTGGCGGTGGACGGCCGAGTCGCGGGCATAGTGGCCGTGGCGGACACGGTGAAGGCCGGCTCCGGGGAGGCCGTGGCCGAGCTGCGGAAGCTGGGGATCGAGGTGGCGATGCTGACCGGAGACAACCGGCGTACGGCCGCCGCCATCGCCAAGCAGCTGGGGATCGACCGGGTGCTGGCCGAGGTGCTCCCCGAGCAGAAGGCCGAGGAGGTGAGGAAGCTCCAGGCCGAGGGCAAGGTGGTGGCCATGGTGGGCGACGGCATCAACGACGCCCCCGCGCTGGCCCAGGCCGACGTGGGGATCGCCATCGGCACCGGCACCGACGTTGCGATGGAAGCGAGCGACGTCACCCTGATCAGCGGGGACGTGCGGGGGGTGGTTACCGCCATCCGGCTGTCCAAGCAGACGATGCGCACCATCAAGCAGAACCTGTTCTGGGCCTTCTTCTACAACGTCGCGCTGATCCCGCTGGCGGCCGGGCTCTGGTACCCCTTCTTCGGGGTCCTGCTAAACCCGATCTTCGCGGGTGTTGCCATGGCCACCTCGTCGGTGTCGGTGGTGAGCAACTCCCTGCGGCTCCGCCGCTTCCAACCGGGCAGGTGGTAGATACTGCGCTCGGACTCGTCACAGCCCTCACCCTGACCCTCTCCCAGAGGGAGAGGGGATAACCCAAGAGTAAGGAGAAGACCGATGGAAACCAAGACCCTGCACGCCCCCGACATCTCCTGCATGCACTGCGTCATGACGGTCAAGAATGCCGTGGGCAAGCTGGAGGGAGTCTCCGGCGTGGAGGCTGACCCTGGCACCAAGGACGTCCAGGTCACCTTCGATCCTGCCAAGGTAGACCTGGCACGGATCAAGCAGGTCATGGCCGACGAGGGCTACCCCGCCTCGAACTAGCAGGCCCTTAACCTCCTGCCGGCGCATCATCAACGAAGGGGCGACCCGACGGGTCGCCCCTTCGTGGTTCTGGCGGGGGTCCCAGAGAGGGTAAGACAGCCTTAGGGCTGGAACGGAAGGAGCGTCCAGATGGCCATGGCTAGAGATCCAGTTTGCGGGATGGAGTGCGATCCCAAGACCGCCGACAGGGTGGAGTACGCCGGCGAAACCTTTTACTTCTGCAACCGCAGCTGCAAGGAATCCTTCGAAAAGGACCCGGAGAGGTACATCCACAGCGCCGCCGGCCACGCCCACATGATGCCCGAGCACGAGCATCACGAGCACCATCACTAGTCTCTTGACCAAGATAGGGGGCGGGCGCGAAGGCCCGTCCCCTATCGCGGCATTCAGAAGGCATGAAGCCATCTTGACATCCCCTGATCTTCAGAACGCCCTCGCTCCTGCCGATGAATCTCTCTAGGGAACGGACCTTCTCCCGCATTGTCCAGCACCTTGAAGGGTCCGGATCCCAACAGAGAAGGCAGGAGGCAGCAAGGTGGCAGTACAGTGGACGCCCGATCTAGCGGTGGGGGTATCCCTGATCGACGACCAGCACAAAGAACTCTTCAAGAGGATAGATCAGCTGCTGCAGGCAAGCAGCCAGGGCAGGGGCAAAGACGAGGTTGGCAAGCTGATCCAATTCCTGTCCGACTACGTGGTTACCCATTTCGGCACCGAAGAGAAGGCCATGGTCCAGCATGGCTACGGCGGGATCACGGGCCACAAGGGGGAACATCTGGCCTTCTTGAGGGACTTTGGCGATCTGGCCAAGAGCTACGAGACCCAGGGCGCCTCCACCACCCTGGTGATCGCCATCCAGCGTCGGGTGATCGACTGGCTGAACAAGCACATCCGCCAGTCCGACAAGGCCCTGGGGGCCTACCTGAAGACCAGGCTGTAGGAGCCGGCTCCTACAGTGGAAACACCATCTCCTCCTATGGGGAAGAGGGCGTTTTCTTGTGAGCCGCTGTCCCCCGACTGGCAGGCTTTCTGCTCATTGCCAGACAGGGGAGCAACGCAAGGTGATAGGAGAACCGATCCACTTTCGCTGGCTAGGGGTAGCCGGGATCGAGCTGAGCACCGATGACGAGGTGCTGGCCATCGACCCTTTCTTCAGCCGTCCCCCCTTCCGCCGGATGTGGTTCGGGAGGGTCGTCCCCGACCGTCCCCTGGTGGCGGCGAAGCTGCCGCGCTGCGATTTCGTCCTGATCACCCACGCCCACTGGGACCACCTGATGGACGTGCCCGAGGTGGCGCGCAACACCGGCGCCGTGGCGCTGGGCTCCCGCAACAGCTGCAGGCTGCTCTCCATCCTGGGGGTTCCCGAGGAGCAGGTCCACGAGATCCGAGCGGGAGACGACTTCGTCGTGGGAGAGTTCCAGCTGCAGGTCCTCTCGGCCCGCCACGGCACCGCCGCGAGCCAACCGATCTTCTCCGGCCTGCCGTCCCAGGAGCTGCATCTACCGCCGGGGGTTCGAGACTACCGGATGGACGTCAACTTCAGCTTCCTGATCGAGGTGGGCGGCCATCGGCTGCTGGACTGGAACGGTGAGGACCCCGAGCCCGCCGTCCAGGCGGACCTGCTGTTCGTGGACCCCCAGAGGAAGCCTCGCTACTACGACGCCCTGCTGCGCCAGGTGCGCCCCCGCATCGTCATCCCGATCCACTGGGACGACTTCTTCCGGCCGCTGTCCAAGCCGCTGCGGCCCATCTTCGCGCCGCCCGGCTGGACCGTGCCGCCGCTGCACCACGTGAATCTGGCGGACTTCAAGCACACCCTCCGGCGGGTCGCCCCCACCACCAGGGTCTTCCTGCCCGAGATCTTCCACCCATACCGGCTGGATCACCTGGTGTGAATCGGGACCTCCATGGTCCCCTCGCTCACCCGCACGCAGCGACCACCCACCCTGGCCGCGGTGATCTGCCCCCGCGCCTTGTCGGCTTCCACCTGAAGCAGGCTGGGCCGCCCCATCTCGAAGCCCTGCTCCACCTGCCAGCGAAGGGTCCCCACCTCGGTGCGGTCCCGGACCCCCAGGTACCCGGCCAGGGCGGCGGACGCCGATCCCGTGGCGGGATCCTCCCTGAGGCCTATGGAGGGAGAGAACATGCGAGCCCGCACGGACGATTCGGGCAACTCGACGTCGAAGGTGAAGATGTAGGGTTTGGGCGCCCAGTAGGGGGCCAGGTGGCGCTCCCAGGCGGTCGGGCTCACCCGAACCCTCGCCAGGACCGACCGGTCCCTTACCGGCACGAAGAGGAAGGGGTTTCCACAGGAGACCGCCTGAGGGCCGATTTCGCCGGTGAGCAGATCCCCCGGGTCCAGCGACAGCGTCTCGGCGATGGCCTCCAGGGGAGGAGGCGGAGGCCCGAACTCCGGCAGCTTGGCGACGGAGAGCATGGCCGAGAACGGTTCGCCTCGCTCGGCCTGGATGGCGACGGAGACCGGACCCACACCCTCCTCCAGGACCACCGTGGTGACCTCGCCCTCCAGGTCCACCTCCCCGATGGAGGCCAGCAGGAAGGCGGTGCCGACGGTGGGATGGCCGGCGAAGGGGAGCTCCTGGGCGGGTGTGAAGATCCTCACCTGCCGGGTGTGGCCGCGCTCCTGGGGAGGGAACACGAAGACGGTCTCGGAGAGGTTGAACTCCCGTGTGATCCGCAGCATCTGCTCCGGCTCCAGCCCCTGAGCGTCCGGGAGCACCGCCAGGGGATTGCCGCCGAAGACCCGATCGGTGAAGACGTCGACAGTGTAGAACCGGTACCGCATGAGGGAGAACCTCCTTCAAGACCACGAAGGCACCAAGACACGAGGATGCACGAATCCTACCTGGTGACGCCCTGTGGCCGCCGCGGAAAGGCCCCATGTAGCGTCGCCCCTTCTTGTGGGCGACGTGGTGCCACGTCTCTACGTAGCGTCGCCCCTCGTGGGCGACGGGTACCTCGTCGGGGACAAGCCCCGACGCTACAGGATGGGCCTTTCACCTCTCGGTCACGGGTCGCCGGCAGGAGCCGGCTCCTACGGCTGCGAAAGCTGCCGGTACCGGAAGCAGCTCACCAGGTGGTCGTTGACCAGCCCTACCGCCTGCAGATGGGAATAGACCACCGTGGGGCCCAGGAAGGTGAAGCCCCGGCGCCGGAGGTCCTCGCTGACCTCCTCCGAGAGGGGGGTCCTGGCAGGGATCTCGTCCAGGGTGTGCCACCGGTTCCGGACCGGCTCATGGTCCACGAAGCGCCAGAGGTAGCGGTCGAAGCTGCCGAACTCCCCCTGGACCTCCAGGAACCGCGCCGCGTTGTTGACGGAGGCCTCGACCTTCCGGCGGTTTCTGACGATGCCCGGGTTGGCCAGCAGCCGCTCGACCTGCTGCTCCCCATAGCGGGCGACCGCCTGGGCATCGAACCCCACGTAGGCCTTCCGGTACCCCTCCCGCTTCCGCAGGATGGTGATCCAGCTGAGCCCCGCCTGGGCAGCCTCCAGCACCAGGAACTCGAACTGCTTCCGGTCGTCGTGAACGGGGACACCCCACTCCTCGTCGTGGTACCGGACGTACAGCTCCTCGGTACCACACCAGGGACACCTCTCCATGACCTCAGCACCCTTCACCGGCGGCTCGCGGAGCGGATCTTGGCGATCTGCTGCAGGTGGTTCTCCCCATGGCCGACGAAGGTGGAGAGCAGGCCGTCCAGGGTCAGCAGCCCGGCCTCCAGGTGCACGCCCGGCCGATGCCAGGCGGACTCCGGCAGTCCCTCCAACAGGACGGACCACCGCTCGTGGAGCCCTTTCAGGATCTCCATGGAGGGCTCGATGGGGACCCGAGTGGTGTCGGGAAGCTGGGCCCACCGCTCCTGGTCGTAGGGCTTCAGGATCGGCTTCTCCTCGGTCAGGACCAGCTTCATCCGGATGAAGCCGTTCATGTGGGCGTCGGCCAGGTGGTGCACCACCTGCCGCACCGACCACTCCCCCTCGCCCCCCGGCTCGTCCAACTGGGCGTCGCTGAGTCCCCCCACGGCAGCCTCCAGCCTGGCCGGAAGCTCCCGTATCCTGGCGATCATCTCCCGCCGTTCGACTGCTGTGGCCATGAGGATCCTCCTTACTCCTACACCGCGGCCGAGATCCCTCGGCCCCCTTTTCCAGGCCGCGTCCCGCGGCTCCCGTCGTGGGTTGGCAGCGACCATTTTACTGCCTCCGCGCAAGAACTGATAACGCGGGAGGGCGAGCCTCTTGGGCGGCCATGCCGAGCGAAGCCAAGCACGTCGCGGAACCGACGGCCGAGATCCTTCGCTTCGCTCAGGATGACAGGGGCGGCTCGCCCTTTCGGTTGTCCCCAGCTGCTTTCCCTGTGAAAGAAATCGGCGATTGCGGTAGAATGCGGCACAACCCAGGCCCGGCACCGAGAGACCAGACTAGCAGGACACCAGGACACGAAGAACCACCAGGAGAGCTTGGTGCCCCTTAGGGTCTTAGGGTCTTAGGGTCTTTGTGGTTTCGTTCCCGACGTCTATTGACGTCTACTGGAGGAGAGCATCACCCCGGCCCTGCTGCGGGGGATGCGGGACTCCGTGTCCCTATTGCTGGGCTTCTTCCCCCTGGGGATGGCCTTCGGGATCGCCGCCCGGCAGTATGGCTTCTCGGCCCTGGAGGCCGGCCTGATGTCGCTGCTGGTGTACGCCGGGGCGAGGCCGACCGCTGGTACCTGCTGGGGGCCAACCTGGTCACCTACACCACATGGAACGTGGGGACCCTGGCGGGCTACCAGGCGGGCGAGCTGCTGCCCCCGGTGGTGCGGGACGCCATGACCTTCGCCCTCCCGGCGGTGTTCCTCTCCCTGCTGGTGATGTCCTGCCGGGACAGGATAACCGTGGCCGTGGCCCTCTTCTCCTCTGCCCTGTCGGTGGGGCTCTACCTGGGGCAGATCAACTCCGGCAACGTGATCCTGGTCGGTCTGGCCGGCGCTACCCTGGGGATGGTGTTGGAACGATGGCAGACAAAGTAGCCTTCGTGCTGGCCATGATGCTGGCCACCTATCCGGTGCGGCTGGCCCCGCTGCTGGCCCTCTCGGCCAGGAACCTCCCCGAGCCGTTGGTGCGGTGGCTCCGCTACGTCCCGCCGGCCGTCTTCGCCGCCCTGGTGTTCCCCGGGCTGCTGCTGCGGGACGGGTCGCCGGCCGTCACCCTCTCCAACGGCCAGCTGTGGGCGGGCGCGGCCACCTTCGCCGTGGCCCTGGCCACCCGCAACCTCTCCAAGGCGGTGGCGGCGGGGATCTCGGTGGCGCTGCTGACGGCGCTGGTGCTGAAATAACGCGTGGAACGTGGAGCCGGAGCACCGGCGGCGGGGGATCGCCCGGGCACTGGTAGAGAGGGCCATCGGCTGGGTGCGGGAGCAGGGGATCGTCGAGGTGCGGCTCCACGCCTCCGACCAGGGCCGGCCGCTCTACGAGGGGATCGGCTTCCGTCAGACCAACGAGATGAGGATGATGCTGGAGGGGTGAGAGCGATGGCACCCCTCGTGCCCGCCCCGCCGAGCCCTCCCGAAGTGCGCCATCCTGATGACCGAGCCACCCCGCAAGGGCTATAATGGCGGCCACCCACGACATTCTACCTGTAGATGGGACGGCCCAAAGAAGTGCCATCGCAGACATCTTCCTCGGAGGAATCCTCCATCGAGGCAGCCTCGAAGCCCGCCCGGCGGGACTGGCGGGCCCGGCTGCCCTTCTTCTACGGCTGGCTCATCGTGGCCGCGGCCTTCGTCTCCCTGGGGCTCACCTACACCGTCTGGTACTCCTTCGCGGTGTTCTACGTCGCGCTGCTGGAGGAGTTCGGGTGGAGCCGCGCCTCCTCGGCGGGGGTGTTCTCCCTCTTCGTCATAGTGGTGGGAGTGGCCGGCGCGGGGGCGGGGGCCCTGGCCGACCGGCTCGGCCCGGGGCGGATCATCTCGGTGGCGGTGACGATCCTGGCCGTGGGACTGGTGGCCTGCAGCCGAATCACCAGCCTATGGCAGTTCTACCTCTTCTTCGGCGTCATCACGGGCATCGGCCTGAGCGCCACGGGGTGGGTCCCCTGCGTCATCATGATCAACCGCTGGTTCTCCGTTCGCCTGGGAGCAGCCCTGGGGATCGCATCCTCCGGGATCGGGATGGGGATCCTGGTGATGGTCCCCGTCAGCCAGTGGCTGATCAACCAGTTGGGGTGGCGAATGGCCTACGTTGCCCTGGCCGGCATCGTCCTGACCGAGGTGCTGCCCATCACCCTGCTGTTGATGCGGGGCAGGCCCGAGGATCTGGGATTGCCCAAGGACGGCAGACGCACGGAGATCGAGCCGGCTCCCAGGCAGAACGCACCGGCCCGCCGGTCGCGGGTGGTGGACGAGAGGTGGGCGGGCACCCCCTGGACGGTGGCCACCGCCCTGCGGACCCGACGCTACTGGATGCTGTTCGCCACCATGGCACTGGCCAACATCGCCACCCAAATGATCTTCGTCCACCAGGTGGCCTTCCTGGTGGACGGGGGGTACGACAAGCTGCTGGCGGCCTCCATAGTGGGGCTGGTGGGGCTGTTCAGCGTGGGGGCCAAGATCGGCTGGGGGTGGATCTCCGACCGGCTGGGGCGGGAGATAACCTGGAGTCTGGGGCTGAGCGCCACCTTGGCGGCGATCTTCCTGCTCGGCATGACCCGCTACGCCCCCTCTCTGCCCCTGACCTACCTCTACGCCATGGTCTTCGCCCTGGGCTACGGCGCCACGGCGCCCCTCACCCCGGCCGTCTCGGCGGACCTCTTCGCGGGCAGCCGATTCGGATCCATCTACGGCACCCTGGCGATCGCCAACGGGCTGGGCAGCGCCACTGGGGCCTGGTTCGCGGGGTACGTCTTCGACCTCACCGGCAGCTACCTGACCGCCTTCGGCACGGGAGCGGCCTGCAGCCTGCTCAGCATCCTGACCATGTGGGCGATCGCGCCGAGGCTGGTGCGGTGGGTGCCGGGACGCTGCTAATCCCTCTCCCGTTGCGATAGGGTCTTGGTGAGGACCGCTGATGCGGGCTCCACCTGCGGCTGGGGAGCCGCGGCCGGTCGCCGCCGAACCGCCAACGCCACCCAGCCGTAGGCCAGCAGGTAGAAGCTGCCCGTGATGCCGAAGATCGCTCGCAGCCCCCAGTTGGAGGTGATGGCCGCCCCCGACAGCGGTCCCACGAAGTTGGCCATAGCCTGGAAGCTGGAGCTGATCCCGAAGGCGGCGCCCCGCCGCTCTCGGGGCACCAGCGACGCCAGCATGGCGTTGGCGCTGGGCATCAGCCCGCCCAGGAACGCCCCGAGCAGCGCCCTCAACAGCAGCAGCTGCCAAACCTGCTGGACCATGGCCTGAGGAAAGTAGCTGAGCGCGGCCCCCACCAGGCACACCGGCAGGATCACGCCGTGGCCCACACGGTCACCCAGCCGCCCGAGGAGCAGCGCGGAGATGGCGCTGGCCACACCGGTGGCCGCCAGCACGAGACCGGCAGCGGTGCCGGCCTTGTCGCTGGCGTTCAGCTCGGCGATAAAGAGGCTGAGCACCGGGCTCACGATCACGTTCCCAAGCTGGATCATGAACACCACCACCAGCAGGGCGGGGAAGAGGGGCATGGCCAATAGGGCCCGGCTCTGTCTCCAGATACTGGCCCCCTGCGCAGTGGCCACCGGACGCTGGAAGTCCTCGTGGACCAGGGTCAGCACGGTAAAGAAGCCCAACACCATCAGGACCCCGGCGGCGAAGAAGGGGACCCTGAAGCCCCACAGATCCGCCATGATCCCTCCCAGGAGCGGGCCCACCGAGGAGCCGAAGAAGAAGGCCACCTGCATCAGCCCCAGGGCGAACCCCAGCCGCCGCTTGGGGGCCGAGGCGGCCACCAGGGCGTTTCCGGCGGCGACGGTACCGGTTACCAGCCCCTGGACGAAGCGCAGGACGACCAGGTGCTCCGGCGCGCTGACCATCCCCATCAGGGTCAGGGTGCAGGCGCCCCCCACCATGGAGCGCAGCAGCATCGGCTTCCGGCCCCAGCGGTCGGCCAGGTTCCCCCAGATGGGTTGGGAGATAGCCATGGCTAGCGCCGTGGAGGCGATGATGGCCCCCGCCCACTGGGCGGCCTCTTCGGTGCCGTGAACCCCCAGGGTTTGGACGTAAAGGGGAAAGAAGGAGAACACAAAGCTGAAGGCCACCATGGTCAGCGCCTGGGCAAAGGCAAGCGCTGCCAGGTTCCGTTGCCATCTCTCGGTCAGCATCGACAATACCTGACTACCGGCGTCTCTCGGGAGCGGACCCATCTCCCAGCGCCGGCAGGGGATCGGATCCCGGTGGATTACCTTCGTATCCACATTGTCAGTGTGCCTGATAATAGCCTGGAAGGGGGCCGGCGGGCAAGGAGGGCTCCCCAATACACCCCCTTGACTCTCCCCGGCCCCCTCCCCGTGTCGGGGAGGGGGCCGGGGAGAGGTTCACCGCCGGGCAGCAACCGCCACCAGGTCGCCCGAGGAGGCGGGGTCGAAGGGCTCCTTGCCATAGCTACCGTACCACTGGACCGAATCGAAGCCCGCGCGTGCCAGGGCCTCGGCCACCTCTCCCTGCCGGGTCGCCCGCAAGGAGGTCGAGCCCACCTGGAAGCTCCACTGTCCGGCCTCTTTCCTGAAGGTGACGACGTTGAAGGTGAGCTTCTCCCCGTGGAAGTCGTAGAAGCGGAAGAAGAGATACTCTACCTCGCCCCGCACCCCGGAGGATGTCCCCAGGAAGCGGCGCTGCTCTGCCAGGATCCGGTCGTAGTTGAGCTGCTGGATCACCAGCAGCCCGCCGCGTCGCAGAACCGCGGCCATGTCCGCTAGGGCGCGGTTTAGATCGGGCCGAGTGGTGGCGTGGGGAAGGGTGTTCCCAATGCAGGTGACCACGTCGAAGCCGTCACCCACTCGCTGGGCCAACTCGCCGAAGCCGGCCTGCAGGAACCGTACTCCCCGGCGGCCTGCGCCCCGAGCCTCGGCCCGGCGCACCATCTCAGCCGAGGGATCCACTCCCACCGCTTCCAGGCCCATCTCCGCGAAGCGGAGGACGTGGCCGCCCGTGGCGCTGCCCACGTCCAGCACCCGCCGGGCCTTGGCCCGCTGGAAGATCTCCCGGAAGAAGGGTTCCTCGCGCTCCAGCCGCTCCTCCCAGGCCACCATGACGTCGTAGCTCTCGCTGAACTGATCGTAGAGCGGCACCCGCTCGTCCATCCCTCACACCTCCACCGGTTCCTTCATGCCCCTGCCTGCACGGATCGGGCCCTTCAGGCAGATCTCCCATTCCCAGCAGTCCTGGTCGGGGACAAGCCCCGACGCTACAGCGGCGTTTCCAGATTAGCTAAGGGCGTCGTCCCTTAAGTAGGGCGGGGGTCTATCCCCGCCGGTGGCCGCACATCTGACACCGAGCGGCGGGGCACAAGACCCCACCCTACAGTATTGCATTTGAGGAACGATGCACCTAGTACTCCGCCACATTGGTTCTGACAGGTGTCATCCTGAGCGATAGCGAAGGATCTCCTCTCGCCACGGGGAGATGCTTCGCTGCGCTCAGCATGACAGTACATATCACCTTGTGGTCGTGTACTAACGGGTCCCCCAGGAACCCCCTGTGACAAAAGTCGCAGCCTCGGGCAACGAGTGCTAATAGCCTGGGACCATCCTGTACGAGGAGAGGCGACCTTCTTCCAGATGGTACGTCCCTTGCAAATAGGATGGTTAGCCGGCCCGGGTCGAAAGCCCCCGGCTGGTCTCACCCCAGCGGTTCATTTCGGGGCGGTACTCTCTCGGGGCCCCGGGCTCTCCGAGAGCCAGCTATATGGTCCTTCGTTCCGTAGCTCTGCGCGATCCCGGTCCCTGGCAGCACCACGTTCGCGGCTAAGCCACGAGCAGTCGCCTGCTCTGCATACTGGAGTGTCGAGTATGAGATCGGTTCACCTTCTCGGATTGGGTCTCCTGGTCGGGGCCACCGCCCTCGGTGCCACGCTCTCCGTCGTGGCCTTCCGCTGGCAGACGGAGACCCTCCCTGGACAGGGCACCACCCCTACCGCCCAGAAAGCCGGTGCGGCGACCGCCTCCCTCGCCGTCGACTCGACGAAGGGGAAGGCCACCTTCGACGCCAAGTGCGCCGGCTGCCACACCATCGGCGGGGGCAAGTTGGCCGGACCTGACCTCGAGGGGGTGGCGGAACAGCGTCCCCACGACTGGCTGGTGGACTTCATCACGGCACCGGACAGGCTGATCGCCGGCGGCGATCCCACCGCCGTCCAGTTGGCCAAGGAGTTCGGCATGCCGATGCCCAACGTGGGGGTGTCCAGGGCCGACGCCGAGGCGATCCTGTCCTACGTCGCGGCCCAGAGCGGGGGTGGGGGCGCAGCCGCGGCGGGCGCCGCTGCCTCCGTCCTGCCCCCCGGCAACGCCGCCACCGGCCGGCTCCTCGTAGCCGGCGAGCAGCGGCCGGCCAACGGCGGCTCCGCATGCATCGGCTGCCACGACGTGGCGGGGGTAGGGGCCCTGGGCGGCGGCAGCATGGGCCTCGACCTGACCCACGCCCACACCAGGTTCGGCGTCGCCGGATTGGCCTCCATCCTGAAATCACCGCCCTACCCGGGCATGACCGAGGCCTTCGCCTCGCACCCCATCACCGACCAGGAGGTCGCCGACGTGACGGCTTTCCTCGCCCAGGTCGACACCACCCAGGAGGGACCGGCCCCAAGCTACGCCTTCCCCCTCGTCGGACTGGGGGCCTTCGCCCTCTTCCTGGGGCTGATGCAGGTCGGCCAGCGAGGGCGATCCCAGGGCGTTCGACGACGGCTGGTCGGAAGGAGGGGGAGATGAGCTGGATCAAGGACATCCTGAGCCCCGGCGAGCGCAGCTGGGAGGAGTTCTATCGGAACCGCTGGCAGCACGATAAGACGGTGCGCAGCACCCACGGGGTGAACTGCACCGGAGGCTGCTCGTGGAACGTCTTCGTCAAGGACGGCATCGTCACCTGGGAGAACCAGGCCCTGGATTACCCCAAGCTGGGGGACGGGCTTCCCCCCTACGAGCCCAGGGGGTGCCAGCGGGGCATCTCCTTCTCCTGGTACATCTACAGCCCCCTTCGGGTGAAGTATCCCTACGCTCGCGGCGTTCTGCTGGATCTGTGGCGGCAGGCGAGGAGCCGGCACGCCGACCCGGTGGAGGCCTGGGCCTCCATCATGGAGGACGAGGCGGCCCGGTCCAGCTTCCAGCGTGCCCGAGGCAAGGGCGGCTTCCGCCGGACCGACTGGGACGAGGTGCTGGAGCTGATCGCCGCCTCCACCATTTACACCATCCGGCGCCACGGCCCGGATAGAGTGGTGGGCTTCTCCCCCATCCCGGCCATGTCGATGCTCAGCTACGCCGCCGGCTCCCGCTTCCTCAGCCTGATCGGAGGGACGGTCCTCAGCTTCTACGACTGGTACGCCGACCTGCCCAACGCCTTTCCGGAGGTGTGGGGCGAGCAGACCGACGTCTGCGAGAGCGCCGACTGGTACAACTCCAAGTACATCGTGGTGATGGGCGCCAACCTGAGCATGACCCGCACGCCGGACGTCCACTTCGTGGCCGAGGCGCGCCACAACGGGACCAAGCTGGTGGTGCTATCGCCCGACTTCAGCCAGGTGTCCAAGTACGCCGACTGGTGGCTGCCGGTGAGCGCCGGCCAGGACGGCGCCTTCTGGATGGCCGTGAACCACGTCATCCTGAAGGAGTTCTACGTCGACCGGCAGGTCCCCTACTTCCTGGACTACCTGAAGCGCTACACCGACTGCAGCTTCCTGGTGACTCTCCGACCCGAGAGGTCGGCAGACAGCAAACACCCTCACCCAGAGGGAGCGGGTGGGGACGGATTCCCTCTCCCCATGGGAGAGGGTCGGGGTGAGGGCTGGAGCGCCAGAGCCACCTATCGACCGGATCGGCTCCTCCGCGCAAAGTCCCTGGCCCGCTACCGGGATGCGGAGAACGGCGACTGGAAGTTCCTGGTCTACGATCGCCTCTCCGGCGACCTCCGAATGCCCAGGGGGAGCATAGGCTTCCGCTGGGGCCACGAGAAGGGCGGCTGGAACCTCCAGCACGAGGACGGCCTCGACGGCTCCCCCATAGACCCCGCCCTGTCGCTGCTGGGCCATGAAGACGCCATCCTGCCGGTCCGGATCACGGAGTTCGGCGACGGCGAGCCTCCGGCCCGGGGCGTGCCGGTGAAGTACCTGGAGACGGAGCAGGGTCGGGTGGCGGTGGCCACCGTCCTGGACCTGATGATGGCCCAGTTCGGGGTCTCCAGGGGGTTGCCCGGGGAGTACCCGACCGGCTACGAGGAGGACGTCCCCTTCACCCCCGCCTGGCAGGAGAAGTTCACCGGCATCGACGGCCAGACGGTGATCCACTTCGCCCGGGAGTTCGCCGGCAACGCCGAGCGCACCGAGGGCCGGTCGATGATCATCGTGGGCGCCGGCGTGAACCAGTGGTACCAGAGCAACCTGATCTACCGCTCCGCCATGACGGCCCTGATGCTGTGCGGCTGCGAGGGCAAGAACGGCGGCGGCATGAACCACTACGTCGGCCAGGAGAAGGTGGCGCCCTTCGCGTCCTGGTCCACCCTGGCCTTCGCCCTGGACTGGGTCAAGCCCCCCAGGCAGCAGAACACCCCTTCCTTCCATTACGTCAACTGCGATCAGTGGCGCTACGAGGGCGACTTCACCGCCTACCACCCGGTGCCGCCGGGCGGCCGGTACGCCAGGGGGCACACCATGGACGTGCAGGTGAAGGCGGTGCAGATGGGCTGGCTGCCCTCCTACCCCCAGTTCGACCGCAGTCCCCTGGAGCTGGTGCAGCAGGCGGCAGCGGCCGGCGCCCAGACCGACCAGGAGGTCGTGGATTGGGTGGTGCAGCAGCTCCAGACGGGGCGACAGAGCGACGGGGAGACGGGGCGAGAGGAAACCGTCTCCCCGTCGCCCAGTCATCCCGTCTCCCCGTCGCCGCTGCGCTTCGCGGTCCAGGACCCGGACGCCCCGGAGAACTGGCCCCGACTCTGGTTCATCTGGCGCGGCAACGCCCTGATGGCCAGCGCCAAGGGCCACGAGTTCTTCATGCGCCACTACCTGGACGCCAACTCCAACGCCATGGCCCGGGAGCAGGCCGAGGGGAAGGTCGAGGAGGTAGTGTGGCGGCCCGAGGCCCCCAAGGGGAAGATCGACCTGGTGGTGGACCTCAACTTCCGGATGGACACCTCCGCCCTCTACTCCGACATCGTCCTGCCGGCCGCCACCTGGTACGAGAAGAACGACCTGAACACCACCGACCTCCACTCCTACGTCCACAACCTGGGCGAGGCGGTGCCCCCATGTTGGGAGTCCAAGAGCGACTGGGAGATCTTCAAAGCCATCGCCAAGAAGGTATCCGAGCTCGCCCAGACCCACCTGCCCGATCCGGTGAAGGACCTGGTGTGCACGCCCCTGGCCCACGACACACCCGACGAGATCGCCCAGCCGGAGATCAGGGAGTGGGCTAAGGGGGAGTGCGCACCCATCCCCGGCAAGACCATGCCCTGGATGTCGGTGGTGGAGCGGGACTACGCCAACCTCTACAACCGCTTCATCTCCCTGGGTCCGACGGTCCGGGCGGCGGGCATCGGCGCCCACGGGATCCGCTGGAAGGTCGACGATCTGTACGATCAGATGCTTGCCCAGTCCCCCACCGTCGAGTGGGACGGGCGGCGATACCCCTCCCTGTCGGAGGTGGTGGACGCGGCCAACGCAATCCTGCTGCTGGCCCCGGAGACCAACGGAGAGGTGGCCTATCGGGCCTTCAAGGAGGAGGAGGCGAAGGTGGGTCTGCCCCTCACAGATCTGGCCGAGAAGTACCGGGGGGTCCGGTACAGCTTCGCCGACCTGGTGGACCAGCCCCGCCGCTTCCTCACCAGCCCCTGCTGGTCGGGGATCGTCAACGACGGCCGGGCCTACACCGGCTTCGCCCTCAACGTGGACCGGCTGGTCCCCTGGCGCACCCTGACGGGGCGGCAGCAGTTCTACCTGGACCACCAGCTGTACCTGGAGTTCGGGGAGCAGCTGCCCACCTACAAGGCCAAGGCGAGCCCGCTGGTTCTGAACGAGATGGAGAACAGCCAGGTGGACCGAAGCGCCCTCCTGGTCAACGTGCTTACCCCTCACGGCAAGTGGCACATCCACTCCACCTACATGGACAACCACCGGATGCTGACCCTGTCCCGAGGGGTGGAGCCATTCTGGCTGAACGATCGAGACGCCGAGGCGCTGAGGGTGCGGGACAACGATTGGGTGGAGGTGTACAACGACAACGGCGTGGTGGTGACGCGGTGCGTGGTGAGCGCCCGCATACCGAGGGGCACGGCCTTCTTCTACCACGCGCCGGAGCGCACCATCTCGGTCCCCAAGTCGCCGCTGCGGGGGAACAAACGGGCCGGCACCCACAACAGCCTCACCCGCATCCGGTTGAACCCGGTGCTGATGGCAGGAGGCTATGCCCAGTTCACCTACGCCTTCAACTATTGGGGTCCCATCGGCGTCAACCGCGACACCTTCGCATACGTGCGGAAGCTGAGCAAGCTGAACTGGTAGGAGACGGCCATGGACGTGAGAGCGCAGCTTTCCACGGTGTTCCACCTGGACAAGTGCATCGGCTGCCACACCTGCAGCGTCGCCTGCAAGAACCAGTGGACCGACCGCAAGGGCGCCGAGTACATGTGGTGGAACAACGTGGAGACCAAGCCGGGGACGGGCTACCCAACCCAGTGGGAGGAGCAGGAGCAGTACAAGGGCGGCTGGGAGCTGCACGACGGCCGGCTGCGGCTGCGCTCGACCGGCAAGATCAGGGACCTGACCAATATCTTCTTCAACCCCACCCTGCCGGACATGGACGACTACTACGAGCCGTGGAGCTACCGCTACCGGGATCTGTTCGACGCCCCCCTCGGGGACGACCAGCCCACGGCGCGGCCCATCTCCCTGATCACCGGGAAGCCGATGGACATCGAGGCGGGTCCCAACTGGGACGACGACCTGGGGGGGTCGCCCATCTACGCCGCCAACGATCCCAACCTGGCAGGGCTGAGCGACGAGGAGAAGCAGCAGCTCTTCGATCTGCAGCGGCTGAACTTCTTCTACATACCGCGCATCTGCAACCACTGCCTGAACCCCGGCTGCGTCGCCGCCTGCCCTTCGGGCGCCGCCTACAAGCGGGGGGAGGACGGCATCGTCCTGGTGAACCAGGAGAAGTGCCGGGGCTGGCGATTCTGCGTGTCGGGCTGCCCCTACAAGAAGGTCTACTACAACTGGGCCACCGGGAAGTCGGAGAAGTGCCTCCTCTGCTACCCTCGCATGGAGAGCGGCTCCGCCCCCGCCTGCTTCCACAGCTGCGTGGGCAGGATCCGCTACCTGGGGGTGATGCTGTACGACGCCTCCCGGGTGGAGGCGGCGGCCTCCGCACCCACGGAGTCTCTGGTTCAGGCCCAGCGAGAGATCCTGCTGGACCCCTTCGACTCAGTGGTCATCGAGGGCGCCAGGGATAACGGCATCCACGACCGCTGGATCGAGGCTGCCCAGAAGTCGCCGGTGTACCAGCTGGTGAAGCAGTGGCGGCTGGCCCTCCCGCTCCACGCCGAGTTCCGCACCCTTCCGACCCTCTTCTACGTGCCCCCGCTGCTGCCGGTCATGGGCACCCTCAGCGATGGGGGCTACCACCTGGAGGTGGAGGAGCTGTTCACCGGCATCGAACGGGCGAGGGTCCCCCTGCGCTACCTGACCAACCTCTTCGGGGCCGGAAACCAGGAGGTGGTCCGGCAGGCGCTGATCAAGCTGGCGGCGGTGCGG
The DNA here is from genome assembly GCA_027356795.1 of Chloroflexota bacterium. Lineage (GTDB taxonomy): Bacteria > Chloroflexota > UBA6077 > UBA6077 > UBA6077 > JAJYNT01. The sequence goes on along the minus strand of DAHVXI010000055.1, from coordinate 33,185 downwards.
GTCTACCGACGAGCCGAGACGGTGGGCGACGTGAAGCCCAGCGTGGCGGAGAAGATGCTGGCCACGGCCAACTGCTCCCGCGCCGAGGCCCAGGCAATCTTCCAGCTCACCTCCCTGGCCACCGCCACCGAGCGCCACGCCGTCCCGCCCTACCAGCGGGAGACGGCCATCGAGGAGACCGAGGATCCCGAGATCCACCGGGGCGAAACCGGACTGGGCAGCCGGCTGCCTCCGCGGCGGGGGTTTTGAGTTGGAGGAGAACGGCAGCCTTTACCGCTTGCTTGGCAAGCTGCTGGAGTATCCCAGGGGCGACCTTCGGGAGAAGGCCCACCAATGCGCGGGCCTCGTGGCCGCCCTTCGACCCGAGGCACAGGGGCTGATGGAGCAGTTCCTGGCCTCGATAGAAGACAGGTCCCCAGGCTCCCTGGAGGAAACCTACACGGCCACCTTCGACCTGAACCCGGCCTGCTGCCCCTACGTGGGCTACCAACTGGTGGGGGAGGACCTGAGGCGGGCGGCCCTGATGCTGAAGCTCCAGGAGGACTACCGCGCCGCCGGGTTTGCGACCGGTAACGAGCTGCCGGACCACCTGGCGGTGATGCTTCGCTTCCTGGGCCACCAGCGGGACGGGGCCGTGGAGCGCGACCTGGTGGAGAACGCCCTGCTCCCGGTGCTGCAGAAGATGGCCCCGACCCTGGAGGAGACCCACCCATACGGAAGGCTGCTCCGGGCCGTGGCCGCCCTGCTCGCTCCCGTCGACGTAGTGGCCGGCGCCCCTGCCGCCCCGCTGGGCGGGGAGGCCGCGCCCTAGACACGCCTGGCGATCCGGTGCAGGGGCGAACCTTCCGCCCGCCACCTTCGCCCCAGGGCGATCGCAGGGATCGCCCCTACCAACCGGGGAGGTTGCATCCGATGTTCGACTTCTTCCTCTTCGCCGTCTGGCCCTACCTGGCGGTGGCCGTGGCGGTCGCCGGCGGCCTCTACCGCTACTACGCGGACCGGTTCAGCTTCACCAGCCTCTCCTCGCAGCTGCTGGAGAGCCGCCAACTGTTCTGGGGCTCTGTCCCCTGGCACTACGGCATCGTGATCCTGCTGATCGGCCACCTGATCGGCTGGATCATCCCCAACTGGGTCGCCGCCTTCAACGGCGCGCCGATCCGGCTCTACATCCTGGAGATCACCGCCTTCGGCTTGGGGCTGTTCGCCCTGCTGGGGATCCTCGTCCTAATGGGTAGGAGGGCCTCATCTCCCAGAGCCCTGGCCGTCACCTCCACCATGGACCTGGTGCTGCTGCTCCTGCTGCTGTTCCAGGTGGTGGCGGGGCTCTACACCGCCCTCACGGTGCGGTGGGGCTCCTGGTGGTACCTCTCCAACGCCGTCCCCTACCTCAACTCCCTGGTCACCCTGCAGCCCAAGGTGCAGTACGCAACGACGATGCCGCTGATTGCCCAGCTGCACCTGCTCAACGCCTTTCTGCTCGTGGCCATCTTCCCCTTCTCCCGGCTGGCCCACATCTTCACGGTGCCCATCACCTACCTGTGGCGGCCCTACCAGCAGGTGATCTGGAACCGGCGGGCCCATCCATCGAACGACCCCCGCTTCTGAGAGACGACCCCTTTGCGACAAAAGTCGCAGCTTCCGCCTTAGGGGAGCGATAAGCTCCTTCACAACGGCTGAAGCAGGACTGACGAGTGCCAATGGTTGAGGGTGAAGCCTCAAGGGGAGGGGTCAATGGAAGGGGTCAAGTCTCGGGTCAACTTGGCGCTGGCGACCATGGCTTTCGGCCTCAGCTTCGCCGTTTGGAGCCTGCTGTCGCCGCTGGCGCCCCAGTTTCAGAAGACCTTTCAGCTGACCGACACCCAGACCGGCGTGCTGCTGGCGGTGCCGGTGCTGCTGGGCTCCGTGGCCCGCATACCGATGGGGATCCTGACCGATCGCTACGGCGGTCGCAGAGTGTTCACCGCCCTCCTGCTGTTCAGCGTCGTGCCGGTCGTCTTCATGGGGACGATCAGCTCCTACGCCATGCTGCTGTTCTGGGGCTTCTGGCTGGGCATCGCCGGTAGCTCCTTCGCCGTCGGCGTCCCTTTCGTCAGTCGCTGGTTCAACGCTCGCGACCAGGGAACCGCGCTGGGCATCTACGGTGTGGGAAACATCGGCACGGCCGTGGCGGCCTACCTGGTGCCCTGGATCGCCGGCAGCTTCGGCTGGCCCTACGCCTTCTGGGCCTTTGCCCCACTCCTGGCCACGGCGGCGCTGCTCTTCTGGCTGCTGGCCGAGGATGCGCCGGGCGCCCCCAAGGCCGGCTCCATCTCTCAAAGCCTGGAGGTGGTGAAGCGGGAGCGGCTTTCCTGGGCCTTCAGCCTCTTCTACTTCGTCACTTTCGGCGGCTTCGTGGCCACGTCGGCTTTTCTGCCCAAGCTGCTGGTGGACTGGTTCGACCTGCCCAAGATCGATGCGGGGTTGCGCATGGCCGGCTTCGTCGTCCTGGCCACCGCTATGCGCCCCCTGGGCGGCTATCTGTCGGATCGCTTCGGTGGCGCCAGGCTGTTGGCAGGGGTGTTCAGCATCGCCCCGCTCGTGGCAATAGGGCTGGCCGTCCAGGCACTGGGTCCCAACATCTCCACCGTGACCGTCTTCTGCCTGACCCTGGCAGGGCTGCTGGGTCTCGGCAACGGCGCGGTGTTCAAGCTGGTCGCCCAGTACTTCCCCCGCAACACCGGCATAGTGACCGGAGTCGTCGGGGCGGCCGGCGGCATTGGGGGCTTCTTCCCGCCCATGGTCATGGGGTACGTGCGGGACCACACCGGCTCCTACGCCCTGGGGCTGCTGCTACTGGCCGCCTTCATCCTGCTCTGCCTGGCGGTGGACTACCTGGTGCTGTTGAGACACGGGAGGGGAGCCTCGGTGGGCGAGACCCCTTCGACGAAGCCGGGGGAGAAGCACCCCGAGGAGGGAAGCGGCTCCCTCTCCAAGAAGCAGTCGGCCGCCTGAACGTCTCCCGTGAAACAGTTCCGGTAGAGACACGACCCTGCCTGCCCTGGGAGTACCGAATTGGACTCAGATAAGCCAATCTTACCTGTGATATATTTAGACAAGTGCAATGGTTGCGGCCGGTGCGTGGCCGTCTGTCCGGCTCAAGCCCTTCGCGTGGAGCAGGCCAAGCTGCGGCTGGTCCACACCCACTGCGACTATTGTGGCGAGTGCGAAGCAGCCTGCCCCACCGGCGCCATCGCCTGCCCCTTCGAGATCGTCTGGGAACCGGAGACTGCCGCCACAGGCAACCATTGAAAGGAGTCCCGCCATGGCCCTTATGAGTTCCTGTCCCGGCAGCAAGGCCCTCAAGAACCCCCTCCCCGAGCCGATAACCTGCTCCGGCTGCGGCGAGGAGCTGGAGATCTGGACCGACGAGTTCAAGGTTCGCTGCAAGAAATGCGGCGCCGTCACCTACAAGAAGAGGGGGCCCTCCTGCATCGAGTGGTGCAAGTACGCCGAGAGCTGCGTGGGGCCCGAACTCCTTCGCAGGCTGAAGGCTTAGCCTCACGGACCAGGTGAGTTCGATGGCGACGTCACCGGCCGCCCACACAACCGGGATAGATGCTGCAAAGAGGGAGGACCAGACCGCCCCCCGGATCCCCTGGCCCCGAAGGCTGGCAGCCGGCTTGATGCTCCCCAGGGAGCACGGGGCCTGGGCCATGCTGCTGATGCCCTACCTGGTGGGCACCCTGGCGGCGGGCTGGGGAGGATGGCCCTCCTTCCTCCTGCTCGTGGCCGTCCTCCTGCTCTTCAGCGCCAGCCGGCCACTGGAGGTCGCCCTGCAGAGCTCCGCTCGCCCCCGCGAACCCAAGGGTGCGGGGGCAGGTCTGAGCCCCGCTCGAGCCGGCGACTACGGTGGCGAGATGCGGGAGCGCAGCCATCGCGCCCTGGTCCACCTGTCCGCCTACCTGGGGCTCGGTGGCGGCGCTGGACTGCTCCTGCTCGTTGTTTTCCAGCGGTGGGATCTGCTGGCCCTAGGGCTCGCCTCGGGAGCGGCCCTGGCCCTTCAACTGCCCCTGAAGCGGCAGCGGCTGGATCGCGGCCGGCCGGCCCGACTGCTCTCCATCGCCGCCCTGTCGGCCACGGGACCGGCGGCCTACTACGCTGCCTCCGGGATGCTGGATCGCCACGCCGCCGCGGTCTGGGGGCTCGCCTTCCTCTACTCCGCCGCCGGCCTCTTCTACGTGCGGCTGATCTACCAGCCGCCGGCGCGCTTGAAGCTGGAAACGCCCCAGCGGCTGCGCGCACGGGCAGGGAGGCAGATGGCTGCTTACCTGGCCGTGGCCACCCTGGCGGTGGCGGGGCTCACGGCCTTCGGGTGGATGCCGCCCCTGGCGGGCCTGGCGCTGCTCCCTACCATTGCCAAAGCCGCCTGGGCCTGGGCCAAGCCGGAGTACAGGCCTACGCTGAAGCAGGTGGGGCTAACGGAGATCGGCCACTCGAGTCTCTTCGCCCTGCTGGCGGTGGTGGCGATCGTGGCGTGGAGGTAGGCTAACGTAGGGCGGGGCACACAAGACCCCGCCCTACGTAGGTTACGTAGGCGGCCTAAGGAACGACGCACCTAGGCAGGAGGCTCGGAGAGCAGAACCCCGGTCACGGATACCACCGATTCCCCCGGTGCCGGACAGATGGAGTAGGCCACCTTCTCTCCCACCACCCGGCCCAGAAGCTTCAGCATCAGGTAGATGGGCGGAAGGCCGCACACCTTCCGGCGGTCCCTCTCCCCGGTCAGCAGGTCGAGGAACCCCTCGGCATCCCCCAGACAAACGGCCGCCAGCATCTCCGCATCGGAGACCGAGAGGGATGCCCGCTCCACCGCCCCCATGGGCTGCGGGTCGCCGAAGGCGGGACCCATGTGGGCCAGGTCCGCCGCGGCCACCACCAGGGTTCGATCCCTCCGAGCGATGCGACGGAGGGCCTCAGCCCCCGCCCGCCACCGCGCGTCCTCGGTCGGGCGGCTCTCCCCCTGGGTGTAGGGGTGGAAGGAGCCACACAGCACCGGCACCGTCTTGACGTCCCGCTCGCCCGCCAGATAGCGAAGCCACACCGCCGCCAGCTCCACGGAGTGCTCGACCTTGTGGTTCAGCTCCAGGGCGTAGGCGGCCTCGGTCCCCATGGCCTCGGCCACCACCTCTACCGCCTCGATGTCGGTGGGCAGGAGGCCGAAGGGGGTGTGGTAGCTCTGGCGGGTGAGGGTGAGCGCCCCCGGCCCCCCGGCGTGGTCGGTGCCCAGGATCAGGAAGAGGTCGGCCTCGGCCACCGCGTCCCTCGCCCTGTCCCACAGCTGAGCGTAGACGAGGCCGCCCCGGTCGTAATCGATGTGGGGGCAGATCACCCCTTGGACGGAGCCGGTCGGAGGGAGCTGCCCATCACGCAGGGCCGCCGCCTCCGCAAGGTATTCCTCCAGCAGCGCCGCCAGCTCCGGGGCTTCCGCCGGATAGCTGCCTCCTGCCAGGGCCGCCGGCCTGAAGGGGGAGTCGCGGTAGACCTCCAGCGCCCGACGGTAGGCCTGCGCGAAGCGATCGTTGTCCAGCATCAGGGCCTCGTCCAGGTGGGCGAAGACCTTCTCCACCACAGCCGGATCGAGGGGAATCCCCGTCCGCAGCTGATAGGCCGATCGGAGGGTGTCCAGGTCTCGGGCGCCGTCACAGAGGGCCAGCAGGGGCACGAGAAGCTGGGGCACGACGACCCCGCGAGCGCCGATGGCCAGCCGATCCTGCAGCAGCAGGGCCGGCTGCCCCGATCGTTCGATCCACTGCATCTCGAGGGCTCGCAATCGAGGGCAATAGCTACTATCCATATTCCCGCAGTCGGGATTCTAACACATGGGAAAGGAAAACCATGAGGATCGAGATGCGGCCAGTGGTGGGCTTCGATCGGGAGAGGCCGGAGGAGCCGGTCGGCTGGGGCACCCGTCGGGGTGGGGTAGCCGGAGCGAAGGGCGAAGCCTCAGGCGGAGACGTCCTCCCTGTTGGCCACCGACACCGGAGCGGGGGTTATCCGCTGCAAGCGGGATAGCCGGGCGGTCTCGTTTACTCGCCGGGCGCACTCCGGGCAGGCCCCGTGGGTCATGCTGACCACCAGGACGGGGAGATGAGGCAGGCTGAGCTGCTCCCGCCACAGCAGGAGGGGCGGTTTGGGCTTGCGGAAGTACCACCGCCACACCTTGATCCCCCGGCACCAGGCGCACTGGGTTATGAACAGCCATATCCTGCGGTTTTCGGCTGCCGCCTCTCTGGCCCTCATGAGATGCTGCCCCCGCCGGAAACAGCATCTACTCTATTGAAACCCATTGCTAGGGCCACTGGTCCCTCCTGGCCTGCCGGTAGTCCTCAACAGCAACTGCCATCTAGATGCTCCTTCATCCTCCGATTGCCGGATCCCTTCCCAACGCCCGCCCCTATAGGCAATAATCGTTCTAACCTTGTTGGAGGAGGCGCTGGCGCCCGGCCGGTAATCTCCGATAGCCGGGAAAAGGAAATAAGATAAACAGCTGGCGGTACCCCCGCCCCTACGGCGGCGTGTATAATCGCCCCGCGGCCGATCCTCAACCCGGCCGCGAAAGGAGTATGAGTTCAGATGACCGACGCGACAAAGAAGTCCCCCTCCGACCGAGGCGCACGGCCCTTGGACGGGGTTCGTGTCATCGATCTTGCCACCGTCATCGCGGGCCCCCACTGCGCCACCCTCCTGGCCGAGTTCGGCGCAGACGTCATCAAGGTCGAGCTACCCGGTGTCGGCGACTCCCTACGCAAGTTCTGGCCTCAGCACAACGGCACGGCGCTGATCTGGCGGGTAGAGGCCCGCAACAAGCGGTGCATCACCCTGGACATGAGGAAGTCCAAGGGCCAGGAGATCGTCAAGAAGCTGGTCGGGATCTCCGACGTGGTGGTGGAGAACTTCCGGCCCGGGACCCTGGAGCGATGGAACCTGGGGTACGAGCAGCTGAAGGAGATCAACCCGGGGCTGGTGATGGTGCGGGTCACCGGCTACGGCCAGTTCGGTCCCTACAAGGACAAGCCGGGGTTCGGCCGCATCGCGGCGGCCTACGGCGGCCTCAGCAACCTGGCCGGCTTCCCCGACCGTCCGCCCGTCATCCCCGGCACCGCCTCGATCCCGGACTACCTGACCGGCGTGTACGGGGCCCTGGGCGCCATGATGGCCCTCCACCACCGGGACAAGACCGGCCGGGGGCAGTACGTGGACATCGCCCTCTACGAGCCGGTGCTCCGGATCCTGGAGGAGGTGCCGGCCGCCTTCCACAAGATAGGCCTGGTCCGTGAGCGGTTGGGCACCGGCTCAGTGAACGCCGTGCCCCACAACCACTACACCACCAAGGATGGCCGGCACGTCGCCGTCGCCTGCACCAACGACACCATGTTCAAGCGGCTGATGGGGGCCATGGGCCGCCCGGAGCTGGCCGACGATCCCCGCTTCTGCTCCAACGCCCAGCGGGTCGCCCATCGGGAGGAGACCGACGCCATGGTCCAGGAGTGGATCGGCAGCTACACGGCCAAAGAGGGCATGGAGATCCTGGAAGCGAACGAGGTCCCCAACGGCCTGCTGTACAGTGTCGAGGACATGTTCCAGGACCCGCAGTACCAGGCCCGGGAGAACATCATCTCGGTCGACGACCCTGTGGAGGGGGAGATCAAGATGTGCTCGGTGGTGCCGAGGCTCTCCCTGACCCCCGGACGGGTGGAGTCGACGGGACCCGAGATGGGAGCCCACAACCAGGAGGTCTACTGCGATCTCCTGGGCTACTCCCCCGAGGAACTGGCCCAGATGAAGGCCGACGGTATCGTTTGAAACTGCTCCTCTCCACCAACAACCCAGACAAGGTCCGCGAGTTCACCCAGATCCTCGCCGGCCTGCCCCTGGAGCTGGTGACCCCTGCATCCCTGGGGCTGAAGCTGGAGGTGCAGGAGACTGGCGCCACCTTCGCCGAGAACGCCGCCCTCAAGGCCCGGGCCTTCCACGAGGCCAGCGGCCTCCTCTCCCTGGCCGACGACTCCGGGATGGAGGTGGAGGCGCTGGACGGCGCGCCGGGGGTGTACTCGGCCCGATACGGCGGGCTCCCCGACGGTGAGACCAAGAACCGGCTGCTGCTTCGACAGATGCAGGAGGTGCCCTGGGAGAAACGAGACTGCCGGTACGTGGCCGAGCTGGCCATCGTGGACGAGAGAGGTGGACTCCACCGCTGCCAGGGCATCCTGAAGGGGAAGGTGGCGACGGAGCCCCGGGGGCGGGGCGGCTTCGGCTTCGATCCCATCTTCTTCGTGCCATCCGAAGGGCGCACCCTGGCAGAGATGGCGCCCGAGGAGAAGGACCGGATCAGCCACCGGGGCAAGGCCGGCCGCTGCGCCCGGAGGGTATTGGAGAGACTGCTGGCAGGTTCGTGATCCCCTCTCCCTCTGGGAGAGGGTCAGGGTGAGGGCTTGGTCGCAAGCGTCGAAGCAGCCCTCACCCGCCCTTCGGGCGGCCTCTCCCAGAGGGAGAGGCGGTTACTTCCGGAAGAAGCGCACGGTGCGCTGGATCACCGTCTCGGTGACCTCGTACTCGCCCCTGGGGGGTTGTTTCGACCAGGGGAAGCGGCGCTTCGCCTCGACAGGCTTGCCCGCGGCCAGGAGAGCGAGCGCCTGGGAGGGATCCTGGGAAATGACTCGGCGGGAGACCTCCCTCCTCGCCAGCTCCATCACCGTGCCGACCGCCAGCGCGACCACGCCCCGCACGACCGGGCCCCTCGCCATGGCCCAGGGCACCGGCAGGAGAGAACGGGAGACGACGGTGGGCAGCTCCCGACGATTCAGCGCCGTTCCGCAATTCCGGCAGTAGTTGTCCTCCAGGTCAAAACGGGTCCCACAATGGGCGCAGCGCATCGCCACCTCCCCGGTCGAGGCAGAGCCGCGCAAAGCCGTTCAGGCCCGCGAAGCTCTGTTGGGGAAACGCTATCATAAGGCGCCGCTTGACGCAACTGGAAGCAGAACCTATCATCTCTGCGCTGCGGCAACGACACGCCGGCTCCATACCTTGGCGCGGCTCCGGACCCGTCGTGCTGAGCGAAGCGGAGCTGCAGTCCGCCGATCGCCACCGACTGACAGACTGCGTACGGCGGAGGAAGAAGGCTGTAGCAGAGACGTCGGTCGTTCGTCCTGCTCCTCGCGGCGAGGGACCGAACGGCTGAAGTCGTTGCTGCGAGGTACCATGGCTGAAGCAACCCGACCCCTGAAGGTTACCGTCATCGCCACCGTCCTGAACGAAGAGGCGAGCGTGGTCGATCTCGTCGAGTCGCTGGCGGCTCAAACCCGGCGACCGGACGAGGTGATCATCTCCGACGGAGGCTCCACCGACGCCACCGTGGAGCGGATCCGGGCCACAGCCGGCGACCGCCTCAGCCTCCAGGTTCTCCAGCTGCCCGGCTCCAACATCTCGGAGGGCCGGAATGCCGCGGTGGGGCAGGCCACGGGCGACGTGATAGCGGTGACCGACGCCGGCGTCCGCTTCAAGCCGACCTGGCTGGAGCAGCTGGTCACACCCTTTCAGAGACGGCACGGCCGGGTCGACGTGGTGAGCGGCTTCTTCGAGCCCGATCCGAAGAACGTCTTCGAGCTGGCCATGGGCGCCACGGTCCTTCCCACACGGGAGGAGATCAACCCCGCCCGCTTCCTCCCCTCCAGCCGGTCGGTCGCCTTCACCAAAGAGGCCTGGCGCCGGGCCGGAGGCTACCCGGAATGGCTGGACTACTGCGAGGACGTGGTGTTCGACCTGGCCCTGCGCCGGTCCGGCTGCGTCTTCGCCTGGGCCCCCGAGGCGGTGGCCAAGTTCCGCCCTCGGGGCAGCCTGCGCGCCTTCTGTACTCAGTACTTCCGGTACGCTCGAGGAGACGGCAAAGCAGGCCTCTGGCCCTGGCGGCACGCCATCCGCTACGCCGGCTACGAGGCGGGCCTGGCCCTGCTTCAGGCGAGCCGCAAGAGGCCGATCCTCCTGCTGCCCCTGGCCGTGGGTGCGGCCCTGCACCTGAAGACCCCCTACCAGAGACTGGCACCACGGCTGAGCGGGCTATCGCCTCTGGAAAAGGCGGAGGCCATAGCCTGGGTGCCCGCAATCCGGATGGTCGGGGATCTGGCCAAGATGGCCGGCTACCCGGTGGGGATCCTGTGGAGGCTGCGACAGACGCGAAAATCGTAGTCAGCGCCGGTACCCCTGCTACAGCCCTCACCCCGACCCTCTCCCAAGGGGAGAGGGAGAAGGCAGAGTTTGACCTCTTCTGCGGCCACCACTATAATCGCCTCAGCTTCATCCATCGTGGCTGTGGTGTAGTTCTGCTTTACGCGCTCGACGCCGTTCTGCCGGAGTGCTCCTTTGAGACGGCCTGTGTCCCATGGAATGTGGACGTGCTATCGAGGACAGGCTTGCCTACGACCCCTAGGCTCTCCATCGTCATCGTCAACTTCGACACCCGCGACCTGCTTCGGGCCTGCCTCCAATCGGTAACGAGGAGCCAGGAGGCCCCGGCCATGGAGCTGTTCGTGGTGGACAACGCCTCCGTGGACGGCAGCGCCGCCATGGTGTCCGCGGAGTTCCCTCAGGCTCAGCTGATCCAGTGCGACGCCAACCGGGGTTACGCATTCGCCAACAACCTGGCCCTTCGCCGGTGCCAGGGGGAGTACCTGCTGCTGCTCAATCCCGATACGGAATTGCCCCCCCGCGCGTTGAAGGAGATGGTGGATTTCATGGATGCCCACCCAGAGGCGGGGATAGCGGGCACCAAGCTGGTTCGGGAGAACGGAAGTCTGGACCTGGCCTGCCGGCGCAGCTTCCCCACCCCCGAGGTGTCCTTCTACCGGATGCTGGGGCTGAGCAACCTGTTCCCCAACAGCCGTCGCTTCGGGCGGTACAACCTGACCTATCTGGACCCCAACCAACCGGCAGAGGTAGACTCCGTGGTCGGGGCCTTCATGATGGTTCGGGCTGCGGCGACCCGACAGGTGGGCTTCCTGGACGAGTCTTTCTTCATGTACGGCGAGGACCTGGATTGGGCATATCGGATCAAGGCGAAGGGGTGGAGAGTCCTCTACAACCCGGCGGTGGTGGTGCTGCACCACAAGGGGGCCAGCAGCAGGCGGCACCCCGGGAAGACCATCGTCGAGTTCTACCGGGCCATGCACCTCTTCTATAAGAAGCACTACGCGGCGGGCACCAACGGCCTCCTGGGATTCCTGATCGTCGCGGCCATCTGGGCCAAGTGCGCCTTCTCCCTCGCCGTGAACTACCTGCGCCCGCCGGAGGCAAGGAGGGTCTCCTGATGAAGCGGCTCTTCGAGTTGATCTTCAGTCTCTTCCTCCTGATGACCGACGTCCTGTTGCAGGTCGCCTCCTTCGCCCTGGCCTACCGCATGAGATTGGAGATGGAGCCCCGGGCCGGCATCACCATGCCTCCGCTCTACGCCTACCAGGGACTGGCTCTGCTGATGGTTCTCGGCGTGGTGGCGGCCCTGTTCGCCGCCCGCCTGTACAGCCCCCAGCGAGGGGTTTCCCGAATAGACCTGTTCTACTCGGTCCTGCTGGCCACCACCGCGGGAACCCTCCTGGCCCTGGGGGTGAGCGCCATCCTGTTCAAGGGGATCGACTACCCGCGCTGGGTCCTGATCTACGCCTGGGGGATCTCCGTGGTGCTGCTCTGGATCTCTCGGCTGATCCTGAACGGTCTGGTGTCCATCCTGCGGAGCCTGGGGATCAACCAGGAGCGGCTGCTGATCGTGGGGGCGGACGAGCCGGGGCTCATCATCTACGACCGGATCTCCAACTGGCCGGGGCTGGGCTACACCGTCGTCGGATACCTGGAGGACGACCCCACGGTCATCCCGCCCGGCGACCTGCCGGTGCTGGGTCCCACCTCCTGCCTGGCCCAGGTGGTGAACGAGTACCGCATCGACGAGGTGGTGTTCGCCTCGCCCTCCCTGTCCCACAAGCAGATCCTGCACCTGGTGCACGCCTGCGGGAAGCTGCGGATCAACGTGAAGGTGTTCCCGGACGTCTTCCAGATCATGTCTAGCGAGGTGGCGGTGGCCGAGTTGGGTGGACTGCCGCTGCTGCGGATCCGGGACGTCTCGCTGCGGTGGTGGCACCAGGCCATCAAACGCGCCATGGACCTCACCATCAGCGCCGCCAGCCTGGTGGTGCTCTCCCCCATCCTGATGCTGGCCGCCCTGGCCATCAAGCTGACCTCCCGCGAAGGGCCGGTGTTCTTCAGTCAGGTCCGGGTGGGGCTGGACGGCAAGCCCTTCGAGCTGCTGAAGTTCCGCTCCATGGTGCCCGACGCCGAGAAGGAGTCCGGCCCCATCTGGGCCAAGCCCGGCGACCAGCGCACCACCGGTTTGGGCCGGTTCATGCGGCGCTACTCCTTTGACGAGATGCCGCAGCTGATCAACGTTCTGCTGGGCGAGATGAGCCTGGTGGGGCCCCGGCCGGAGCGGCCCTACTTCGTGGAGCAGTTCAGCCAGATCATCCCGCGCTACGCCGAGCGGCACAACGAGAGGGCCGGGATGACCGGCTGGGCCCAGGTGAACGGCCTGCGGGGCAACACCTCCATCGAGGAGCGGACCAAGTACGACCTCTACTACGTGGAGAACTGGTCGCCCTTCTTCGACATCAAGATCCTGCTGCGCACCATCTTCACCGTCTTTACGGGCGGCAACGCCTACTGATTTGGTACAATATCGATAGCGCCCCGGCCTAGAGTAGGGGGGCTTCTGCGAGATCGCAGGGGCTGGTCACGGCGACCAGCCCCTATGAGTGTTTGGAGTGGAACGTGAAGCTCGTGGTGGGACTGGGCAACCCCGGCTCCAGGTACGCCAACACCCGGCACAACGTGGGGTTCATGGTGCTGGACCGGCTGGCGCGGCGCTGCGGCGTCGACGTTACCAAGAAGCAGTGCAACGCCCTCACGGCCCTAGGGACCCTGGCCGGCCACCGGGTGTGTCTGGCCAAACCCCAGACTTTCATGAATCTGAGCGGCGAGGCGGTGGTATGCCTCGTCCGTTTCTACAAGCTCTCTCCCAGGGACCTGCTGGTGGTCTACGACGAGCGCGACCTGCCGGTGGGAAAGATCCGGCTCAGGGAGAGGGGGAGCGCGGGCGGCCACCGGGGGCTGCAATCCATCATCGGGATGCTGGGAACGAGCGACGTCCCCCGCCTTCGGATCGGCATCGGCCGGCCGGCGGAGATAGAGGCCGTGGATCACGTCCTGGGCAGATTCTCCGCCGAGGAGCGTCCCCTCATCGAGGAGGCACTGAACCGGGCGGTGGAGGCCGTCGAGGCTACCCTGGCCGAGGGGATGGAAGCAGCCATGAACGAGTTCAACGCGTAGGGGGAGCAGTCAGCAGTCAGCCGTCAGCCTCAACACGGTGGCTGACTGCTGACTGCTGAGAACTGATAGCTGATCGATGGAAACTACACTTCGTCTGCACGGTCTGCTCGACCTGATAGACCGATGGCCCGGCCTTGCATCCCTGTTGGAGCGGCTGGGCCGGAGGGATCCTGCTGCCCTGGCCGTAGCCGAGGGCGCCAAGCCCTACCTGCTGGCCGCCCTCCAGCGGCGGCTGGGCGTGCCCATCCTGGTGGTGACGGCCCGGCCGGGCCGAGCCCGGGAGCTGCAGGAGCAGATCGCCCTCTGGTCGGCCGATCCCGATCGGGTGCTGCTGTTCCCCGAGCCCGATTCCCTGCCCTACGAGCGCATGCCCGCCGACCCAACCGCCACGGCGGCACGACTGTTCGCCATGCGCGAGCTATCAGCTATCAGCTATCAGCCGTCAGCTATCGGCCATAAGCCACCAGCCGCCGGCACCCAGCACTCAGCACCCAGCACTCGGCAGTTCGCACGAGCCCTCACCCCGACCCTCTCCCAGGGGGAGAGGGAGCTGGAACCCAGCACCGGCCTGGTGGTGGTCGCCGGCGGGCGGGCGATGATGGAGCGGGTGATGTCCCCCGAGGAGCTGAGCCGGGCGGTGCAAAGGCTGCGGGCCGGGCGGCGGCTCCCGCTCCAGGCTACCCTGAAGCGGTGGGTGGAGATGGGCTACGAACCGGCGAGCGTCGTGGAGACGCCGGGCAGCTTCAGCCGCCGGGGCGGCATCCTGGACGTATACCCGCCGGGCAGCCCCACTCCCTTCCGCATCGAGCTGTTCGGAGACGAGATCGAGTCGATTCGCGCCTTCGATCCGGCCACCCAGCGCTCGGTGGATCGCCTGGAGGAGGTGGAGATCACCCCACCCCACGAGGTGCTCCCTCCCGCCGACGAGGAGACCCGATCGCGGCTGCGGGCGCTGGATCTGTCCGCCTGCTCGCCCGCCTCGCAGGAGACCCTCGCCAGGGAGCTGGACCTGCTGGTGGAGGGGCAGGCCTGCGCCTCCCTGGGCTTCTACCGGGGGTTCCTGGGCCACAGCACCCTCCTCGACTACCTGCCCGAAGGGGGGCTGCTCGTGCTGGACGATCCCGCCCAGATCGCGGCCGTGGGGGACGATCTGCTGGAGCAGGCAACCCACCTGCAGTGGCAGGCCGTGGAGCGGGCAGAGATCCCGAGCGGCTTGCCGCCGGCGCTCCACGAGTGGGGGAGCCTCTACGCCTCCGCCCAGGCCGGCGGTTGGCCTCTGATGGAGATGCGTTACGACCCGGAGGCCCTGGAGCTCCCCTTCACCGCGCCGCCCAGCTACGGCGGCAGGCTGCCGCTCGTCCTGGACGAGGCTCTGGCCCTCGCCGACGGGGTGAGCGGGAGGCGGGGAGACGGGGAGACGGGGAGCAGACCTCTCCCCCGGCCCCTCCCCGCAGCGGGGAGGGGAGAGGGGTGGGGTGAGAAGTCCGCTGCTCAGCACCCAGCACTCAGCACCCAGCACTCAGCACGCAGCACGCAGCACCTGGTTGTCTTGGTCAGCCAGCAGAGCGAGAGGCTGGCCGACCTGCTGGCCGAGGAGAAGGACCGCTCCATCGTGCCGGAGCAGGCGATCTCGGAGACACCGGCGCCGGGTCTCCACCTGGTCCAGGGTTCCCTGCGCCACGGCTGGTCCAGCGAGGCGCTGGGGGTCGTGGTGCTGGGGGACGCCGAGATCTTCGGCTGGACCAAGGTCCACCGTGTGGTGCGCCGCCGTGCCGCCCCGCGGGAAGCCTTCTTGAGCGACCTGGTGGAGGGGGAGATGGCCGTCCACGTGGAGCACGGCATCGGCCGCTTCCTGGGCCTCCAGAAGATGTCCACCGAGGCGGGCGAACGGGAGTACCTGCTGCTGGAGTACGCTGAGGCCGACAAGCTGTACGTCCCCGTCGACCAGGTGGACCGGGTCTCCCGCTACGTTGGGGCCGGCGAGGAGAGGCCGGCCCTCAGCAGGCTGGGCACCTCCGACTGGACTCGGGCCAAGGAGCGGGTCAGGAACTCCGTGCGGAACGTGGCCAAGGAGCTGCTGGCGATCTACTCGGCCCGCCAGTCCCAGTCGGGCTACGCCTTCCCGCCGGACTCGCCCTGGCAGGGGGAGCTGGAGTCCTCCTTCCCCTACCTGGAGACGCCGGACCAGCTTCAGGCGATCCAGGAGGTGAAGGCCGACATGGAGACGGCCCGACCCATGGACCGGCTGATCTGCGGCGACGTCGGCTACGGAAAGACGGAGGTGGCGCTGCGGGCTGCTTTCAAGGCGGTGATGGACGGCAAGCAGGTGGCGGTGCTCGTGCCGACCACGGTACTGGCCCAGCAGCACCACAACACCTTCCGGGAGCGGCTGGGACCCTTCCCGGTCAACGTGGAGGTGCTCTCCCGCTTCCGCTCCGATAGGGAGCAGAGGCAGGTGGTGGAGGGGCTGCGGGCGGGCGCCGTCGACATATGCATCGGCACCCACCGGCTGATCCAGAAGGACGTCCAGTTCAAAGAGCTGGGGCTGGTGATCGTGGACGAGGAGCAGCGCTTCGGGGTGATGCACAAGGAGCGGCTGAAGCAGCTGCGCCAGCGAGTGGACGTGCTGACTCTGAGCGCCACCCCTATCCCCCGGACCCTCCACATGGCGCTGTCCGGGATCCGGGACATGAGCACCATGGAGACGCCGCCCGAGGACCGGCTACCGATCCGCACCTTCGTGGCGGAGCACAGCGACAGCCTGGTGCGGGAGGCAATCCTGCGGGAGATGGACCGGGGCGGACAGGTTTACCTCGTGCACAACCGGGTGCACAACATCCACTTCGTGGCGAGTCACATCCAGAGGCTGGTGCCCGAGGCACGCATCGTGGTGGGCCACGGCCAGATGCCGGAGGAGCAGCTGGAGAGGGTGATGATGGAGTTCGCCGAGGGACAGCACGACGTCCTGGTGTGCACCACCATCATCGAGTCGGGTCTGGACATCCCCAACGTGAACACCATAGTGGTGAACCAGGCGGACCGCTTCGGCCTAGCCCAGCTGTATCAGCTGCGAGGCCGTGTGGGGCGAGGGGCCAACCGCGCCTACGGCTACTTCTTGTACAACCGGAGCAAGCAGCTGACCGAAACGGCCGAAAAGCGGCTGAAGACCATCTTCGAGAACACCGAGCTCGGATCCGGCTTCCGGATCGCCATGAAGGACCTGGAGATCCGAGGTGCCGGCAACCTGCTGGGGGTGGAGCAGCACGGACAGGTCAACGCCGTGGGGTTCGACCTGTACACCCGGCTGCTGGCCGAGGCTGTGGCCGAGCTCCAGGGCAAGCAGTCCGCGCCGGTGGAGCCGCAGGTGAGCGTCGATCTGCCGCTGCCGGCCCACCTGCCGGAGGAGTACGTGGTGGACGATGCCGCGAGGCTCAGCCTCTACCAGCGGCTGGCAGCCCTGGCGAAGGAGGAGGAGCTGGGCGGGCTGCTGGAGGAGGTGCAGGATCGCTTCGGCCCGCTGCCCGTGGAAGCCCAGAACCTCTTCTACCTGTTGAACGTCAAGCTGCTGGCGTCCCGCATCGGGATCAAGTCCATCTCCACCCTGGAGGGAGAGATCCTGGTGAAGCTGGAGGGGATACCCCTCACGGTGCGGGGAAGGCTGCAGCGCCATCACGGCTCTCGGCTGAGGGTCCTCCCCAACCAGATCCGGCTTCAGCGCGGTCGGGGCGACGGCTGGATGCCGCTGCTTCAGGATCTGCTGGAGGAGCTGCGGCAAGAGGCCCAGGCTGTGCATGGTGCGCGGGAGCAAGCGACAACAGCGGGAAGCCGAACCCTGTAGGAGCCGGCTCCTGCCGGCGATTTCAGCCGGGCGGTGGCCCGCCGGAGCGGCCCCGGCGAGACGCAGCCCTAAGTGGCAGAAACAAGTAGTTGGATTCCGCGCCGCATGTGGTAGAATCCCCGCCGGCCTGTGCCGAGGAAGGCTCAAGGAGGAGAGGAAACGGTATGAAGCTCGCGGAGAAGATCCGGGACGTTCCTGATTTCCCCATCAAGGGCGTTCTCTTCAAGGACATCACGACCCTGCTGAAAGACCCGGATGCCTACCACCAGTCCATCGACCTCATGGCCCAGAGATATCGCGGTGCCAAGATCGACGTCGTAGTGGGAATGGAATCTCGAGGTTTCATCTTCGCCGCTCCCCTGGCCTACCTGCTGGGCGCCGGTCTGGTGCCTGTGAGGAAGCTGGGCAAGCTGCCGGCGGAGACCGTGAAGTGCGAGTACGCCCTGGAGTACGGCACCAACACCCTGGAGATCCACAAGGACGCCATCCAGCCCGGACAGCGGGTGCTGGTGGTGGACGACCTGCTGGCCACCGGCGGCACCACCGCTGCCACCGTCAAGCTGGTGGACATGCTGGGAGGTGTGGTGGCCGGCGTCGAGTTCCTGATCGAGCTCACCTTCCTCCACGGGCGGGACAAGCTGAGGGGCCACGAAGTCCACGCCCAGGTCCAGTACTAGCCCCAGGCAAGGATCAACATCAGCCTTGGCAGCCCTGGAGGGATCTGATATACTTTTCTGCGAAAATCGAATAGGTGGTCACTCTTATCGCGAGTGGTGGAGGGACTGGCCCGATGAAGCCCGGCAACCAGCCCTGCCGCGGGAACGGGCTGGACCGTTACCGATCCAGCGGCGGCGTGGGCATGGTGCCAAGTCCGACAGGACGGCACCGTCCTGAAAGATGAGAGGGAGTAATGCAAGGCTTCTCTCCTATGGAGAAGCCTTTTTGTGTCCGCAGGACGAACCCCTCCGATTCCATCCTCTCGCCCAACCGGTGGCTACCTAGCGAGGTATCCCGCACCGTTGAACACCGTCGAATGGGTCGAAGGCAAAGTCCGGCTGATCGATCAAACGTTGCTGCCCCTGGAGCAGCGGTGGGTGGAGTGCTCCTCGTACCAGGAGGTGGCCGAGGCTATCCGCAGCATGAAGGTGCGGGGGGCCCCGGCCATCGGGGTCACCGCCGCCTACGGGATGGCTCTCGGCGCTGCCGCCTACCGGGGCTCCGATCCCCAGCAGTTCGGCATCCACATGCATGGCGTCGCCGAGCGGCTGAGGTCCACCCGCCCGACGGCGGTGAACCTCTTCTGGGCCATCGAGAGGATGCTCTCCGTGGCGGTCCAGGCGCCGGAATGTGGCGTCGAGGCAACCCGGCGAGAGCTGCTGGAGACGGCCTGCCGCATGGCGGCCGAGGACGTACAGGCCAACCGGCGCATGGGCGCCTTCGGGGCTGAGCTGCTCCCCCAGGAGGGGACGGTGCTCACCCACTGCAACGCCGGCGCCCTGGCGACCGTGTCCTACGGGACGGCCCTGGGGGTGATCCGAGCCGCCGTCGAGCGGGGCAAGCGGATCCGGGTCTACGCCGACGAGACCAGACCCTTCCTCCAGGGGGCCAGGCTGACGGCCTGGGAGCTGGTTTCAGAGGGAATACCGGTGACCCTGATCACCGACAACATGGCCGGCCACTTCATGCAGCGGGGGAAGATCGACGCCATAGTGGTGGGGGCCGACCGCATCGCCGCCAACGGCGACGTGGCCAACAAGATCGGCACATACTCCGTCGCCGTCCTGGCCAGGGAGAACGGCATCCCCTTCTACGTGGCGGCGCCCATCTCCACCGTGGATCTCTCCATCGCCTCGGGTGAAGGGATCGTTATCGAGGAGAGAGATCCCCGGGAGGTGCTGTACATTGCGGGCCGGCGTATCGCCCCGGAGGGAGTGGAGGTGGCCAATCCGGCCTTCGACGTGACCCCGCACCGATACGTCACCGCCATCATCACGGAAAACGGCGTCGCGCGGGAGCCCTTTGGGGAGGCACTGCGACGATTAAGCGGTCAGCAAAGAGCTGATAGCTGATAGCACGGAGGACAACAGCATGGACCAACCCGTGGCAGAGATCGGCGTCTTCGGAGGGTCTGGCTTCTACCAACTGCTGGAGAACGTCGAGGAGAGGGCCATCAACACCCCCTACGGCGCCCCCAGCGATAGGATCGCCCTGGGGGAGGTCGGCGGCCGCAAGGTGGCCTTTTTGCCCCGACATGGGCACGGCCACAGGCACCCGGCCCACGCCATCAACTACCGGGCCAACCTGTGGGCCATGAAGTCGTTGGGGGTCACCCGCATCATCGCCCCCAGCGCCGTGGGCAGCCTGCAGCGCCACATCAAGCCCGGCGACTTCGTCATCTGCGACCAGTTCGTCGACCGAACCACCGGTCGTAAGGATACCTTCTACGACGGCCCGGTCTCCATCCACATCAGCACCGCCGACCCCTACTGTTCGGAGCTGCGGGAGCTGACCATCGAGGCCGGCCAGCGGCTGGGCATCACCGTCCATCCCGCTGGGACGGCCGTGGTGATCCAGGGTCCTCGCTTCAGCACCCGCGCCGAGAGCAAGTGGTTCAGCGGCATGGGGTGGGAGATCATCAATATGACCCAGTACCCGGAGGTGGCTCTGGCTCGGGAGTTGGAGATCTGCTACGTCAACATCTCCTTGATCACCGACTACGACGTCGGCCTGGAGGGAACCGGGATCGAGCCGGTGACCGCCGAGGAGGTGATGAGGGTTTTCGGCGACAACAACCGGCGGGTCAGGGACATGATCTTCAAGCTGATCCCGGCTATCCCGACGGAACGGCAGCATTGCGGTTGCGGGTCGGCGCTTCAATCGGCGGTGATATCGTGAGTCTGATGGTCGTGGGCACCGTCGCCCTGGACAGCGTGGAGACCCCCTTCGGCAAGGTGGAGGAGGCCCTCGGAGGGACTGCCTCCTACTTCGCCTTTGCCGCCCGGCACTACACCGACGTCAAGATCGTCGCCGTGGTCGGCCAGGATTTCCCGGAGAAGTACCGGCAGCTGTTCAAGAGCCACCACGTCGAGGTGGCAGGGCTCCAGACCCTGCCGGGCAGGACCTTCCGCTGGGCGGGCCAGTACGATTTCGACCTCAACACGGCCCACACCCTGGACACCCAGCTGAACGTGCTGGTGGACTTCCACCCCGCGCTGCCCGCGGACTATCGGGCCAGCAAGCTGGTGTTCCTGGGGAACATCGATCCCAACCTGCAGATGGACGTCCTGGCCCAGACCGGCTCGCCCCGGCTGACCGTTCTCGACTCCATGAACTACTGGATCGAGCGCAAGAAAGAGGATCTGACCCGGGTCATCCAGAGGGTGGACATCGTCCTCCTGAACGAGGCCGAGGTGCGCCAGTACGCCCAGAACTACAGTCTGCTGGCGGCGGCCCGCAGCATCCTGGCCCTTGGCCCAAAGGCGATCATCATCAAGAAGGGTGAGTATGGGGCGCTGATGATATCCCAGGACGTGGGCGAGGAGATCTTCATCGCCCCCGCCTATCCCCTGGAGAGCGTGAAAGACCCCACGGGGGCAGGCGACTCCTTCGCCGGTGGCTTCCTGGGCTACCTGGCCAGCACCGGCGACTTCAGCACCACCGGCATCCGCAAGGCGATGGTTCACGGCAGCGTCATCGCCTCCTTCACCGTGGAGGACTTCAGCGTCAACCGGCTTCTCTCCGCCACACGGGAGGAGATAGAGGAGAGATACCAGGAGTTCCAGCGGCTCACCTTCTTCGAGCACAGCTGCAAGCACGCCGACGACTGCCAGCGGCTGGCTTTCTCCTGGGCGGGGGGGTTAGGTCGGCACCGGCAGAGTAGTTACCAGAGCAGCTAGCTCAACGTTGTAACCGACAGCTTAGTGAATAGGAGACAACCACATGACGAAGCTGGTCCCGGTTGAAAGCGACGCCAAAGACCTTTCCCTGGCCCCCACGGGCAAGCTGAGGATCGAGTGGGCCGAAATCCAGATGCCGGTTCTTCGGCTGATCCGGGAGCGGTTCGAGCGAGAGAAGCCGCTGCGAGGCCTTCGCCTCGGCGGCTGCCTCCACGTCACCACCGAGACGGCGAACCTCGCGAGAACCCTGCAGGCAGGCGGCGCCGAGGTGTATCTCTGCGCCAGCAACCCCCTCTCCACCCAGGACGACGTCGTCGCCTCCCTGGTGGTGGACTACGGGATCTCGGTCTTCGCCAAGAAGTGGGAGGACAACTCCACCTACTACCGGCACATCGAGTCGGTCCTGGCCCGCAAGCCCCAGATAACCATGGACGACGGGGCCGACCTGGTCTCCTCCCTTCACAAGGAGCACCAGGAGCTGCTGCCCAACGTGATCGGCGGCACCGAGGAGACCACCACTGGCGTGATCCGGCTGCGCAGCATGCAGGCCAACGGGGTCCTCGAGTTCCCCATCGTCGCCGTCAACGAGGCGATGACCAAGCACTTCTTCGACAACCGCTACGGCACGGGCCAGAGCACCATCGATGGGGTCCTGCGAGCCACTAACGTCCTGTTGGCCGGCAGGCACTTCGTGGTGGCCGGCTACGGCTGGTGCGGTCGGGGTCTCGCCATGCGGGCCAAGGGGATGGGGGCGGACGTGATCGTCACCGAGGTGGATCCCATCAAGGCGCTCGAAGCCCTGATGGATGGCTATCGGGTGATGCCGATGGCCGAGGCGGCGCCCATCGGAGACGTCTTCGTGACCACCACCGGCGACCTGAACGTCATCGACGCCCAGCATCTCGCGGCCATGAAGGACGGGGCCATCGTGGCCAACTCCGGCCACTTCAACGACGAGATCAACATTCCGGCACTGGAGCGGGACACCAGGACCAAGCGGCGGATCCGGGAGTTCGTGGACGAGTACAGCTACCCCGACGGCCACCGGGTCTACCTGCTGGGCGAGGGGCGGCTGGTGAACCTGGCAGCTGCCGAGGGGCATCCGGCCGCGGTGATGGACATGAGCTTCGCCAACCAGGCGCTGGCAGCCGAGTACATGGTGCAGCGGGGCAAGGAGCTGGAGAGGAAGGTCTACGACGTCCCGCTGGAGATAGATCGAGAGATCGCTCGGCTCAAGCTGGTGTCCATGGGCGTGTCCATCGACGTGCTAACCCCCGAGCAGGTCAAGTACCTGGCCTCCTGGGAATCGGGAACGTGAGTGAGCCATCAGCCATCAGCTTCTGGCTGATAGCTGATGGCTGCAGAGAGAGGAGCGAGAGAATGAGCAACACCTTCATGTCGGCCGAGCAGAGCTTCTTCACCTCGGAATCGGTCACCGAAGGGCATCCGGATAAGCTGTGCGACCAGATCTCGGATGCCGTGCTGGATGCGATCATCGAGCAGGACCCCAACGGTCGGGTCGCCTGCGAGACCGCTGCTACCACCGGCCTGGTTCTGGTGGCCGGCGAGATCACCACCAACTGCTACGTGGACATCCCTGAGATCGTTCGGAACACCGTCAGGGACGTGGGCTACACTAGGGCCAAGTACGGCTTCGACGCCGAGACCTGCGGCGTGATCGTCTCCATCAAGGGGCAGTCGCCGGACATCGCCCAGGGCGTGAACAAGGCGCTGGAAGTGAGATCCGGCGAGGCGTGGGACAGGGCGATCGAGGCCACCGGTGCCGGCGACCAGGGCATGATGATCGGCTTCGCCTGCAACGAGACCGAGGAGTTGATGCCGCTGCCCATCTCCCTGGCCCACAAGCTGTGCAAGCAGCTGTCGCTGGTGCGCAAGGAGAAGGTGCTCCCCTACCTGAGGCCCGACGGCAAGTCCCAGGTGACGGTGGAGTACTCCCAGGGCAAGCCGAAGAGGGTCGACACCGTCGTCATCGCCGCCCAGCACGACCCGGTCACCGACTACGAGAAGATCCGCACCGACATCCTGGAGGAGGTCGTCAGGCAGATCATCCCGGCCAACATGCTGGACGACAAGACCAAGTATTACGTCAACCCGACCGGGCGCTTCGTCATAGGTGGCCCGATGGGCGACGCGGGCCTGACCGGCCGCAAGATCATCGTGGACACCTACGGCGGCATGGCCCGCCACGGTGGCGGCGCCTTCTCCGGCAAGGATCCGACGAAGGTGGACCGATCCGGCGCATACATGGCCCGATACGTGGCCAAGAACGTGGTGGCCGCCAGCCTGGCCGAGCGGTTCGAGATCCAGATCTCCTACGCCATCGGCGTGGCGAGGCCGCTGTCCATCATGATCGAGACCTTCGGCACCGAGAAGGTGGCCCCGGCCAAGATCCTGGAGCTGGTCAAGAAGCACTTCGACCTGAGGCCGGCCGCCATCATCCACCACCTGCAGCTGCGCCGGCCCATCTACAAGGCCACCGCGGCCTACGGCCACTTCGGTCGCAACGACATCGACGCCCCCTGGGAGATCACCGACAAGGCGGCCGCCCTGCGGGCCGAGGCGGGGCTTGGCCCCATGGAGAACCGGTCCGGCAACGGCCACAAGGCCGGCAAGACCCTTGCGGGAACCGAGGCGTAACAGCTACCATTGGTTGGGGGCGGTTGAACGTCCCGCGGGAGGGCGAGGCTCCTGCCGAGCCGCCTTACGAGGTGGACACGTGGCTCGCCGGGAGGCTCGCCCTCCCGACACCCAACATCGGGGATTGGTTGAAGCGTGACGCACACTGAACCCAGGGCCCTCATCACAGGAATGGCCGGCTTCGTGGGAAAGCACCTGGCCAGGTATCTGGCCACCACCACCACGGCCAAGATCTACGGCATCGCCCGCCCGGGCGAACCGACGGCCGACGTCGAGGCAGAGCTGGGCCCCAGACTCGAGGTTCTGATCGGCAACCTGATGGAGACCGACCGGATGCGCGAGATCGTGGAAAGGGTGCAGCCCACCTGGATCTTTCATCTGGCTGCCCAGGCCTTCGTACCCACCGCCTTCGCCGATCCAACCGGCACCCTCGTCAACAACATCGTCGGGCAGGTGAACCTCTTCCAGGCAGTTCTGGCCTGGGGAGGACGGCCTACCATCATGGTCGTGGGCTCCAACGAAGAATACGGGATGGTGGAGCCGGGGGATCTCCCCGTCAAGGAGACCACCCCCTTCCGTCCGGCCAACCCCTACGCCGTCAGCAAGGTGGGCCAGGACCTGCTGGGCTACCAGTACCAGCTGGCCTACGACCTACCCATCGTTCGCGTCCGACCCTTCAACCACATCGGTCCCGGCCAGAGCGACCGGTTCGTGGCCTCCAGCTTCGCGCGCCAGATAGCCGAGGCCGAGCTGGGCCTGAGGCCGGCCGTTCTCAAGGTGGGCAATCTGGAGGCCGAGCGGGACTACACCGACGTCCGCGACATCGTCCGGGGCTACCACCTGGCGGTGACACTGGGAGTGCCCGGCGACGTCTACAACCTGGGGAGCGAGCGAGCGGTATCGATACGCCGGCTGCTCGACCTGCTGCTGGCCCAGAGCCGGATCTCCCTGGGGATCGAACAGGATCCCGAACGGCTTCGCCCCTCCGACATCCCGCGGATAGTCGCCGACTGCGGCAAGTTCCGGTCGCTTACGGGCTGGAAGGCGGAGATACCCCTGGAACGCACCCTCACGGACACCCTCAACTGGTGGCGGGAGACCCTGTCGGCCAACAAGTAGCTTCCCCCCTACCCCTCCCACGTTTGATAATTCCCCTGTAGACTCGCTAAACTAGGGCTTGAAGAGAGTTTAAGCAGCGGGCGACCGCACCTGAGAGGGGACCCTCGGAGGCTGGCCACAGCCCACGGCGTCCCACTGTTTTGCTGAGGAGGGCCAGGTGGCAACAGAGATCAAGTTTGGCACCGATGGTTGGCGCGGGGTCATCGCCGACGACTTCACCTACGAGAACGTGCGGATCGTTGCCCAGGGCATCGCCAACTACCTCAAAGACAGCGGCAAGGCCGCCAACGGCCTGGTGGTGGGCTACGACTTCCGGTTCGCCTCCGAGGGCTTCGCCGCAGCGGTGGCGGAGGTGGTGGGCTCCAACGGCATCAAGGTCTGGCTCTGCCAGGAGGCGGCGCCGACCCCCGCGGTGTCCTACTCGATCCTCGCCCAGAAGGCCGCGGGGGCGGTGATGGTCACCGCCAGCCACAACCCCGGGGTGTGGAACGGGATCAAGTTCCGGCCCGAGTACGCGGGAGCCGCCTCGCCCGAGATCCTGGAGAAGATCGAGGCCCAGGTCCGGCAGGTCCAGGCCGGCGGTGGGGTGCAGCGAAAGAGACTCGAAGAGCTGGTCAAGGCTGGGACCGTCAACTACTTCGACCCGAAGCCCGCCTACTTCGAGCAGATCGGCCGCCTGGTCGACGTGAACGCCATCAAGAATGCCGGTTTGAACGTCGTCGCCGATGCCATGTACGGGGTCGGGGCGGGATACTTCGACGCGCTGCTGCGGGGAGGCACCACCCGAGTCCACAACATCCGGTCGCAGCGAAACCCCATCTTCCCGGGCATCAACCCGGAGCCCATCCCACCCAACGTAGCGGAGACTATGGAGGCCGTGCGCACCCACAAGGCCGACGTGGGGCTTGCCACCGATGGGGACGCCGACCGGATCGGGGCGGTGGACGAGAACGGCAACTTCGTCAACCAGCTCCAGATGTACGCCCTGCTGTTCCTCTACCTGCTTGAGGTCAGGCGGATGCGGGGCCCGGCCGTCCGAACGGTGACCAGCACGGTGATGGCCGACAAGCTGGGCAAGCTGTATGGAGTGCCGGTGTACGAGACCGGCGTGGGGTTCAAGTACGTCGCCCCGAAGATGCTCGAGACGGACGCCCTGATCGGCGGCGAGGAGAGCGGCGGCTTCGCCTTCAAGGGGCACATCCCCGAGCGCGACGCCTTCGTGGCCGGTCTCTTCCTGCTGGATCTGAAGATCAAGCTGACCAAGCCCCTCTCCGAGGTGATCCACTACCTGTACGAGAAGGTGGGCGCCCACTACTACGACCGGCGGGACTTCCACTTCGATCCCGCCAGGAAGGCCGAGATCATCCGCCGTGTCAGCGAGCACCGCCCCAGCGAGATGGACATGATGCGGGTGGTGGAGGTGAACACCACCGACGGCAGCAAGTTCATCCTGGAGGACGGGAGCTGGCTGCTGATCCGCTTCTCCGGCACCGAGCCGGTGATGCGGATCTACACCGAAACCACCGATCCGGCGCGGGTCAACCGCATGCTGGACATGGGGGAAACCATCGCGGGCGTGCGATAGTCCGCTGGCACCGTCGGCGACACTGCGGGAGGGCGAGCCTCCTGGCGAGCCACCCATGCATCGGAACATGGCTCGGCGGGAGCCTCGCCCTCCCGCACTTCTCGGTCTGGTCCATACCTTGCCGGCGAGACAAACGACTGGGCCGCGGGCCGACCATGGACGACCGTAAGGGAGGATGCACCCACCATGAGACGATCGACTCGCCACCAGCTCTACCCACTCAAGTTCGAGCTTCTTCCCAAGGAGAAGGTGTGGGGGGGCCAGAAGCTGAAGGGGCTGGCGGGGGTGAAGGCTGAGGGCGAAGGCAATATCGGCGAAGTGTGGGTGGTGTGGGACGGTCTTGCCGTCGCCAACGGTTCCTGGCAGGGAAGAACCCTGAAGAGCCTCGTCGACGAGTTCCCCCGCGAAATCCTCGGCAGCTCGGTTCCGAAGGGGCCCGACACCATCTTCCCCCTGCTGGTCAAACTGATCGACGCCCACGACACCCTCTCCGTGCAGGTGCACCCGGACGACGGATACTCCCGGGCGCGAGAGCACCAACCCTTCGGCAAGACGGAGGTGTGGTACGTCCTCGAGGCGGAGCCCGGAGCCCGCATAGTCCACGGTTTGAATCGCCCGCTGGACCGGACCGAGCTCCAACGGGCCCTGGATGCGGGCACCGTGACCGACGTGCTGGACTACGTCCCGGTCGCCAAGGGCGACACGGTCTTCCTTCCGGCCGGCACGATCCACGCCCTGGGCAAAGGGCTCATGGTGTACGAGCTCCAGGAGTCCTCGGACCTGACCTACAGGCTGTACGACTGGGGCAGGAAGGAGGCCGGTGGAGTCACCCGAGAGCTTCACGTCGACAAGTCGCTGGACGTGGCCCGCCTGGCACCCCTCTCCACCCACAAGATCCGGCCTGTTGAGCTGCGCGAAGGGGGCTACCGTCGCCGCTTCTTGTGCGCCTGCAGCTACTTCGCCGCGGAGCTACTGGCGACGGAATCCCGCGTCCTTCAGCAGCCCGGGGGGCGGTTTCACATCGTCACCGCGCTGGAAGGAGCCGTTTCCCTGCGGTCCACCGGCGGCGAGTCGGAGGAGTTGATCCTGCAAAGGCTGGAGACTGCCCTGGTGCCCGGTGGCCTTGCCGAATATGCCATCCGTCCGTTAGGGGACCGATGCGAGCTGGTGAAATCGTACGTTCCGGACCTGCTGAAGGACGTGGCCGGACCCCTTCTGAGAGCGGGGGTCCCGGCGGACGACGTCGTGCAGTTGGGCGGCGATCCCAACTACTCGGAGCTAGGCCATCTGATCGCGTCCAGGGAGGGGCGGGGCACCGAGATTCCGTGATCGCAACCCCTATCGCAGCTGTCGAATTCCATTGACAGAGGGACGTAGCGGCCGTATACTGATTGCAGGTTAGCAGGTGTGAAACCAGCCGCGGGGCAGCGAATGCAGAGGCCACGCAAGACACCAATTGTAGTTCTGGCCAGTCGGTGAACACCAGTGTGCGCACGCACGCTGGTGTTCTGTTTTGTGCGGAGCTTTTGTGACGGACGGAGAGCAGACTAAAGGGGAGGTATCGGCTGACATGCACTCAAGCCTGATTGGAAAGATCCAGAAAGCCAACCTTTACGCTCAGGAACCGGACCGAGTCAACTTTCAGCAGTTCTCCGCCACCTTCAGAGGCGAACACGACTCGTACACCGTATCCTATAATCAGGGCACCTGGAAGTGCACCTGCAACTTCTTCACCAGCTGGGGCGTCTGCAGCCACACCATGACCATCCAGAAGATCCTCGGGGTGATGTTGCCCCGCCAGGAATCCCAGCCCGCCCAGGAGCCCGTTGAGGCGGTGGCGCAGGCCTAGCCGGCCCCCACAGACCTGCGCAGATCCGAGGGAGAGAATGGGTTCTCTCCCTCGTTCTCTATCCTCTGACCCTTACTGACTGGAGGGTGAGCCGATGGGCTCGTCAAGACCATCCCCGGTGCCCATGTCCCCGAAACGGCGCTTCCTGGCCGCCCTTTTCGGCGGCCGTGTAGATCGTACTCCCGTCGGGAACCCCACCTCCATCGCCACCGTGGAGCTGATGGAGAGAAGCGGCTCCTTCTTCCCCGACGCCCATCTCGACGGCGAGAAGATGGCGATCCTAGCGGCCGCGGGCCACGACCTCTTGGGCTACGACACCATCGCCCCCATCTTCAGCGTCCAGCAGGAGGCCGCGGCCCTCGGATGCGAGGTGGATTGGGGCGATCGGCAGAACATGCCGGTCAACACCACCACCCCCTACCGCGACCCCGAGGAGATCGCCATCCCCGAGGACTTCCTGGAACGCCCATCCATCCGAGCCGTCCTGGAGGCGCTCCGGCTGCTCCGGCAGCACCACGGCGACCACGCAGTCCTCGTCGGCAAGGTGATGGGGCCCTGGACCCTCGCCTACCATCTGCACGGCATCCAGCCCTTCCTGGTGGATACCATCGACAACCCTGACAGGGTGGGGCAGTTCCTCGACGTTCTGAAAGAGGTGACCGTCCTCTTCGGCAAGGCCCAGATGAGGGCCGGAGCCGACGTTCTGGTGGTGGCGGACCACGCTACCGGCGACCTGGTGAGCCCCGGCTGCTATCGAGACCTCCTGCTGCCGATCCACCAGGAGATCACTGCCAGGCTGGGTTGCCCCACCATCCTGCACATCTGCGGCAACACCACCAACCGGCTGGACTACATAGCCCAGGCCGGCTTCGATGCCTTCCACTTCGACTCCAAAGTGGATGCTACCAGGGCCCTGGAGATCGTCGATGGCCGGATCACCCTGGTGGGGAACGTCAACAATCCGGAGACCCTGCTGCAGGGGACGCCCGAGCTGGTGAAGGCCCAGGTGCGCCGGCTGCTGGAGGCCGGGGTCCCCATCGTCGGCCCCGAGTGCGCGGTTCCTCTGGTGACGCCCAACCAGAACCTGGCCGCCATCGTGGAGGCGGTCGAGGAGTACCGGCACGAGAGGTTCTGAGTGCTGCCGGGAGCGCGGGCATCCCGCCCACCAGGTTCTGAGTTCTGAGTTCTCAGTGTGCAGCTACTTCCTCTCGAGGAGAGGGTCGGGGTGAGGGCTCGAATCTCCCTCTCCCAGAGGGAAAGGAGTAGGGCTGAGCGAAGCCGGAATCGCCAAGTGCCACCTCTTCGTTCATACGAGCAACGACGAGGGCTCCGAGTTCTGGACTCGCCTGGGGTGGCAAAAGCGAGACAACCTGGACATCATGTCGATAGCAACAGGGACAGGGGGGAAGTGAGTTCAGATGAAGGTCCTCATCACCGACCACGTGTGGCCCAACGTCGACGTAGAGCGCCGGATCCTCTCCACCGTGGGAGCCGAGGTGATCGTCTCCCCGAACGGCTCCGAGGCGGAACTGGCCCGCCTGGCCGCCGGCTGCGACGCCATCATGACCTGCTTCGCCCAGGTGACGCCCGCGGTCCTGCGGGCAGCCCCCCGCTGCCTCCAGGTGGCCCGCTACGGCATCGGGGTGGACAACATCGCCCTGGAGACGGCCACGGAGCTGGGCATCGTGGTCACCAACGTGCCGGACTTCTGCGTCGACGAGGTGGCGGAGCACGCGCTGGGGCTGCTGCTGGCCTGCGCCCGCCGGATCCCCCTGTACGATCGAGCCACCCACTCCGGACGGTGGGATAACCTGATGGGCAGACCGCTCTTCCGGGTCAGCGGCAGCACCCTGGGCATCGTGGGCTTCGGGAAGATCGGCAGAAGCTTGGCTCGCAAAGCGTCGGGGATGGACCTCCGGATCCTGGTTCACGATCCCGCCCTGAGGCCGGGGGACCAGAGCCTCCAGGGGGTGGAGGTGGTCGACTTCGACACGCTGCTGGGACAGTCGGACTTCATCTCCCTCCACCTGCCCCTCACACCTGAGACCAGGGGGCTGATGGGGGAAGCCCAACTGCGCAAGATGAAGCGGACGGCCTACCTGCTGAACACATCCCGGGGGCCCATCATCGACACGGTCGCTCTGGAACGCGCCCTTCGGGAGGGGTGGATCGCCGGCGCCGGCCTGGATGTGATGCCGCAGGAACCCCCCGCGACCGACGATCCGCTCCTGGCGCTGGACAACCTGGTCCTCACCCCCCACGCCTCCTTCTACTCGGAGCAGTCGCTGGTGGAGCTACAGACCAGGGCGGTCGAGGAGGTGGTGCGGGTTCTGAGCGGCCAGAGGCCCCGGAACGCGGTGAACCCGGAGGTGCTTCCCCGAGCGAGGGCAGCCCACCTCCGCCAGAACTGAGGACTCAGCACTCGGGATGGTTCACAAACGCGGTCACAGTGCGGGAGGGCGAAGCTCCTGCTGAGCCGGCTCGCCGGGAGGCTCGCCCTCCCGCAACTGTCACCCGATCTCGCGCCCTGGTGAACCATGCCCAGCACTCAGCACTCTGGACTCTGGATTGCGGACTGGCCGTCGGCCACTCAGTACTCAGTACTCGTAGCTCAGTCCTACTTGCGGAGGATCCCCCGCACCTGGACCAACTTCAGGAGATCCGCCCGGCTGAGCATGCCGATGACCCGGCCCTCATCCACCACCGGAAGCTCCTCCGCCTCCATCTCGTTCAGCCGCTGGAGGGCCTGGTCTGCGGGCTCGCGGGGGCCCAGGGGTGGGTACCGCTCGGCGGACCGCATCACCTTCTGGATCCACGTGGTGGTGCGCCGGCCCATGGACACCTTGCGCACCTCCTCCAGACCCACGGTCCCCACCAGCTGTATGCCATCCACCACCGGGAAACGACCGTGCCGGCGCCGCATAAGGTAGCCGTTCACGAACTCCGCCACGGTGGCGTTCACCGGCACCGGGACCACGTCCCGCGCCATCACGTCCTCGGCGGTTACCGCCTTCAGCTCGTCCGACGCCTTCGAGGCCCGATAGCTGCCCAGAGCCGCGTTGTGGAGGAACCATCCCACCAGCACGGCCCACACGCCGTTCAGCAGGCCCCCCTCGGCGCCAAGGGCGGAGTACAGTCCGTACAGAACGAGCAGGATCCCCGTGAACTGCCCTGCCCACGAGGAGAGCCGGGTAGCCAGACCGTGGTCGCTCGTTACCGACCACACCCCTGCCCGCAGCAGCCTACCCCCGTCCAGCGGGAAAGCCGGGATCAGGTTGAACAGCGCCAGGCTGCCGTTGACTATCGCCAGCCAGAGGGACAGGCTGGCCAGCGGTGAGCTCAACGTCCTGCTCGCCAGATAGAGAAAGCCGAAGATGATCCCCAGGATCAGGCTGGCGGCCGGTCCCGCCGCCGCAACGGAGGCTTCGATGCGGGGGGTAGGGGCCTCCCGACCGACCTGGGCCAGACCGCCGAAGATGAATAGGGTTATGCGGGTCACGGGGATGCCACAGCGCACCGCCACCACGGAGTGGGCCAGCTCGTGGATCAACACCGAGCCAAAGAAGAGCGCGCTCCCCGAGATCGCCATCGCCCAGTGGATCTCCGCCGGCCACCAGGGGTACTCCGCAGGGAAGTACGCCGCCCCCAGACTCCAGGTGACCAGGGCAAAGACGACAAACCAACTGGCGCTCAGACCTATCCGTATGCCCAACAGCCTGCCGGCCGCGAAAGAAGGTTCCAAAGTCCTGTCCATTTCGGTATCGCTCGCCAGCCCCTTTGCCGGCCTCCAGCCCGCTGGGGCGAGCTTTGTTGTCGCAGCCTGCCGGCCTGTCGGCGGGCCTCGAATGGCCGGGTGAACCCTTCAAGCCCTCGGATCGGCTCCACCAGACGCCGATCCGGCAGCCAGAAGCAAGAAGCGCACCCAGTCCCTACGTGGTATGATCGGCAGAATAGCCGCAGCTCCACAGTCCTGGGCCTTCGCTACGGTGGTCTTGACGGCTGGGAGCGTGGGCGTCATCTTCTACATGGTCGTGCACCAGTACTCGGACACACCGGATTTGACAGTTGCCGATGACGCCGGTAGGGGCGCAGCTGCGTGAGCGCCCAGGGCAGACGCACAGATCTGCCCCTACGCCCTGTCGAAATCCGTGTGACTGAGCACCAGGTCTCGTGTCCATCAGCGTTCCGGCAGCGAATGGCGGGTCCAGCAGGAGCCGGCTCCTGCCGGCGATCGTCGACCAATCTGACCGCGAGGAATGTAGACCATGATCCGGCTACAGCCCTTCACCCGGGCCGACATCCCCACCCTCGTCGAATGGAGCGGCTCCGCGGAGTTCCTGATGCAGTGGGCCGGCCCCGGCTTCTCCTACCCTCTCGACGAGGCCCAGTTGGAGGATCTTCTCCACCAGGCTGCTGCCAAGAACCCAACGGTGATGCCCTTCAAGGCGATGGATGTCGATAGCGAGGCTACGGTGGGTCACCTCGAGCTACTGGGCATCGACCGCAGGAACCGGTCGGCCACGCTGGGCAGGGTCCTGATCGGGCCGGTGGAGTGGCGTGGATGCTGCCCCTACTGAGCCCTACTATAATGCGGCCATCAACGTGCCGATAGGAGGCTGCCATGGCAGAGAAGGTTGTCGGTATCCTGGGCGGCATGGGGCCGGAGGCAACAATCGACCTGTTTCAGAAGATCGTGGCGGCCACCCCTGCCAGGATCGATCAGGAGCACCTCCGGATACTCATAGACAACAACCCCAGGATCCCCGACCGCACGGCGGCCCTGCTCCACGGCGGGGAAGACCCCACCCCCCTGCTCCAGGCCACGGCCCGCAACCTGGA
>DAHVXI010000053.1:0-13754 GCA_027356795.1 Chloroflexota bacterium | reverse complement strand
CCAGAGCCTGTGCCTCCAATCTGGTCAGGATCTCAACCTCTCGTTGCTGTTTCGGGTTCAAGGTAAGTGTCCTCATACCTCAAGTATGGCGGACATTTTCCCTGAGCAGTTAAACCGGACATTTTCCCTGAGCAGTGACAGTTGACCTCGCTGGCCCTGGACAACATCGAGCCGGTCGTGATATCTGTCAAGAAGGAGAGCCCATTCAAGACCCTGAAGGACGTGGTGGATGCGGCCAAGGCGAACCCACAGAAGGTGAAGTCCCTGGTGGACATGTACGAGAATCGGTAGGACGAACCTTGCGAGTACAACTGGCGGTGCCCGAGGGGCAGATGTACTCCTGCCGGCGCTGCGGCTGGTGCTGCCGGGGGTGGCGGATCCTGGTGGAGCCGGAGGACCGGGATCGGCTCCTGGCCCGCGACTGGGCCCAGGATAGCCCCCGGCTGCGGGGAGTGCCGCTGTTCGAGGAGCAGCGGCTTCCGGGGCAGCTTCAGCCGAGCATCCAGATCGCCAAGCTGAAGGGGCGGTGCGTCTTCCTGGAGGAGGACAACCTCTGTCTGATCCACAAGGTGCTGGGCGAGCAGGCCAAGCCCTTCACCTGCCGGCGGTTCCCGTTCCTGCTGGGGCACACGACGGAGGGGGTGCTGGTGGGCGCCGACTACGCCTGCCCGGCCCTGGTTCGCAGCGAGGGCGAGCCCTTCTCCGTCGACGAGGCGCTGGTTCAGGAGTGGCTGGACGGCTCCCCCGACAGAAACGGACTCAACCGCCGTCGGAACGTCGACCCGGAGGCCCTTCTGGCGCCCGGCCGCCGGATGGGCTGGTCCGCCTACCTGGAGCTGGAGAGATCCCTCCTGGAGATCCTGGCACGGCGCGAGTTCCCCGTGGTTGCCCGGTGGGTGGCGGGGGGCGCGTTGCTCGTCGCTATGGCGGACTGGGCTTCTGGGAAGCGGTGGCTGGAGCAGGGGGAGGTCGCCGCGTGGCTGCGGGAGTGGAGGAGGGCAGCCTATCTCCCGGCCTTCGACCGGGTCGGCTCCGCCGAGAACCCCTCCCTGCCCGAGCTCCCGGTGCTGGCCCCCATGATTGGGGACATCGAGACCCCTCACACGCCCACCTCCGGTCGGGGGTCGGCCGCCATTGGCTACGCCCTGGCGGTGGGGAACGGCTCCGGGCCCCTGTACCTCTCCACCCTGGAGGGCTGGGTGGAGCTTGGTGCCCTGGGGCGGGTGGACCGGGACCTGAGCCGGACCCAGTTCGACGACTACCTGACCCGCTTCCTCTCCAACTACCTGCTGCGGAAGTCGCTGCTGGAGAGCCCCCACCTTCGCGAAGGATGGGACTACCTGGGGAAGTGTCTGGCCCTCGCCGGCTGGTACGGGGCCGCCTCGGCGGCGATGCACGGCCGGGACCGGATGGAGGAGGACGACTTGGTGGCGGGCATCCAGGCGGTGGAGAAGGCCTACGTGCCGTGACGCTGCCGAGTTGTAGGAGCCGGCTCCTGCCGGCGATTGCCATCTCGTGGTAGCGACTTCAGTCGTTCGTACCCGGCTTACCGGATAGAGCTTCGATTCCTCGACGTAGGGATCGCCGTGGGCCGCCCCTCTTGCATTTCGGCCTGGAATCCCGCAAAATGTGCTCACCAGAACATATGTTCTATATCGACGGGGCGTCTCGCTCGGGGTGAGGTGGGGAAACGGGGGCCGAACGGCAACGGTGGCGGCAATTTGCGGCGCCAAGAGGCTGTTGTTCGGCCCCGTCTTCTGCTAATATGCGCGTGTTCAGAGAAACGGGAATCCCGCCCACGGGGACGAAGGGTGTGTGTCCTCGAGGGCGGCAGGGCTCCAAGCCCTGCCCCTCCGTTAGAACCATCGACATCCTGCCGGCGGTCGGAGCTTTCTCGATCCCGGCTCCCCGTAGCCTCTCGTACGACATCGGAAGGGAGTGGACCCGCCTCTAGCGCGGGCTGCCCACGGAGGTTCTTGTAGTGGTCGTTAAGGTGGTTGGTGAAGGGGGTAGGGTCCCACCGGCGGCCGGCGCCGCCCTGGAGGATCTTGACCCCAAGCAGTTGGTGATGGCCTGGGACCAGGAGACGCGGCTGAAGCGGGCGGCGACCAAGGCCAAAGCCAAGGCCGAGGCGAAGGCGCCGAGGGCCGGCAAGAAGGTTGTCGAGACCCGGAAAGCCGCGGAGAAGCCCGCCGGGGCCGGCGCTGCCAAGAAGGTGGCGACGGTCTCGCCGGCCAAGGTGGCGGCCGACCGGTCCTCCCCCGCCATCCGGGTCTCGGTCGAGGCCGTCCCTCCTTCCGTCGCACCCGGCAACGGCAACGGCAATGGCAACGGCACCGTCGAGTCCGGCGAGTACACCGGCGACCAGATCCAGATCCTGGAGGGGGTCCAGCACATCCGGCAGCGGCCGGGCATGTACATCGGCACCACCTCCACCTCAGGTCTGCTCCACCTGGTTTACGAGGCCCTCGACAACGTGGTCGACGAGTTCAACGCCGGATACGGCAGCCAGCTGTGGATCGCCCTCGACCGGGACGGTCGGGTGACCGTGCGCGACGAGGCCCGGGGCATCCCCATCGACATGAAGGAGTGGGGCGGCGCCGTGTTGCCCACCGCCACCTGGATCTTCATCAAGCCATTCACCGGCGGCAAGTTCGAGCCCGGCGCCTACAAGCAGGCCGGCGGCCTTCACGGCGTGGGGCTCACGGTGATCAATGCCCTCTCGGCTCAGATGGAGGTGGACATCTGGCGGGACGGCCAGCGGTTCCACCAGCAGTTCATGGAAGGGAACGCCCTGGAGTACAGCTTCGAGCCCTGCGATCCCAAGCTCCACGGGACCCAGATCCGTTGGCTCCCCGACCCCTCCATCTTCGACGAGGACGCCACCTACGACGTGGAGACCATGATCTCCCGGCTGGAGGCCACCTCGTGCCTCAACCGGGGGCTGTGGATCGAGCTCTCCTACTGGGACGACGAAACCCGGAAGGCCGTTCGTCGCGTCCTCCACTCCGAGAACGGTCTGGCGGACTACCTGAAGACCCTGGAGGCGACGGGGCCGGGTCCTCTCTTCAAGCAGCCCATCTCCATCGTCAAGGCCAAGGACGAGGTCTCCGTGGAGGTGGTGCTCCAGCCCGACAAGGGCTACAAGACCCAGATGCTCTCCTTCGCCAACGGCGTGCGCACTCCGGACGGTGGCACCCACGAGATCGGCTTCAAGGCGGCGCTGACGAAGATCGTCAACGACTACGCCCTCAAGTGGAACCTGATCAAGGATCGGGCCAAGGAGGCGCTGAAGCCCGACGTCATCCAGCAGGGTCTGGCCGTCGTGATCTCGGTGAAGCTGGCCGATCCCCAGTTCCAGGGGCAGACCAAGAACCGGCTGAACAACGCGCCGGTGGAGAGGATCGTCCGCTCAGTGGCGACCGAGGGGCTCACGGAGTGGTTCGAGACCAGCCAGAGCCAGGCCAAGGAGTGGCTGAAGAAGATCCACCTGGCTCAGAAGGCCCGAAACGAGGCCCAGATGGCCGAGGAGCTGGCCCGCACCGGCCAGAAGAAGGGCTCCGAGCTGGTGGACGTCACCCTCTCCAAGAAGTTCGCCGCCTGCAACGGGAACGATCCGGAGAGGAACGAGCTGTTCGTGGTGGAGGGCGAGAGCGCGGGCGGCAGCGCCAAGCAGGCCCGCAAGAGCGAGTTCCAGGCGATCCTGGCCCTGAAGGGTAAGCCGTTGAACGTGGCCAACGCCACTCTCCAGCGGATCCTGGACAACGAGGAGATCCGGACCATCATCTCGGTGATCGGTACCGGCACGCGGCACCTCTTCGATCTGGAGAGGCTGAAGTTTCACAAGGTCATCCTGCTGTCCGACGCCGACGTGGACGGCAGCCACATCGTCTGTCTGCTGCTGACCCTCTTCAACCAGGAGATGCCAGGGCTGATCGAGTCCGGGCACGTCTATCTGGGCTGCCCGCCCCTCTACTCCGTGAAGTACAAGGGGAAGATGATTTGGCTCACGGACGACGAGGCCCGGAAGAAGTTCCTGCGGGAGCACCCGGATGCCGGCAGCCTGGAGTTCAAGCGGTACAAGGGTCTGGGCGAGATGAACGCCGGCGAGCTGCGGGACACCACGATGGATCCCTCCAAGCGGGTGCTGAAGCGGGTGACCATGGAGGACTCGGCCCTGGCCGCCAAGATAGTGAACGAGCTGATGGCCAAGGAGAACGCCGAGGCCCGCCGCGCCCTCCTGGCCAAGCAGGCCAGGCACCTCGCGATGGCTGGGAACCTGGATGTGTAGCGGGCGTACCCCACCCCCGGCCCCTCCCCGCAACGGGGAGGGGCCGGGGGTAGGACCTGGCGGCGAGAAAAGCGGATGGTGGACCGGTTCATCGTCTCTGGGCAGAGGGTAGAACGAGGCAAGGTGGAGCGCGCGAGGGAGTTGCGCCGCTCCATGACGGAAGAAGAGCGTCTCCTATGGAATCAGCTCCGCGAGCGTAGACTCCTAGGGCTGCGTTTCCGCCGGCAGCAAGTCATTGACGGGTTCATCGCGGATTTCTACTGTCCTTCCGCTGGGCTGGTAGTAGAGGTTGATGGCCCAGTTCACGACGAACGTGCTGACTATGACAGAGAGCGTGACCAGATCATCGCCGCTCGCGGCCTCACCATCGTCCGCGTTCGAAACGATGAAGTCAGGAATGACGTGGCAGCAGTCCTCGCTCGCATCTCGGTGAAGGCACGAGTTGCTGATCATCTGACATCGGGTGAAGTGGGGTGTGATCTCCCCTCCCCGCAGCGGGGAGGGGTCGGGGGTGAGGTCCCAACGCACCCCGGCGAGCCTGGCTAGAAGGACGAACCATTGTCTAACGAACTGTTAGTACCGGCCCAGGGCATCCGCGAAGAGGACTTCGCGGTCCTGTTCCCTCGCAACTACGCGCAATACATGGCGGCCACCATCGTGGACCGGGCCATCCCGGATGCCCGCGACGGTCTGAAGCCGGTGCAGCGGCGCATCCTCTACTGCATGTACGTCAACGGCTACCGGTCCAACAAGCCCACCATCAAGTCGGCCAAGATCGTCGGACAGGTCACGGGCGATTTCCACCCCCACGGTGACGTGGCCATCTACCAGACCATGGCCCGCATGGCTCAGGACTTCACCCTGCGCTACCCTCTGATCGATGGGCAGGGGAACATGGGCTCCATAGACAACGACCCGCCGGCCGCCTCCCGTTACACCGAGGCCCGGCTGACCCCCCTGGCCGAGGTGTTGCTGGCCGACGTGGACCAGGAGACCGTGCCGCTGATACCCACCTACCTCCAGGACCCCAGGACCACCGAGCCCCTCTACCTGACCGGGCACCTGCCTCCGGTGGTGAACCCCATCAGCGGCGTCGCCGTGGCCATGGCGACCAACGTTCCTCCCCACAACCTGACGGAGGTGCTGAACGCCGCCACCGCCCTGCTGGACAAGCAGGATATGACCACCCAGCAGCTGATGCGCTACGTCCAGGGTCCGGACTTTCCCACCGGCGCCCACATCATGGGGGAGGAGGGGATCCGGGAGTACCTGGAGACCGGCAAGGGCCGCTTCGCCATGCGGGGCACCGTCCGGCTGGAGGAGAGCCCGCGGGGCCAGGCGCTGGTGATCACCGAGATCCCCTACACCACCAAGGACAAGATCAAGGGCTCCATCGCCGACGCCATCAACCAGCGGAAGATCGAGGGAGTCATGCCGGAGATCCGGGACGAGTCCGACGAGGACCACGGTCTCCGCATCGTCCTCACTCTGCGGAAGGACGCCGAGCCCGCCAGAGTGCTGAACGCCCTCTACGCCCACACCGAGCTTCAGCAGAACTACACCGCCCAGATGGTCTTCCTGATGGGGGAGGCCGGGCGGCCCGCCGTGGAGCCTCGCCAGGTTGGGATGCTGGAGCTGCTGGTCCACTGGAACGACCACCAGAGGGACGTGCTGACCAAGCGGCTCCAGCACGAGCTGAGGAAGGCCGAGGAGCGGCTCCACATCGTCCAGGGGCTGATCGTCGGGGCGGCCAACGCCCAGCAGATCGTGAAGATCTTCCAGCAGGCGGCCAACCGGCAGGAGGCGAAGCTGGAGATCCAGAAGCGGTACAGGCTGTCGGAGATCCAGTCCGAGGTCATCGCCAACATGACCCTCTCCCAGGTGACCAAGCTGGACGCCGGCAAGTACGAGGAGGAGCGCAAGAGCCTGGAGGTCCGGATTGCGGAGATCAAGGAGATCCTGGGCGATGCCACCAAGCTGATCGACCTGCTGAAGAGCGAGTATCGGGCCGTGCGGGACAGGTTCGGCGACGCCCGCCGGACGGTCATCGACCGGGAGGGCCAGGTGGAGGTCACCGAGGTCCAGAACATCATCGAGGAGAAGAGCCTCCAGCTCCACCTCACCCCCGACGGGCACCTGCGGGTGACCCCCGACGGCAAGCGGCGGGGTCGCAAGGACTACGCACAGCTGGCCTCCTTCTCGGCCAGCACGATGGACTACGTCCTCTTCCTGTCCAACCTGGGCCAGATCTACGCCCTGCGGGCCAACAACCTGCCCGAGACCAACGGGAAGGGCGAGTCGATCCGCCGGATCCTGAGCCTGGGTCCCCAGGAGCAGATCGTGGCCGCCCTGGCCGCCGACGGCTTCTCCCAGGACCGCTACCTGGTGCAGTTCACCCGCAACGGCCGGGTGAAGAAGTCGGCCCTCTACGACTAC
The DNA here is from genome assembly GCA_027356795.1 of Chloroflexota bacterium. Taxonomy (GTDB): domain Bacteria; phylum Chloroflexota; class UBA6077; order UBA6077; family UBA6077; genus JAJYNT01. The sequence goes on along the minus strand of DAHVXI010000053.1, from coordinate 7,027 downwards.
CGCAGCGCCGACGGCTCCGGCCTCTCGGACCTGAACCTGCTGGCGGGCGACCAGCTCCAGACGGCGCTGATCTCCGACGGGGCCGGCCAGTACCTGGTGCTGACCACCGACGGCAAGGCGCTCCGCTTCTCCGACGAGGACGTGCGGGTGTCGGGTCGGGTCGGCCAGGGGGTGGCGGCCATCGGCCTGGCCAAGGGTGCCGAGGTGGTGGGCGCCTTCGCCCTGGCGGAGAAGGATCGCCGCTTCCTTGTGACGGTGGCCGCCTCCGGCTTTGCCAAGAAGACGGCCCTGGAGGAGTACCCCACCAAGGGCCGGGCCACCGGCGGCGTGCAGGCCATGGGGCTCGCCGGCGGGGACACCCTGGTGGGTGGCGTAGCTGTCGCGACCGGCGACGAGCTGGTCGTCTGGACGGCCGACGACGCCATCTTCCGGGTGGCTGCCAGGGCGATCCCCACCACCCCCCGCGACCGCAAGGGGAGCCGGCTGGCGGGCCTCCCCAAGGGCGAGCCTGTGGCCGGCCTAGCCCGCGTGACCGCCTAGGCCGTTTGCTCCCTCCTCTTGGGAGAGGCGCTTTCTTGCTCCCTCTCCCTTTGGGAGAGGGTCGGGGTGAGGGCTTAGCCAACAGAACCGCGTGTGTAGGGGCCGTCGTCTCTGCCGGCCCAGGTCCTGTAGGAGCCGGCTCCTGCCGGCGATCGGGGTGGTGCCTATGGATCGCAAGAAACGGGTAACCCGGTTCTTCGGCAAGCACGCTGCCGCCTACGCGCCTGCCGGCCACTCGGCCAGACAGGATCTGGACCGGCTGATCTCCCTGCTGTCGCCCGTCGGGACCGAATCCCTCCTCGACGTGGCGACCGCGGCGGGCAACACCGCTCTCGCCTTCGCGCCGCTGGCCGGCCGCGTCGTCGGAGTCGACCTGACGCCGGAGATGGGGCGCCAGTTCGCCGCCCAGGCCGAGGAGCGGGGGGTGAACGACGCCGACCTCCTCTGGACCTGAGGCGGCCGAGGCCCTGGCCCTGGTCGAGTCGGCGCCAGCCGAAGTGTCCTCCGAGGTGGTCCGCCGCGAGTCCGGCCTTCTCTTCTTCCTCAAGCGGCGCATCGTCCTCGTAGCCCTCAAGCCCTGAGGGGGATCCGGGGTACGGTGGCTGTTTCGATGTTCATGCCAGGGTCTCGCCAGCCTGGCAGCGCAGAGTGTAGTGACTACGGGAGGTCTCATGCATCCATCCAAACAGTGGCTCTACGAAACCCGGGCGAGGACGGCCGTCGAGGCGCTGCATCGCAACGGCTTCGAGGCCCTGTACGTCGAGGACGGCGCGGCGGCGCGCGAGGCGGTCCTCTCGATGATCCCCGCCGGGACCGCGATCGGCTTCGGGGGTTCCCTCACCCTGGAGGAGACGGGCATCCTGGAGGCGCTGCGGGCCGGGGACTACCGGCTGGTCAACCCGCCCTGGACCGAGAGGGCCGTGCCCTGGGCGGAGCGGGGGCCCATGCGCCGGGAGGCCCTCCTGGCCAACGTCTTCCTGACGGGGACCAACGCCATCACCATGGACGGCAGGCTCGTCACCCTGGACTCCAACGGCAACCGGTCCGCAGCCATGCTGTTCGGGCCGAAGAGGACCATCGTCGTCGCAGGTGCAAACAAGGTGGTGCCCACCCTGGAGGAGGCGCTGGACCGGGCAGCCAACTTCGCTGCCCCCGCGAACGCCAAACGGCTCAACTGCGATACCCCCTGCACCGCCACCGGCGTCTGCTCCGATTGCCAGAGCCGGGACCGCATCTGCAAGGCCACGGTGATCCTCCACCGCAAGACCCGCGGCCTCGACGTGACAGTGGTCCTGGTCGGGGAGGAATTGGGGCTGTAGTACCACCACTTGATCCAACAACCTGGATCATGTATCCTACGCGCAGGAAGGCTGATTCCCGACACTGCTACCTATCGGGTCCCCTTTTTCGACGGCGGAAGCCCGCATGGACTTCCCATGTTGACTCCAGGGCCCTGGTGTTCCGCCGCCTCTCCTCCGTCCGACCGATGGCGTTTGGTTGCGAGATGAGAGCTTCTCGGGTACCGGCAGTGCAACCGTAAGCTTCGGCCGCCACGTCTTCCATCCGTATACCGCTCAGCCCTCTATGGCACGGCACGATTGAGGGATTCCTGCACTTCCAGTGATGGGACTGCGGGGATGTGCTGCAGCTATTGGGCAGAGGTTCAGCACTTCGTTTCTGCGGAATCGACAGGCAGAAACGGGTGCTGAGTGATGCCAGCCGTCGATCCCATGGCCAATCCGGCTCATGGGCGCGATAGCCTGTGGGATAGTTTTGCAGCATGAGTAGAAGGAGGAAATCAGGGCTGTGCGTTTAGTAACGTTGCGGAGATTGGATCAACCTTGGGGAGCTGAGGAAGCCGCGGTCATCGCCGGTGCCGGCGCCGTGCCGATCAGGGCGATAAATGCCTACTGGGGGAAATCGTGGCCTACGGACCTGTTTCAGCTGATTAGACATGGTGTAAACCCATTCCTTCAGCGCGATGCGGAGCGCACGCCCGAGGTCCTGGACCTGGACAACGTCCGCATCGGTCCTCTCTATCGCCATCCCAGGAAGATCTGGGGAATCGGCCTGAACTACCGGGAGCACGCGCGGGACCTGGGCGCACCTTTCCCCACCGAGCCTGCCAGCTTCCTGAAGGCCGACCACACCATCATCGGGCCCGGCGACCACATCGAGCTGCCCCACCAGTCCGAGCGGGTCACTGCAGAAGCGGAACTGGGAGTCATCATCGGCCGGACCTGTCGAAACGTCTCCACGGAGGAAGCCCTGTCCTACGTCGCTGGGGTCTGCCTGATCCTCGACATGACGGCTGAGGACATGGTGATCAAGAATCCGCGCTACCTGACCAGGGCCAAGAACTTCGACACATTCTTCTCCTTTGGTCCGGAGCTGATCACCCTGGACGAGGTCCCCGATCTGCTGGGGCTCAAGGTGGGAACCTACAGCAACGGATCCCTCTTCCGCGAGAATGTGGTGTCCAACATGGCGTTCCCGCCCGACTATCTGGTCTCCTTCCATTCTCACGTTGCCACGCTCTTCCCCGGCGACATCATCAGCACGGGTACCCCGGGGGCAGTGCCCATTCACGAGGGCGACGTCGCGGAATGCCGGATCGACGGTCTCGGGACGCTGAGGAACCCCGTCCGCAGGACGGAGCCAGATGGGGTTCGGGGCGGAGAGGGTGAGCCTCTCGTGCTGGCGAGCAGCTGAGAATCCTGCGGGGCCGTCTGGCCCCCGAGCTTGCGCTGCCCGAGGATCCCCACCCGCGGATCGCCGCGGCTGCCTTCGGATTCGCGCTGCAGCGGGGGTTGGCTCCACATCTTGAGCCGCAGCTGATGTATACTGGGGTGGGGTATATGCACGATTGACGTCGTGGTCTTGGGGGTGGCTGTGGGCTCGGTGGCGGGTCTTCGAGGGCTGGCCGGGGGACTCCTGGTGATGCTGCGGCGGCCGCGGGTGACCGTGCGGACGCTGCTGGGCTTTGCTCTGGGGGCGATCGTGGTGCTGGCTGCCCTTCCGCTGCTGGCCTCGGCGGGCATCGACCTCCAGAGCTGCCCCCTCGGACCGCAATCCTTCCTCTCCCGGGTCGTCGCCGTCTGGCTGCTGGCGACGGTGGCCGTCGGTCTCCCCGTCTGGCTGCTGGCCCTGGATCCCATCCCCCTGACCGGTGTCTGGCTCGCCCTCGCCGTCCTCTGGAAGTACGGCCCCTTCCTCTCCAGTCTGATCCCCCGCTAGGCTGGTAAAGAACCTGGCGAAGCCTGCGTTAGCCCCTGGGCCTTTTGGGCGATCGCGAGGATCGCCCCACCCTGCCGGAGCGTTGCCGGGACCACCGAGCGGATGGCAGCCCCTGCCCGATCGACCCTACGGGGTGGTTCGCCTTCGGGAGCGGCCCCGCGCTGCTGGGACCAGGCCTCACCCTACTGCGGCAGCGGCCCGCACTCCGAGCGGTAGCGCTGCACCAGCTGCGCCACGAAGGCGTTGGGGTTGGTGTCCACGGTGGTGGCGATGTCGTTAACTCCGTGTAGAAGGGGTTGTCGCTGGGCGGCAGGTTGCCTCCCCAGAGCTGGTTCCAGACCTCGGCCTGCTTGAAGAAGGCCCGCTCCTCGAAGTTGAAGCACTGGGCGGGCGTTTGGGGCTCCCCCATAGTCGCCAAATCGGAAGCGTGCTGGAGCTCGTGGGTCAGGACGTCGGCCGGTGCCTTGGCCGGGGCCGACTCCAACTGTGACGAGAGGATCACCAGGTTCTCCTCGGAAAGGAACGCCCCCAGGACGTGCGGCGGCAGCCGCTCGACGTCTATGAGAGGGCTGGTACGGTTGGTGATAGGAAGGCGGCGAGATGGCATCGGGCTTCCTGATATATGGTTCCTACGGCTATTCCGGCGAGCTGATCGCCCGGGAGGCGCTGCGGCGTGGCCTCAGGCCGGTCCTGGCGGGTCGCGACCGCTTCAGCCTGTACTCCCAGGGGGAGAGGCTCGGCCTGCCCTACCGGGCCTTCGCCCTGGTGGATTCGGCCGTGGTGGATGCCGCCCTGATGGACGTGGTGGCCGTTCTCAATTGTGCCGGGCCCTTCTCCCACAGCTATCGGACCGTGGCCGAGAGCTGTCTGCGGACGGGGACCCACTACCTGGACATCACCGGCGAGGTGGCCGTCTTCGAGGGCCTCCACGCCCTGGACGCCGAGGCCCGGTCGTCCGGGGTGATGCTGCTCCCTGGCGTGGGGTTCGACGTGGTCCCCTCCGACTGCCTGGCCGCCCACCTGAAGCGACGGCTTCCCTCGGCGACCCGCCTGATCCTGGCCTTTCAGGTGGCCGGCCGCCCCTCTCGGGGGACCGCGGCGACGGCGGTGGAGAGCCTCCTTCGAGGTGGGCTGATCCGGCGGGAGGGGGTGCTGACGCCGGTTCCCGCGGCTTGGAAGAGCCGCACCGTCGATCTCGGTCGCGGCCCCGTCGAGGCGGTCACCCTCCCCTGGGGGGACGTGGCGACCGCCTACTACAGCACCGGCGTCCCCAACGTGGAGGTGTGCGCCGCCTTCCCCGCCTCGATGCGTTGGGCCATGGAGATGTCCCGCCGCCTGGGATGGCTGTTGGGCTCCTCGGTGGTGCAGGGCCTCCTCAGGTCGTGGATAGACGCCATGGCCCCCGGCCCATCGGAGGAGGAGCGGGCACGGGGCGAGAGCCGGCTGTGGGGGGAGGTGGAGGATGAGGCCGGGCGGCGGGCGGTGTCGCGGCTGCGAGGCCCGGAGAGCTACGACTTTACCGCCCTGGCCGCGGTGTCCGCCATGGAGCGGGTGCTGGGGGGTGAGGCTCCGCCCGGCTTCCAGACCCCCTCCCTGGCCTACGGGGCGGACTTCGTCCTGGGTATCCCCGGCGTTGCCCGCGAGGACGTGACATAACCCTTCCCTCTCGGTACAGAACTTGCGCCCGGTTTGGTTTCACCGGTCGTCGGTGCAAAGGAGGTAGGAGATGCCCGCGAAGATCTGGACGCTGAGCCGCCTGTCGGACGAGGATGAGCGGTTGCTGAAGGAAGCCGAGGCGACCCTGGGAGGGAAGGTGCTGCTGGCCTACGAGCCGGACCAGGTGGCGGCTGCTCGACTCAACGAGAGCCAGTTGGAGTGTCTCCAGGGGCTGGAGCAGAAGCTGGGGATGGCGGTGGTGGCCGTCGAGCCCGCCGCCTAGTCCCTCCGCGAACCGCAAAGCCAGTATGGGAGACTGTTGCAGGGGCGACTGCCAGTCGCCCCTACACGTTTCCCGCAGCCATCCCGCACGCGGACGTGCCCTACACGCCTGGTCACCCCGACCCGGAAACGTGATGCTACCCCGATAGGGGGCAGCCCCTCGCCATGTTTCGCCGGATGTCGTATCCTTCTGCTGTCCAGCGACGGCCAGCAGGGCGCGGGGCAGCACGCCCCGTCCTTCCGCCTTTTCGCCCATCGCTCACATCAGAAAGGAGTACTCCATGTCGAAACCGAAGGTCTTCGTTACCGCCCCCCTGGACGAGCAGCTCTCCGGTCGCTTGGCCGAGCTGTGCGAGGTCAGCCGGTGGACGGGAGAGGGGCGCTGCCCGGCCGAGATGGTCGAGAGGGAGGTACGCGACGCCCAGGCGGTGTTGGGCTACGCTCCCTTTTCGGCTGCGCTGATGGATAGGGCGCCTCGGCTGCGGATCGTCGCCACCTCCTCGGTGGGCTTCGACCATGTGGACGTGGCCGCCGCCACCCAGCGGGGCATCCTGGTGACCAACACGCCGGACGTCCTCACCGACACCACGGCCGACCTGGCCTTCACCCTGATGCTGACGGTGGCCCGACGGATCGGCGAGGCGGAGCGGCTCGCCAGGGCCGGTCGGTGGGGCAAGGGGGTGGATTCCGGCAACCTGCTGGGGCGAGACGTCCACCACGCGACCCTGGGGGTGGTGGGGCTCGGCCGGATCGGGGCTGCGGTAGCCGAGAGGGGTCTCGGTTTCCACATGAAGCTGCTCTACCACGACTTCGTTCGGCGGGAGGATCTGGAGAGGAAGTTCGGCTACCAGTTCGTCGACCTGGAGACCCTGCTCCGGGAGTCGGACTTCGTCACCCTCCACCTGCCGCTGCTTGCGGAAACCAGGGGGATGATCGGGGCGGCCCAGTTCGCCATGATGAAGCCGACGGCCTACCTGATCAACGCTGCCCGAGGGCCCATCGTGGACGAGCGGGCCCTGATCGACGCCCTGCGGGAGGGGAAGATCGCGGGCGCCGGGCTGGATGTCTTCGAGAAGGAGCCGACGGGTCCGGAGAACCCGCTGCTGAAGATGGAGAACGTGGTGGCGCTGCCCCACGTCGGGAGCGCGACCATCGCCACCCGACGGGCCATGGTGGAGCTGGCGGCCAACAACGTCCTGGCCGTGCTCCAGGGCCGGTCCCCCCTGACGCCGGTGAACCCCGAGGTGCTGCCGAGGCTCAGGAAGTAGCAACGCAGCCGGGCGGAAGGGGCTCCTGCCAGGCGCAGGAGCCC
>DAHVXI010000096.1:0-40085 GCA_027356795.1 Chloroflexota bacterium | reverse complement strand
CGGAGGCCTTCTCCAGGAGAGGCTGCCAGACCTTGAGACCTATGGAGTAGGGATGGGTGTCAGAACCGGCGTGAGCGAACTTGATGGTGAGAAGATCCACCTTGACTGGAGCAGCCGGTTGGCCCGCCGCGGGAACGGCCGAGGTGGCCGCAGGAGCGGCCGGGGCGGCGGCCTTAGGAGCTTCGGGGGCTCTAGCAGGCGCGGGTGCGGGCGCGGAGGAGGCACACGCGATTACTGCGAGGCTCATCAGGAAGGTGACGGCGATCAGGAAGTACCTCATGTCCACATTACCCCTTGCGAAATGTAGGCCTGTCCCACCACACCTTTGTGGCCCGTTATGAGCATGGCCCCGGGCGTCCTCGCCCACAAACCGCTGTTGACCTTGCTGAGATTCCAGGCGGTTGCGACCTTCCGCCGAGCACAAACCTCCCTTCTTCCGCAAGCGGGGTGAGATCGAAGTATCAACTACAGCATAGCGGTGGCCGCACCGGTTGTCTACGCTCTTTCCCTTGACCGCCTTTCTCCCGAGCCTCTATACTGGCCCCGCTTTCGGTACCCGGCGGTCTGTTACGGAGGCATCCCTTGGCCCGGCGCAGGACCCACAACTCCTTTCACGTAGCACTGCCTGGATGCGCCGGTTTCGCCTGGGTTGCGACGGCACTGGTCCTGATCGGAGCCGCCCTCCTCTGGCAAGGACCCCTTCTTCTGACGGCCATCGGCAGCTTCCTGGTAGTCGAGGACAACCCCTCCAATGCCGATGCCATCGTGGTGCTCAGCGGCGACGGGGGCGCCAGGCTGGAGCAGGGCGTCGAGCTGTTCCAGGAGGGCTACGCCCGGTGGCTGATCCTGGTGGGGGGCGGCCAGCAGGGTAGCCCGCCCGCGGCGGAGGTGATGAGGACCCAGGCCGCCGAACTGGGGGTGCCGCAGGCGAGGATGCTGGTGGTGGGCCAATCCACCTCCACCCGGGAGGATGCCCTCTACACCCGGGAGTTGATGGTCCGGCAGGGGCTGAAGTCCGCCATTCTGGTGACTTCCCCCTACCACGAGCGGCGGGCCTCCCTGACCTTCGCCAAAGCCTTCCAAGACACCGGCATCTCGGTGGCGAGCTACCCGGTCCAGGACGATCAGTGGCACCCCAATAGCTGGTGGCAGAACGGCGCGACCCTGCGCCTCACCGTCGTCGAGTTGGCCAAGCTGGCCTACTACAAGCTGAACGGATACCTCTGACTTGTCAAACCCCGCCCCCTTCATATCGGTCATCGTCCCCAACTGGAACGGATCCCGCTACCTGGCGGGCTGCCTGGCATCGCTGCGATCCCAGCGCTACCGGCAGTTCGAGGTGCTGGTGGTGGATAACGGCTCCACCGATGGCTCCGACCGGATGGTCCCGGAGCGATTCCCGGAGTTTCGACTGGTGTCCCTGGACAGCAACAGGGGCTTCGCGGCGGCCGTCAACGAGGGGATCCGCCGGTCCAAGGGCGAGCTGGTGGCTCTGCTGAACAACGATGCCGAAGCGGAGGAGGGCTGGCTGGAACGATTGGCCGAGGCGTCCGTTGTACATCCGGAAGCGGGTTTCTTCGCCTGCAAGATCCTTCTCTACGATCGGCGGGACGTGATCCACTCGGCGGGGGACTTCTACACCAAGGATGGAGTCCCCGGCAACCGAGGGGTCTGGCAGAGGGACGAGGGTCAATTCGACCGGGAGGAGTACGTGCCGGCGGCCTGCGGGGGTGCCTCGGGGTGGCGACGCGACCTCCTCGAGGATGTGGGGCTGTTCGACGAGTCCCTCTTCATGTACTGTGAGGACGTGGATCTCAGCCTCCGAGCCCAGCTGCGAGGCCACCGCTGCCTCTACCTTCCCGGCGCCCGCGTCTACCACCGGCTGAGCGCCACGGGGGGGGGCGAGACCGCCAGCTTCTACTGCGGACGGAACTTCATCACCGTCGCGGTAAAGAACCTGCCCTCCGAGGTCCTCCGTCGCAATTGGGCCGCCCTGATTAGGACTCAGGCCCGTTTTGCGGTACACTCTATCTGGCATTTCCGGGAGAAGGCCGCCAGAGCGAGACTAAGAGGACAAATCGCAGGAGCACTGCAGATCCCGAAGAGGCTCGGCCAGCGCCGGGCCCTGCAGGAGGCCCGCAGGGTCCCCGAGAGCTACCTGCTGTCGCTGCTGCGCGAGCCCGAGCCCACCATCGAGAGGTCGTGATGGATCGTCCGTTCATATCGCTGGTAGTACCGGCTTACAACGAGCAGGGGAGGCTTCCCGCCACGCTGGAGAAGCTGCGGGAGTACCTTACTCGCCAGAGCTTCAGCTACGAGGTGCTGGTAGTGGACGACGGCAGCCTGGACGGCACCGCGGACCTGGTGGAGAAGGCCGCGGCGGACTTCCCCGGCCTGCGGCTGCTGCGGGAGCCCCATCGAGGCAAGGGCCACGCGGTGCGCCAGGGGATGCTGGCGGCTGAGGGCCGCTACGTCATGTTCTGCGACGCCGACTTCTCCATGCCCGTCGAGGAGGTGCCTCGCTTCCCCGAGGCCATGCTGGGACCCCAGGCGATCGCCATCGCCTCCCGGGAGGTGAAGGGGGCCCGGCGGATCGGGGAGCCGAAGCATCGCCACCTGATGGGACGGGTCTTCAATCTGATCGTGCGGGTCCTGGCGGTGCCGGGACTTCAGGACACCCAGTGCGGCTTCAAGTGCTTCAGCCGGGACGCAGCCCAGAGGATCTTCCGGATGCAGGTCATCGACGGCTTCGGCTTCGACGTGGAGGTGCTTTACGTCGCCCGGAAGCTGGGTCTCGGCATCACGGAAGTGCCCATAAGCTGGTATTATTCACCTAGTAGCCGGGTGGATCCGATCCGCGATACCCTGCGCATGTTCAACGACGTGCTGCAGGTGAGAGCCAACGACCGCCACGGCCTGTACGACGCAGCAAGAGACTCGGAGGAGAACAGTCGGATATCAGTGGTGAGTAGTGAGTGATGAGCCAAAGATGAGCGAGCACATCTTCATCGGGGTTGCCTGGCCCTACGCCAACGGCCCCCTCCACCTGGGACACCTGGCGGGGGCGCTACTGCCGCCTGACATCTTCGCCCGGTTCCATCGCCTCAAGGGGAACCAGGTGCTGATGGTCTCCGGCTCCGACCAGCACGGCACGCCCATCACACTTCGTGCCGAGCGGGAGGGCAAGAGCCCTCGGGAGGTCGCCGACTTCTACCACGAGCAGTTCGTGGATAACATCAAGAGGGTCGGCATCAGCTACGACCTCTTCACCAAGACGACCACCGAGAACCACTACCAGGTGACCCAGGACCTCTTCCTCGGCCTGCTGAAGAACGGCTTCGTCGAGAAGGCGGTGATGCACTCGCCCTACTGCACCACCTGCAACCGCTTCCTGCCCGACCGGTACGTGGAGGGGACCTGCCCCCACTGCGGCTTCACCGAAGCCCGAGGGGACCAGTGCGACAACTGCGGGAAGACCCTGGATCCCACCGACCTGATAAACCCTCGGTGCAAGTTCCACGGGACCACCCCCGAGATCCGGCCGACGGAGCACTTCTTCCTGAAGCTGTCCAAGCTAAACGACCGGCTGCTGGAGTGGGTGAAGCCCAAGACCTACTGGCGGCCCAACGTCTACAACTTCACCATGAACATGCTCCAGGAGGGACTCAAGGACCGACCTATCACCCGGGACATCGAGTGGGGCGTGCCAATCCCGCTGCCCGGCTACGAGAGCAAGCGGATCTACGTCTGGTTCGACGCGGTGACCGGCTACCTATCGGCCAGTATCGAGTGGGCCAAGCTACGAGGGGAGCCGGACAAGTGGAAGGAGTGGTGGCAGCAGCCCTGCCGGTCCTACTACTTCGTGGGTAAGGACAACATACCGTTCCACGCCATCATCTGGCCGGCTATGCTGATGGGCTACGGAGGGCTCAACCTGCCCTACGACGTGCCCGCCAACGAGTACCTGAACCTGGAGGGCGGGAAGTTCTCCACCAGTCGGGGGTGGGCGGCCTGGCTGCCCGACATGCTGGATCAGTACGACCCGGATCCGATCCGGTACATGCTGACCATCAACATGCCGGAGACCCGGGACACCGACTTCTCCATGTCGGAGTTCATCCGCCGCAACAACGACGAGCTGGTGGCCACCTACGGCAACCTGGTGCACCGGACCCTCACCTTCCTCCAGCGATACCTGGAGGGGAGGGTGCCCGAGATGGGCGCCGGCTATCAGCCCGACGAGGAGATGACCCGCCGCATCGAGGAGACCTTCGACACCGTGGGAGACCTGCTGGAGGGAGCCCACTTCAAGGACTCCCTGAAGGAAGTGATGACCCTGGCCCAGTTCGGCAACCGCTACCTGGAGGAGAAGGCCCCCTGGAAGCAGCGGAAGGAGAACCCGGAGGCGATGGCCGCGACCATGTACGAGTGCCTGCGGCTGGTGGACTCCCTGAAGGTGCTCACCTATCCCTATCTGCCCCACTCGGCGGAGAAGCTGCACGGGCTGCTGGGCTACAGCGACGATCTGTTGAGCCACGGCTGGAAGCCTTCGGCGCCGCCCCAGGGTAGGAAGTTGCCGGAGCCAAGCCCGCTCTTCACCAAGCTGGAGCTGCCCGAGGCGTAGGATCCGGCTCCCGCGAGACCAGGGAACCGTAGGGCAGGGCGCTCTGCCCTGCCGACGGACGGTGGCCGCCTCGGCGTAGGGCAGGGTCTTGTGCCCCGCCGCCCGGACAACCACGACCGGCGGGCGGCGGGGGATAACCCCCCGCTCTACATAGTCGAAGCCATTGTCCGGGGCGGGCGAGACGCTCGCGCTCCCAGCCGGACAACATCCCTTAGCCGGCAAGTACCCGGGCCATGTAGTGTCGGGGCTTGTCCCCGACGGGTCACCCGTCGCCCACAAGGGGCGACGCTACAAAGACGTCTTACCCTGCTTCACTCCCCAGCGTGAGGTCCCCTTGAAGAGGTCGCGACCCAACGGAAAGCTGCGGCAAAAGGTCGCCACCGTAACGATCCTCTGGATCATCGTGGTGGCTGGCGTGGCCCTGGCCGCGGGCTACGCCCTGGGTGTGCCCCCCTGGAACGCCCCCGACGAGCCCGCCCACTACAACTACGTCCGCCAGGTCGCGACCACGGGAGAGCTGCCCGAACTGAAGGCCGGCGACTGGAATGCCGAGCTGTTGGAGCGGCTGAAGAGCACCAGGTTCCCCAAAGGGCAATCGGTGGACTCCATCGCCTACGAGGGCCATCAACCGCCCGCCTTCTACCTGCTGGCCGCCCCCGTCTACAGCGCCACGTCCCACCTGCCCTTGGAGGAGCGGGTGGTGGTCCTGAGGCTGCTGTCGGTGGCCCTTTCGGCGGTCACCGTGATCCTCGCCTTCCTGGTGGTCCGATCCATCTTCCCCGAGGAGCTGCCGCTGCAGCTGGCGGTAGCCGGTTTCATCGCCTTCCTGCCGATGCGCAGCGCCATCGCCGGCAGCATCAGCAACGACGCCCTGACCGAGCTGGTGGCCACCTCGCTGCTGCTGGCCATGGTCCAGATCCTTCGGGCCGGCTTCGGAAGGGGCCAGGCCCTGCTGCTGGGGCTGATGACAGGGGTAGCCCTGCTGACCAAGATGACCGTCTACGGCTACATCCCGCTGGCGCTGCTGGTCGCCCTGGTCTCCCCCCGCTCGGGCAAGGATGGCGGTTCCTCCCGGCTACCTCGCCTCGGGCTCACCCTGGCCGTCGCCCTGCTGGTCTCGGGATGGTGGTTCGTGCGAAACGGAATGCTCTACGGCAGCACCGACCTCTTCGGCCTGCAGAGACACGAGCAGGTGGTGGTGGGACAGCCACGCTTCGAGCAGCTGGACTCGGCAACGATCACCTACTTCATCACGACACTGTTTCAGAGTTTCTGGGGCCAGTTCGGCTGGATGGGGATCCCGATGAACGAGCAGGTCTACTTCGCCCTGAAGCTGATCTCCGGCCTGGTAGTCTTCGGCCTCGTCCTCTTCCTGGGCAGGGTCGTCCTGGGAAAGGGCTCACTGACCTCCCACCAGAAAAGCTCCCTCGCGCTCATGGCACTGGCCCTCGCGGCGGTGGTGGCGCAGCTGATCCTGTACAACCTCTCTTTCGTCCAGGCCCAGGGGCGATACCTCTATCCGGCCCTCCTCCCCATCGCCCTCTTCTTCGTCCTGGGATTGAGGGAACTGATGGCACCCATCCACGACCGGTTGCTGCTGACCCTCTCGGTGGGATCTCTGGCGCTGCTGGATCTCTTCTGCCTCGCCCGCTACGTGATCCCCTACTTCCGATAGTCGTCAGCTTCACGTTGCCTCCGGTGGCAGAGGCGGTATTCAGCCGTGTAAAATGGCCGGGCGAAGCCAAACTGATCGCCGGCAGGAGCCGGCTCCTACTGATAGCTGACGGTTATCGGGGAGTGACACCATGGATATCCTGACTCAGCAAGGATCCGTGACCGAGGTTCAAACGCCCCTCCTGGCCGTGAACCTGTTCGAGGGGGTGACGGCCCCCGGCGGTGCAATGGGCGCCGTCGACAGGGCTCTGGGGGGACTTATCACCCAGTTGATCGCCGACGGGGAGATAAAGGGGAAGCTGGACGAGATCACCCTCCTCCACACCCAGGGGAAGGTTCCGGCCCGGCGGATCGCCGTCGTGGGGCTAGGAGCCAGGGACAAGTTCAACCTGGACGCGATACGAAGGGCCTCCGGCGGACTCCTCAAGAAGGCCAGAGAGCTACGCATCACAAGCTTCCATACCATCGTGCACGGAGCAGGTGCAGGCGGGTTCGACAGCGCCGATTGCGCACAGGCCGTGGTGGAGGGCGCGATCCTGGCCTCCTACGGCTACAAGCAGCTGAAGACCGCGGAGCAGCCGCTGGCGGTGGACCGAATGACCTTCGTGGAGGCCGACGCCGGCAAGATCCCCCAAATCGAGGCAGGGGCCCGGCGAGGCGAGATCTACGCCGGAGCGACCGTGACGGCCAGGGATCTGTCCGCCACGCCACCCAACTTGATGTATCCGCAGCTTCTGGCCGAGCGGGCGCAGCAGATAGCGGCCCAGTATGGCATGCCCTGCGAGCTGCTGGGGCCGGAGGAGATGGAGAGGCTGGGCATGGGGGCGATCCTGGCCGCGGGTCAGGGGAGCGACCGCCCGCCTCGCATGGCGCTGCTGAGATACCAGGGCGACCCCGGCAGCCAGAAGCTGCTGGCCATCGTGGGCAAGGGGATCACCTTCGACAGCGGCGGGATCTCCATCAAGCCCACCGAGTACATGGACCGGATGAAGTACGACAAGTCGGGGGCCGCGGCGGTATTGGGAACCATGCAGGCCCTGGCCGAGCTGAAGGTGAAGACCAACGTCCTGGGTATCATCGCGGCGGCGGAGAACCTTCCCAGCGGCCACTCCTACCGGCCGGGCGACATCGTCCGGGCCTCCAACGGCAAGAGCATCGAGGTGATCACCACCGACGCCGAGGGGCGGCTGGTGCTGGCCGACGCCCTGGCCTACGCCGAGAAGCAGGGGGCCGACACCCTGGTGGACATCGCCACCCTCACAGGGGGCGTGGGAGTAGCCCTGGGCACGGGAGGCGCCGGGGTCATGGGCAACGACGACGCCCTGATCCAGCGGCTGCGGGAGGCGGGGGACCGCACGGGTGAGCGGCTGTGGCAGCTGCCGATCTGGGAGGACTACCTCTGGGAGCAGGTAAGGAGCGAGTTCGCCGACATCAAGAACTCGGGGGGGCGGTTGGGCTCCGCCCCGGTGGGCGGCCTGTTCCTCTCCCAGTTCGTCGGAAACGCCCGCTGGGCCCACCTGGACATCGCCGCGACGGCCTGGGTGGACACGGATCACCCCGCCCTGCCCAAGTCCTACATACCGAAGGGGCCCACGGGCTTCGGCGCCCGCCTGCTGCTCGACTTCATCCGAAAGGGAGCGGAGGGGTAAGATCCAGCTCTCGTTTCGACAGACCCTGTTCGTATCCCTGATTGCGGTCAGCGTCATCTTGTCGGCGCTGACCGCTGCTGCGTTGCTGCGCTACCGGCCGGGCCGCGAGGGCTCCGCCTTCCAGAGGGTGGCCAAGAACTCTCTCTTCCCCATGGCCACATCCCTCCTGAACAAGTTCCTGGATATGGGCTTCGCCTTCTATTACCTGAGGATCCTGGGATCGGAGGGGGTGGGTAAGTACGCCTTCGCCGTGGTGGTGTGGAGCTACCTGGACACCCTGACCAACTTCGGCTTGGGGACCATCCTGACCCGGGAGGTGGCAAAGGATCGTACGGTCGCCAACCGCTACCTCGGCAATACCCTGCTCCTGCGACTGGGGCTGTGGGTTGCTTCGCTCCTGGTGGTAGCCCTCCTGATAGGCCCGGCAGCGGGGCCCCTGGGGATAACCCCCGACGTGGCCCTGGCTATCCTGCTGCTGGGGGCGGGGCTCCTCCCCTCCCTGGTAGCCTCGACCCTCACCTCCCTCTTCCAGGCCCACGAGAGGTTCGAGTACCCGGCCATCGCCACCGTGTTCAGCCAGATCCTGAAGGTCGGGCTGGGGGTCCCGGTACTGATGGCGGGATGGGGATTCGTCGGGCTGGCCGGCGTTTCCGTGGTGGTGAACCTGGCCACGGTGGGCATACTGACAGCCCTCGCGGTGGTAGTGCTTCAGATCCGGGTTCGTAGAGACGCGACGTATGGCGTCTCGAAGCGCTTCTCCTGGGAGCTGCTGAACCTCTCCTACCCCTTGATGCTGAACTACCTGCTGAACTCCGTCTTCTACCGGGTGGACAGCCTGATGCTGAAGCCGATGGCCGGCAACGCATCCCTGGGCTGGTACAGCACGGCCTACAAGTTCATCGACGGCCTTGGGATCATCTCCTCCAGCTTCACCCTGGCCCTCTTCCCCCTGCTCTCCCAGTTCGCCCAGTCGGCGAAAGAGTCGCTGGCCCGTGCCTTCAGCCTGGCTCTAAAGCTGCTGCTGATGGTGAGCCTGCCCATCAGCGTCGGCACTACACTGATCGCCCACGAGATCATCCTGCTGTTCGCGGGGCCCGATTTCCTGCCCCACTCGGCGCTGGCCCTGCAGGTGCTGATCTGGTTCCTCCCCTTCAGCTTCCTCAACGGGGTCACCCAGTACCTGCTGATCGCCATCAACCAGCAGCGTTTCATCACCTTCAGCTTCCTGCTGGCCACGGCCTTCAACCTGGTGGCCAACCTGCTGCTGATCCCCACCCTGGGCTATCTGGGGGCGGCCATCACCACCGTTGTCTCCGAGTGGATCCTGATGATACCCTTCTGGTACTGCGTCCGGCGGCATCTCCCCCCAATCCCCGTCGTGCAACTCGCATGGCGTCCCGTGCTGGCATCGGCGATCATGGGGCTGGAGGTGTGGGCCCTACGGGACTGGAGCCTCCCCCTGGCGGTTCTCCTGGCCCCGCCCCTGTACGGCGCGGCGCTGCTGGCCCTCCGCAGCTTCGATCAAAAGGAGTTGGAGCTGCTGGCCGGGATACTGCCCGGGCGGCGCAAAGGGTAGCGCCGATTTGGAGTGCTGCGGCCCGCCGTAGCTTTCGTTCCGGCCGAAAGCGGCGTCGAGCCACCGCACTCCAGGTACGCCCTACTGGCCGAACGCGAAGGGGTTCAGCCGGGTCTCCCGGTCGAAGGTGTCCACCCCCTCCACCCGCTTCAGCCAGTTCACGATCAGGTAGGTCACGGGCGTCGCCGCCACCTCGTAGGCCACCTTGAACAGCCACTGGGTCACGACGGTCAGCGGCAGAATCGCCATCGGCATCACCCCCCAGAAGGCCACGGTGATGAACACCGTCGAGTCCAACCCCTCCCCCACCAGGGTCGAGCCGATGGTGCGGGTCCAGAGGAAGCGACCCCTGGTCAGCAGCTTCATCCTGGAAAGGACCGCCGAGTTGGCGAACTCCCCCACCAGGTAGGCCAGGAAGCTGGCGAACAGCAGCCTCGGGGTGAAGCCCAGGATGGCGTCGAAGGCCGACTGGTTGGGGGCCCAGAAGACGGCCGGCGGAAGGGCGCCGGAGACCCAGATGGCCACGACGGCCAGCAGGTTACAGGCGAAGCCGAGCCAGATCACCCGGCGAGCCTGGGCGTATCCGTACACCTCGGTGAGCACGTCGCCGAAGATGTAGCTGATGGGGAAGATCACCACCGCCGCGGGCAGCACCAGGCCGGCAAAGTCCACCAGCTTGACGGCCACGATGTTGCTGACGATCAGGGTGGTGACGAAGATGGCAACGATCCCGGTGAACCAGGGGCTGTTTCGCAATTCAGGATCTCCTCCTACTCGTCGGTTCTCACTCGCTCGCCGTTGATGGTGAACGGGTAGCTGGCCTTTACCACCGTGCCGATACCACCACGGATGTTGAACTCCCCCACCACCGTGATGCGGCGAGGCTTGAGGGCGGCCACCAGATCGTTCAGGATGATGTTGGTGACGTCCTCGTGGAAGTGCCCCTCCTGCCGAAAGGACCAGAGATACAGCTTCAGGCTCTTCAGCTCCACCAGATGCTGGCCGGGAACGAAGCTGATCCTGATGGTGGCGAAGTCGGGCTGGCCCGTCATCGGGCAGACGCAGGTGAACTCGTCGGTGGAGAACTCCACGTCGTAGTCCCGGTCAGGGTGAGGGTTGGGCAGAGCGATCAGCTCTTTGGATGGCTTGGTCGGCATGGCTCCCCCTCTTGTAGCATCAAACAGGAATTATGCCACCTGTGGTCACCTTTGTGCTATACTTAGATAAGCAATTGTGCTTCCTCCCTGGCTGTTCCGTCGGCAGCTTCCCCCACAGGCCGCGTCGCGGTCCGAACCGTGGGCGTGTGAGGAAGGTGCCGGGCGAGCCAGCAGGGAATGCGCGGGCGCTCTCGACAGTCCGCGCCGAAATGCGATGAATCCCCGGTCGCTATGCGGCGAACCGACGGGCCGGATCTCCACAGATCCGACCCATTTTTCTTGTTGCCCGGCGATGGGGCCCGCAACCGACACGGAAAAGAGAGATAGGAGAGCCCTTCTTGACCGAGACCATGGAGCTGAAGAAGACACGAAACATAGGGATCATCGCCCACATCGATGCCGGCAAGACCACCACCACCGAGCGGATCCTCTACTACACCGGCCGGATCTACAAGATCGGCGAGGTCCACGAGGGCACCGCGGTGATGGACTGGATGGAGCAGGAGAGGGAGCGAGGGATCACCATCACCTCCGCCGCCACCACTGCCTCCTGGCGAGACCATCGGGTCAACATCATCGACACGCCCGGCCACGTGGACTTCACGGTGGAGGTCGAGCGCTCGCTGAGGGTGCTGGACGGCGGCGTGGTCGTCTTCGACGCCGTGGCCGGTGTGGAGCCGCAATCGGAGACGGTCTGGCGGCAGGCGGACCGGTATGGTGTGCCCAGGATCTGCTTCGTCAACAAGATGGACCGGCGAGGAGCGAACCTCGACCGCACCATCGGGATGATCGAGAGCCGGCTGAGGGCTCGTCCGGTGCTGCTCCAACTCCCTGTAGGACGGGAGGATGGCTTCCGGGGAGTCGTCGACCTGCTGGAGATGGAGGAGATCCTCTTCACCGAGGATTCCGCAGAGCCCTTCCGCAAGGGTCCGATCTCGGCGGAGATGCTGGAGGAGGCCGAGGCCCGCCGGGAGCAGCTGGTGGAGCGAATCGCCGAGACCTCCGACGAGCTGGTCATGCTCTACCTGGAGGGAGAGGAGATCGCAGTCGACCAGCTGCGGGAGGCCCTTCGGGCGGCCACCATCGACGGCAAGCTGGTGCCGGTGCTGTGCGGGAGCGCCCTGAAGAACAAGGGCATCCACCAGGTGCTGGACGCGGTATTAGACTACCTGCCCTCGCCCCTGGACGTGCCGCCGGTGGCAGGGAGGAACCCGAACAGCGAGGAGGTCGAGGCGCGGCGAGCCGACGAGGGCGAGCCCTTCTCGGCCCTGGTCTTCAAGATCGTGGCCGACCCCTTCGTGGGTCGCCTGGCCTACTTCCGGGTTTACTCCGGAAAGCTGACCGCCGGCTCCTACGTCTACAACAGCACCAAGGGCCAGAGGGAGCGAATCGGCCGCCTGCTGAAGATGCACGCCAACCATCGGGAGGACGTCTCGGAGGTTGCCGCCGGAGACATCGCCGCCGTGGTGGGCCTGAAGTACAGCATCACCGGCCATACCCTGTGCGATGAGGCCCATCCGATCCTGCTGGAGTCGATCAACTTCCCGGAGCCGGTGATCTCCGTGGCCATCGAGCCGGCCACCAAGGCTGACATGGACAAGATGGGCACCGCTCTGGGTCGCCTGGCCGAGGAGGACCCTACCTTCCGGGTGCGCACGGATCCCGAGACGGGCCAGACCCTGATCTGGGGCATGGGTGAGCTGCACCTGGAGGTGATCGTCGACCGGATGATGCGGGAGTTCAAGGTGAACGCCAGGGTCGGCACCCCCGAAGTAGCCTACCGGGAGACCATCACCCGGCCGGCGAAGGCCGAGGGTCGCTTCGTCCGGCAGACGGGTGGCCATGGCCAGTTCGGCGACGTGTGGATCGAGGTGGAGCCGCTGCCGGCCGGGACGGGCTTCGAGTTCGTCAACAAGGTCGTGGGCGGCGTCATCCCCAAGGAGTACATCCCGGCCGTTGCAGCCGGCGCGAAGGAAGCCACGGAGTCGGGTGTCCTGGCTGGATATCCCATGGTGGACGTCCGAGCCACCCTGGTGGACGGCGACTACCACGAGGTCGACTCCTCGGAGATGGCCTTCAAGATCGCCGGCTCCATGGGTTTCAAGAACGCTACCAGCAAGGCGGGCCCCCAACTCCTCGAGCCGATGATGAAGGTCGAGGTGGTGATGCCCGAGGAGAACCTCGGCGACGTCATGGGCGACGTCAGCTCCCGGAGGGCCCAGATCCAGGGTATCGAAGCTCGGGGGGAGCTGCAGGCGGTTAAGGCTCTGGTGCCCCTGGCCGAGATGTTCGGCTACGCCACGGAGCTACGATCCATGACCAGCGGTCGCGGGACCTACACCATGGAGTTCGGCCACTACGAGCCGGTGCCGGCTTCGGTGAGCAAGGAGATCATGGAGAAGACCAACCGCAAGTAACGGAAGACCGTGGGAACAGGGCCCCCGGTGTCATCGACACCGGGGGCTTCTTGATTCAGGGCTGGGGGAACCTTCCAGGAAGCAGTAGAATGCTAACGCACAACGTTGTTCCTGGGAGGAGAGGGCATGGCCAAAGAGAGAACCATCTACCGGCGAAAGATATCGGCGGAGGAGTCCCGAGAGGAGTTCATCTTCGTGACCAAGGACGCCCTGGGGTTCTTCCCTCCGGTGGGGCAGCCGTTCGATCTGTCCCTGGGAGATGCCTCGGTCCGGGTGGCTGTCTCCGCCGTCGACTGCGATTGCGTCGGCGAGCCCCACCAGCACTACCGCATCGAGGCCGGGGAGTTGGCGGAGACGGTGGATCTATCCCGAGGAGCCGTGGTCACCATAGCGAGGGGGGACGACGGTGGATACTCCCTGGTGCGATGACCGCCTCGTGGACCAGTCGGTCGGTTACTCTTCCACGCCTATCTGAGAATGGGGATTGCGGAGATTGTAGAGGTCCCTGAGACGCCCGAGGTAGTGCTCCTCAGTCAGTTCCTGGAGGTCCTGTCCGGTGCCGGCCCCGTACAGCTTAACCCAGGGTTCACCGCCCCCTTCACGAACCGGGCGGAAGAGCATCATAGTCACGTCTTCGAAGCGCTCCCCCGCCGACGAGTAGTCCTGACGACCGCTGATGGTGCCAAACAGCATCGCCGCCCTTCTGAAAGTCGAAATTCGGCGTAGTGCCGTCCTATCCAGGTTGGCATCCTCGGGCATCGCGAATAGCGCGCACACCACCGAATAGGGAAACCGCATGTGGAGGGTGATCGCTTCGGTGCATAGATCGCCGAAACGGTTCTTGAGATTCTTGCCGTAAGGTTCAAAGCAGATCGACTTGATGGACACAGCCGCGAGAAGGCCATGCCGCTCGTCGGCGTAAGAGACGTCGACCTTCTTCGGCCCGAGGCCACCCTGGAACTCCACCTCGCCAGGGCCGCCTTTCAGCGGCCTCACGCCCCGGAAGCCAATGGAGCGCAGCCCAGCCGCAAGTTCGATGGCCAGGGCCGCAGACAACTGTTCTGAGTAGCGCTTCTTCGTCGCTTGCTGCGCCGTGGTCGGTGGCACAGTGCCGGCTGCCCTAACGGCATCGAGTAAGGACAACGGGATTCCTCCACTTCATCGACTACGACGGCGCCCTTTCAGCAGGAGCCAACCTTCGCGAAGTTGCTGGATATCGCTCGCGGACAAGCCGAGCCCTTGCCGCAGTATGATCCCGTCCGCGAGCTCGCGAGCCAACTCAGGCTTGCCGGCCCTCAAGAGCGCGTCCAGGTCGGCGGCTAGGCTGTTCAGCCCTCCAGGTCCGAAATCGGGCAGGGCAACCGCCACCCGCCCGGCCTCTGTGGGCTCCAGCTTCAGCATTCCCCCGCCCAGACTGTGTCCCTCCATTTCGCAGCTCAGGGCGGTCAGCGAGGTCTGCCACGCGGCCGCCAGCTCGATGGTACCGACCCGGCTGTTGGGCGCCAGGCGCACGATGTGAAGAGTATTCGGGGCCACTGCATCGGCTTCGTTGGCCACCAACTTGGGATCTCCCCCACTCATGTAGGTTAGAAAGCCACTGGCTTCATACACGTGGGGAACCGAGTACCAGGGTTTCCTCACCCGGCACTTGTAACGATCTGGCACACCCCGTCTGACGCCCTGACGCAGGTATGCCTCCACCGACTCCGGCAGAGACTGCATCCCCTGGATGTGAAGCAGGGAATTGGGATGTCCGGATAGACGAAGACTCTCCCAGTCCTCTCGGGTAAAACGCAAGCCCGGCAGCTCAGAGCCACGACACGCCGCGGGCCGCAGGAAGTGGGAGGGTATGCGGTAGCCATCGATGGTCTTGGCATCCAGGTGAAAGAAGGCGTTGTCTCCGGTCACGTAGCCTATGCCTACCTGCGCCAGGGACCTCAAAGGGGTGACGAGGCCCGACTCACGCAGTTGCCGATAAAGGTGGCGAGTACCATGAGGCAGAAGATAGTGAAGCACTCGCTCGTGGTCGCGGCGCAGGGGGGAGGCGTCTATCTCAACACCGTCTGGTAGCGCAGCCGATGGATCGGTGTACTCCTCCAGGGCAGACAGCCCGGGCAGGTCTATCAGCTGGAAGGTCTCGAAAGGCTCGCCGCGCCCCGCAGCCAGCAGCAGGACCGTGTCCTCAGACAGAGTCGGGAAGATCCTGCGCGAGAAGCTGAGAATACGGGTAGAGCCAAAGCTGCTTCGCAGGTAGTCCAAGACCGGACGGGCGTAGCCGGCGTGAGTCAGCTCGGCTGGCGCCACCATGGCGAGCCGGCCGCCCGGTTTCACGAACTGCACGGCGTGCACGAGAAAAGGAGCCCACGAGCTGGTCAGTCGAGATAGCTCTACCCCGGCATCTCGAGCACGAAGCAGCGCGGCGTCTCTCGCGTCGCCGCTGAACCTCTGGTATCGAATAAAGGGAGGATTGCCAACCACCGCGTCGGCCGAGGGTAGTTGGCCTGGAACGACATCGAAGAAGCTCGCGTGAAGCAGTTGCACCGTCGAAAGGATTTCCGCGCCTCGGGCGGCGAATCTGCGATGCGCGACCGGGTCGATCTCAATGCCGAAGAGCTGCCGGCTGGGGTTCCCGCCAAGATCGCGAATCCGTTCCGCCGCCTCTGCCAGGAAAACGCCGTCTCCTGAACTGGGGTCCAGCACGTTTTCCTTGCCCGTCGTCAGAGCCCAACGCAGAAGAAATCTGGCGACAGCGACGTCGGTATAGTAAGCGCCCAGCTCTTTGCGGCGTACGCTTTCGGGCACGGGATCTCCATTCGCGGGATTGAGTAGATCGTCGATGTCGATGGAAGGTCTGCCGGCACCATATCCGGCCCGACCAGCTCGATCGAACGCCCTGGAGATGCCAGCAGACGCGGACTCAGCCTTCATGCTTTACCTCAGGCCGGACGACAATCCAAGCGACTTCTTCAGCGCCATCACGCAGAAGGGGGGTAGTCGCCTTAATGTGGCACCAGTGTATTCTTGAAGGTTGATGTGGTCAATCTGTCATGGTAGGCTGGAGAGGCTGTACCCCCGCAATACTCGTCTAGGCTCAAGAAAGGCAGTCGGCGGAGTCTCGCCCCGACTGGGCCTCCCTTGAAAGAAGAGCTCAACAGGTTCAATCCGGCCAACTCGGGCATCTGCCACGGAACCTGCGCCTATTGCGACCAACGGGTGGGGGCGACCGGCCGGTCGCCCCTGCGAGAGTGCGGCAGGCGAACCGAGTCCGAGCTGGTGGTGAAACCGAAGGCCCCGCTGTGCGTGATCGCCCCCGAGGAGGGTCGCGACCCCTACGACGCGGCTGAAGGTCGCTGCCAGGCCACCCGCCATCGGTTGCAGGAGGTACGAGACGCGGGTACCCCGGTCCTGCTGATAACCCGGTCGGATCGGGTGCTGCGAGACCTTCCCCTCCTGGCGGAGATCGCCCGGGGCGGCGGGGCCACCCTCCTGGCAGCGGTGGCAACCCTGGACCCGGAGCTGGCAGCCTTCTGGGAGCCGGAGTCGCCGCCTCCAGACCGGCGGCTGGCAGTGCTGCGGCCGGCGGCCGAGGCCGGTGTTGCCGCGGGCTTGCTCGCCTCCCCCCTGGTTCCCTACCTGATGGACGACCACAGCTCGCTGAGAAGGTTGCTTGCAGCGGCCGCCGACGCCGGCGCCCGGTTCTTCCTGGCGGAGATGATGGCCCTCCCGCCGGGGGCCTATCGGGAGAGGGCGCTGCGGCTGTTGGCTGAGAGGTGGCCACAGCTGCTGGGGCCGGTGCGCGGGCTGTACGGGGATGCCTCCGAACCGCCCCAGGCCTACCTGGACAGGGTAACGGAGGACGCTCGCCGGATCGGCTCGACCCTCGCCCTGCCACACGGGTTGCCCAGATCCTGGAGTCCGGGGGCACTGCTCGCCGCGGCTTTCGCGGATCGCCTGCGGAGTTGATGCCCGTCCTCCATCTCCCGTTGACCCCCTCTCACAACTTGTGCTACATTCGTGGCACGCGTGCTCCTTCCCTTCGCCCCCGGAGGACCGCCGAGATACGAGGTGAAGCGTGGCGGATCGTTCCAGGCTCTCTGCCCATGCCACATCCCCACACCCGTGCCCTCGATCCCGGGCCAGGGCGAGAGAAGAGGCCGCGACCCAACCAGTGCCGTCCCTGACATCGGCGCGACCACCCCAGGGGCCAGAGCCAAGCCCAGCTGCTCCCGAAGCCAACGTGGAACCCCTGTGCAGTCCTTGCCGTTTCTGACCGGACGGCTATCTACAAGATCAGATAGATCCGAGGGAGGCTGCATCTATGGCTGTTGATCACGTGGACACGATCGTGCGCGGCGGAAAGGTGGTGCGCCCCTCCGGCGTTGCCGAGGCGGCCATCGCCATCGCGGACAGCAAGATCGTGGCCATCGCCTCCGAAGAACTGCTCCCCCCTGCCGACACCGTCGTGGATGCCTCCGGGAAGTACGTGCTTCCGGGGCTGGTGGACGTTCACACCCACGTGTACCTGGATAGCTACCGCACCATCAGCGAGTCGGCGGCCTTCGGTGGAGTCACTACCCTGCTCTCATACATTTGGCCCGACCAGGACCAGGATATCCCCGCCTCCATCGACCACTGGCGCCGCTTCGGCGAGTCGGCCAGTATCGTCGACTTCGGCCTCCACGTGGGACTGATGGACTCCCCCGCCTCTCTGGAGCAGATCCCCGCGTCGGTGGAGATGGGGGTCACCAGCTTCAAGCTAATGATGGACTACAAGCGGCGGGGCCTGATGGTGAGCGACGAGTTCCTGATGGCCGCCCTGGAGCGGATAGCCCAGGCGGGGGGCACTGCCACGGTCCACGGCGAGAACGGCGGCGTGATCCATTACCTGGAAGAGAAGATGATAGCAGAGGGGCTGACCTCCCCGGCCGATTACCCGCGGTCGCGCCCGCCGGAGGCCGAGGTAGAGGCCGTGGGGAGGGCCATCGCCCTCGCCGGTCTGGCCCGCTGCCCCCTCTACCTGGTCCACGTCACCACCGCCGAGTCGGTGGAGGCGGTGGCTCAGGCCCATCTTGCCGGCCACCAGGTCTGGACCGAGACCTGCCCCCACTTCCTCTTGATGACCGAGGAGGAGTACGAGCGGCAGGGCCCGATTATCAAGACCGCCCCGCCCCTGCGAACCGAGGGGGATTGCGAGGCGCTGTGGGGCGGCATCCAGCAGGGGATCATCGCCGCTATATCCAGCGACCATACCGCCTACAACCGGGAGATGAAGGAGATAGGCTGGACCAACATCTTCCAGGCCCCCTTCGGCATCCCGGGCACCGAGACGATGCTCCCGCTGCTCTACACCGAGGCGGTGGTGAAGCGAGGGTTGCCGATCGCGGCGCTGCCCCGCCTGCTGAGCGAGAATCCGGCCAAGCTGTTCGGGCTCTACCCGCAGAAGGGGGCCATCGATGTGGGGTCCGACGCCGACTTGGTGATCTTCGATCCCGAGGCAGAGGTCACCATCACCTCGAGCATCCTCCACACTCGGGCGGACTTCACCCCCTTCGAGGGCCGGAAGGTGAAGGGGTGGCCCGCCTCGACCCTTGTGAGGGGAAGCCTGGTGGTGCAGGAAGGTCGTCTGGTGGAGACACCGCCCCACGGCCTCTTCCTGGAGCGGAAGCCGGGGACGCTCATGCCCGTGTAGGGGGGCTGGCGGTCGCCCTTTGGAGAACGGCGACTTTTCGGCCTGCTTCCTGCTGAAGAAGGCCCGATGCCAATCCAGCCTGGGGAGCCGCCGGTCTCGAGACCCGGCTCGCGGCACATCAAGATTAGGGGGAGTGTACTGTGGAGTTGCTCAGAACGCTGCTGTTCGTGCCCGGCAACCGATCCAAGATGATCGAGAAGTCCAAGGGGGTCGACGCCGACGCCCTGATCTTCGACCTGGAAGACGCCGTGCCTCCTGCGGAGAAACCCACAGCCCGGCGGATGGTGAGATAGGCCATCGACGGCGGCGACTATCGCCGCTTCAAGGTCTTCGTGCGGGTGAACGCCTTCACCACCAACCTGCTGCCCGACGACCTGGAGGCCGTGGTGGGTCCCAATCTCTTCGGCATCGTTCTCCCCAAGACGGAGTACCCCGAAGGGGTCAACGAGGTGCACCGAATGCTGCTGGAACGGGAGCGGCGGCAGGGGCTCCCCGAGGGGCGCACCAAGATCCTCCCCATCATCGAGACGGTGAGAGGGGTGCTGAACGTGCCCCAGATCGCCGGGTGCCACGAGCGGCTGATAGGGCTCACCTTCGGGGCGGAGGACTTCGCCACCGACCTGGGGGTCGAGCGATCTCGGGAAGGCACGGAGGGCCGTTACCCCCTGACCCAGATCGCTCTCTACGCGCGGCTGACCGACGTGGTCGCCGTGGATAGCGTCTTCTCGGACGTCGACGACGACGAGGGGCTGGAGGAGAACGCCAGGCTGGCCAAACAGCTGGGGTTACGGGGCAAGTTCGTGATCCATCCAAGGCAGATCGAGATGGTGAACCGGATCTTCACCCCCTCGGAGCAGGAGATCGAGTGGGCCCGACAGGTGGTCGCCGCCTACGATGAGGCGGAGGCCCGGGGCGAGGCCTCGGTCGCCGTGAACGGCAAGATGGTGGACATCCCCATCGCCGAGAGGTCCCGCAGCCTGCTGGCCCTCGCTGAAGCGATCAGCAATCAGCAGTCAGCAATCAGCTCGCAGAAACAATCCGAAAAGTGAGTGCATCCCTGCCGGCGCTTGAGTGCTATACTTATTACTACTGGGCCATCAGCGGCGGCTGGAAGCTGATGGCTGATAGCTAACGGCTGATAGCTACCAGGAAAACTGACATGCCTAACGACAAGCACGACAAGTACGAAGACGAGATCCGCGAGATCCTGAACAGGATGGACAACTTCATCCCCGAAGGCGGCCAGCGGAACGTGCCGCCCAGACAGCCCTCACCACCTCCCTGGGATGGATGGATGACCAATCTTAGGCGCCGGCTCTACAGCTACAGTTCCAACTCCTTCCTGGTAGGGTGGGTGTTGCTGGCCCTGGTGGCCGGCCTGCTCCACAAGATCTACCCACCATTCGGGGCGCTGGCCGCCCTCGCCAGCGTCGGCTGCCTCCTGGCGGCCATCCTGCTGCCGATGATCTCCCGAGAGTTCGGCGCGCCCGAGCGGCGGTGGCGCGGCCAGGTTATCGACTTCCAGCCCTCCAGGATCCGCCGGCCCTTCTCGTGGCGCTACACCTGGTGGCGGATCAAGAGCTTCTTCGGCTTCCGGTAAACGGCCGAAACCGGACGTAGGGCGGGGCCCTGTGCCTCGCCGCCTTGGGCCTTCGACGGGCCAGGCGGCAGGGCAGAGCGCCCTGCCCTACATCGTTGGCAGCTTCCCCCCTACCCTACCTGCTTGAGGAAGTCCCGGAAGGCGTCCTCGCCGATCTTGAAGGCGTGCTTCTCCGGATCGGGGTAGACCTTCTCCCGAACCTCCGTCACGTACTGGGTCAACGCCGTCTGCAGGGTCGGCGAGACGTTGCAGTACTGCTTCACGTGCTTCGGCAGGAAGGCCTCGAACATCCCGATCACGTCGTGGTAGATCATGCAGTGGCCGTCGCAGCCGACACCCGAGCCGATGCTGATGGTCGGCACGCTCAGCCGCTGGGTGATGTACTCCGCCACCCTGGCCGGCACCAGCTCCAGCAGGATCGAGTAGACACCCGCATCCTCCAGCGCCAGGGCGTCGTCCAGCAGCCGCTTGGCCGCGTCCCCCGTCTTCGCCTGCACCTTGAAGCCGCCCTGCATGGAGGCGCTCTGTGGGGTGAGACCGAGGTGGCCCATCACCGGTATCCCGGAGTCCACGATGGCCCTCACCCTGTCGGCCATGGCCCTACCGCCCTCCAGCTTGATCCCATCGCAGCTCGCCTCGCTCATGAAGCGGCCCGCGTTCTTCACCGCCAGCTCCACGCTGGGCTGGTAGGTCATGTAAGGCATGTCGCCGATCACGAAGGCCCTCTTGCAGGCCCTGGTCACGGCCCTGGCGAAGACGACCATCTCGTCCATGGTCACGGGCAGGGTGTTGGGGTAGCCCAGCACGGTCATGCCCAGGGAGTCGCCCACCAGCACGATGTCCATCCCCGACCGGTCCACCAAGAGGGCGTTGGGGTAGTCGTAGCAGGTGATCATGGCGATCTTCTCGCCCTTGCGCTTCATCTCCACCAGCTGGGATACCGTTACCTTGGATTGCTCAGCCATTGGACAACTCCTTTTCGCCGACAAAGGTGGGGGGTCCAGCAGATCTTCACTCCCTCTCGGGGAGGGAGCTTAATCGAGGCGTGACTTCGCTCGCCCGCGGGCGTACCTTTGCCTTCCAGGTTCGCCTCGACAAGGGTACAACGCCGCGAAAACGAACGCAAGCCAAGTGCGCCGTTCCGCAATTCCGCGGGTGCGGCGCAGATTTCCGGGCGGCTCATGGGGCCATTGTCCTGAAGGGCTGGTGACACCTGCGGAGGACAGGGGCATGAAAAAGGTAGCCGCAAGCCTTAGCCTGCGCGCGCCTCGTCCCGAAGCACCATCTCGTCGCTCAGGCCTACGCTCACCCCGGCCGAATCTGCTACTTGACAGCCGCCCCATCTTTCTGCAAACTGTTAACGGTTTTCCGTTAACCCACAAGGAGCCTGGCATGATTACCCTGCACCTCCACAAGTCCGACCTCGTAGGTGTCCCCCTGGGTCACCACGCGGCGGACTCCATCCGCGACGCCATCCTTCAGGGCTCCCTTCGGCCCGACGAGAGGCTGGTCGAGTCCGCTATCGCCTCTCAACTCAACCTGAGCCGCGGACCCGTCCGCGACGCCCTCAGGCAGCTCGCTCTCGAAGGACTTGTCGTGATTGTTCCTCGACGCGGCACCTTCGTGAGCCGGCTGGACCGGGCAGACATACGGGAGATCTCCACCCTTCGGGCCGTGATCGAGGGGCTGGCAGCCCGTTTCCTCGCTGTGAGGCGCGACCAGGCAGCTGTCGATCAGCTGGAGGAGTGCCTCAACGCGATGGCCGAAGCGGGAGATGCCGACCCCGTCCGCTTCGCCACCTTCGACCTGAAGTTCCACGAGACCCTGGTGCGAGCCTCCGGCCACAGGCGGCTCTACCATTCCTGGGCCAACCTCCGCACTCAGATCTGGATGTTCATCAGGGAAACCCGGCTCGGAAACCTCCGCTCGGCGGAGGGCACGCGTGAGTTCCACCAAACCATCGTCCGAGCGATCAGGGCCGGCGACGCCGCCGAGGCCGAGCGCGCCGCCAGGCACCATAGCGAATCCACAGGACCTGAGCTAGAAGACTACCTTACCCGTTAACTCCGTCGTCTCCCATGGTGATCGAATAGTGCCCCTGGCGTGGATTAGTAGAGTCTGCCAACAGGGAGGCTCCCGATGGGTGGCGTCGACTCAGGAAACGGTTCCATCCGGTCCGAGATTCCCCGGCTGCTCGACCAGTTCTGCGCGGCCGTGGAGAGCCCTGAGAACAGGTCCCGGCTCAAGCTGTGGGCCGAGCCGTCCTTCCACCTGAAGACGGTCAAGTTCAGGGGCCAGCCGCTTCCCCTCGTCGAGACAGGAGGCAAGATCCCGATCCAGGCCGACGTGTACAGCGTCGCCTTCTGGGCCAGGATCTTTGGCTTCAGCCTCGCCCAGTACTACACCGACCCCGCTACCTACCTTCACTACTATCTCAAAGCCCGCCTGCGCTGCTTCTCTGATATCCCGGATGACAGCCCCCTCGTGCCTGCTGTCCCAACATGGATCGGGCTGGGCTTCGAGGCGAGCCTCTTCGGCATCCGCCAGCTCTACGACGAAGTCGCCGAGCCTTGGGTCGACCGCGATTCCGCTCTCAAAGACTACGGCGAGCTCGGGAAGATCGGCAGACCCGACTTCAGAGCCACCGGCCTCATGCCGCTCGCCCTGCGTTTCTACGACGAGATCCAGCAGATGGTGGACGGCTACCCCGTCAGGGTACAGTTCCACGATTGGGCCCCGGGCCTCCTCACGAGCTTGATCTACCTAAGGGGTTACGACAACCTGATGGTCGACATGCTGGAGGAGCCGGAGCTGGTGCATGGCATCGTTCGCCTGGTCACGGACATCCGCAAGCAATGGGAGGTCGACCGCTCCAACTACCTCGGTCGCCCGATTCCCCAGGCAATGTACTACGACGACGACGTCAACATACCTCAGCTCTCCCCTGGCCTCTTTACGGAATTCCTCCTTCCCTACGAGAAGGAGATCCACGATTTCCAGGGCGGCGTGTCCTACTGGCACAGCTGCGGCAACATCACTCCGTTCCTGCCTGCGATCCGCGAGATGCCGCGCATCGAGCTTCTGAACGTCAGCGCCTGGACCGACGTTCGTCGTGCGGCGACGGTGTTCGCGGGCACACCATTGGAAGTCTGCGTCCACGCGGTGGACGACGTGCTTCAGGCCACTCCGGAGCAGATGGAGGCCCGAGCGCGCGGGCTCGTGGAGGCATGCTGCGAGATGAAGGTGCCGGCCTGGACCATTCGGGCCGAGGGCATCACCGGCCTGGAGGATCCTCAGGCGGATCTTCGCCAGGTGAAGGCCTGGGTCGAAACCACCCGGAGAGCAGTGGAGGATAGAGGGTAGGAGGCGTCCATGAGGCTAGAGGGCAAGGCAGCCATAGTCACGGGGGCCGGGCGGGGCATCGGGCGGGGCGTGGCATTGCGGCTGGCCCGGGAAGGGGCCGACGTCGCGGTGGTCGACATCCAGGGCGACCTGGCCGACCAGACGGCTGGAGAGATAGAGAAGCTGGGCCGCAGTCCCCTCGCCCTGCCTACCGACGTCAGCGACAGCGCCGCGGTAGCCGAGATGGTGGGCTCCGTCCACAGCAAGTACGGCCATATCGACATCCTCGTCAACTCCGCCGCCATCGTCGTCACCACCCCGATGGTTGAGACGCGGGAAGAGGATTGGGACCGGATCATGGCCATCAACCTCAAGGGCACCTTCCTCTGCTGCAAGGCGACCGTGCCCCACATGATGACGCAGCGATCCGGCAAGATCGTGAACTTCTACTCCTCGGGAGCCAAGTATGGCTCCCCCAACTCCACGGCCTACGCCGCGACGAAGTTCGGCGTTTGGGGCTTCAGCCTATCCCTTGCCGTGGAGTTGGCTCCCCACGGCATCAACGTCAACTGCGTCTCGCCGGGGGTAATCGATACCGAGATGATCAGGGACGTGTTCACAGCTAAGAGCCGCCTGGCGGGCAAGGAGGTGGACGCGGTGCGGGCGGAGATCACATCCCAGATGCCACTTGGACGGATGGGGACGCCCGAGGACATCGCGGGCGCGGTAGCCTACCTGGTTTCCTCCGATGCCGATTACGTCACCGGCCATGTGCTGGAGGTCAGCTCGGCGATGAACAGGCTCCGGTTCAAGTGAGGCATCAACCGCAGCAACGGCGCGGGCATTTCGGCTGCGGCGAGTTGTTGACAGTTTTCAATTCGGAATGAGGGGGCCGACAACAACATGGAATTGCTCAGGAGGGAGGATCTCCCGAAAACCCGTCTACCTGGACGCATCATTCAGAAGACGATTGGCAGGGATGCCTCGGTCGCGAGCCGCAAGATAACCATGGGATTCGCGCAGTACTCCGCCGAAGCTGGCCCAATGACGCCACACCAGCACGCCGAAGAGGCGGTCTACGTCATCAGCAGTCATAACGGCTGGGTGCGCTTCGGAGAGGACCAGAGCCGATTGTGCCCCCCCGTGCCGCTCGCAGCCGGGATGACCCTGCACTTCCCCGAACTCGAATGGCACGTATTCGAGTACGAGGAAGGGGGGCACGTCGACATAGCGTTCTTCTACGGTCAGGTGGACAACATTCGTCCTGAGGAGATAGCCGCCAGTCGGCGATAATTGGCACTCCACCATGACTTCGTCAGGAAGTATCCGTCGGCACGTCGTGCGCCGACGGCGGCAGCGATGGGCTGCGTGATTCTGGCGCTGGGTTCTGCGGTGGTTTCTTGGCCGATCTTCTGTTAACAGTCAACCGCCGAATCAGACGGGGAGGTGCGAGATGACGCGCACAGTCGAAGCGGAGTTCCTGGCCACGGTACGCGACCGGCAGCCCGGTCGAATACTTCCCGTGCTCGTGAGCGCAGGACCTTTCCTTCCCATCCTGCGCGGCATCCCTATGCTCAAGTACTACCGCGACCCAGCCCTGCTGCTGGAGTGCAACCTCTGGCTCCAGGACCGCTTCCCGGACGTCAAGCTGGTCGTTGGACCCTGGGGCGACTTCGGCGTCGCCGCTGTGCCCTCGGCCTTCGGTTGCCCGGTCTTCTGGACCGAGGAGGACCCACCCTACGTCAAGCCTGTGCTCGGGTCCATCGAGGAGGTGGACAGGCTCCGCCCGGTAGATCCTCACCGGGACGGCCTGATGCCGGACGCCCTCGAGATCTACCGCTACGCCTGGAAGAACACCCCCAGGCGCTACGTGGAGGAGTACGGCTGGCTGGACGGCGTCGCTTGGGTCCTGGGGCCGCTGGAGAACGCTGCGCTCATCCGCGGGTACAGCGAGTTCCTGGCGGATCTGGTCGAGGAACCAGAAAGAGTCCACAAGCTTCTCTCGATCGTGACAGAGACAACCCTGGCGTTTCTGCGTGCCCACGAGGAGGTGAACGGGCCGATGAAGCTCCTCTTCGTCGCCGAGCACTTCCCCTCGCAAGTAGGGCGCGCTCACTTCGAGGAGTTCTGTCTGCCCTACGTCCGAGCCATCTTCGCCGAGTTTCCCGGGGCGATAGGGCTGTATCACAACGAGGGGAATGTCTCCCATATCTTGGACCGCATTCCAGAGTTGGGAGCGGAGATCTTCCACTTCGGGCTCGTCACCCCCCAGGGACGCAGCCGGAGCGGGAGCGAGAGGGAGCGGTTCCGCGAGAGCATAAAGACGGCCGTGGCGGCTCTGGGCGACCGGATGTGTCTTGCCGGCAACGTCCATCCCGTCGACGTGATGCTGAATGGGACTCCGCAGGAGGTCGCCGAGGAGGCTCGTTTCTGCATGGACGCGGCGGTGGGCAAGGCGCCCTTCCTTCTCACCGGCGGTGGCGGAATGGCTCCCGGCACGCCGTTGGAAAACGTCGACGCGCTGGTGGCAGCGGCGCGAGAGTATCGCTTGATCCCATCTCCTGTCTAGCACTGGGGAATCTCTGAAGGGAGGGCACCTATGACCGAAGAAGTGCGAGAGAAGCTGGACGCAGTGCGCGAAGCGGTGATCCACGGCAAGACCAAGGTGGTTAAGGATCTCACCTCCGCCTGCCTGGATGCCGGAGCTACGCCTGGGGCGATCCTCAACGAGGCGTTGATCCCAGGCATGGCCAGGGTCGGAGAACGGTTCGGCTGCGGCGAGATCTTCGTACCGGAGATGCTGATCGCCGCCAGGGCCATGTACGCCAGCCTGGACGTCCTGAAGCCCCTCATGAACGCCACGCAGATGGAGCCCCGAGGTACCGTGCTGATCGGCACCGTCAAGGGCGACCTCCACGATATCGGGAAGAACCTGGTCAGGATGATGGTGGAGGGGGCTGGCTACACGGTGGTGGATCTGGGAGCGGACGTGGCGCCTTCGGCCTTCATAGAGGCCGTGCACAAGCACCGCCCCCAGGTGCTGGGGCTGTCCGCTTTGCTCACTACGACGATGGCCCAGATGCGCACAACCCTGCGGGCGCTGGACGAGGCAGGGCTCCGGGCCAAGACAAAGGTGATGGTGGGCGGAGCCCCCGTGACCCAGCGCTATGCGGATGAGATCGGCGCGGATGGCTACGGGGCCGACGCCAACTCCGCCGTACGCATGGTGAACCAGTGGTGTTCGGAGCCGCAGAAAGTGAGCGCACCATGACCGAATTGATCGCGAAGATCAACGAGGAAGTCGACGTCGAACCCACCGAGTTGGTGCGCATGTACCGCAGCATGCTGCGCATCCGCCACTTCGACGGCACCATCAAGGACCTCTTCACCAAAGACTTCATCTCCGGCCCTACCCACACATACATCGGGGAGGAGGCGGTGGCCGTCGGGGCGATGTCCATGCTGACCAGGGATGACTACATCATCAGCACCCATCGCGGCCACGGCCACTGCATCGCCAAGGGCGGGGACGTCAAGCGCATGATGGCGGAGCTCCTGGGCAAGGCGACCGGCTATTGCAAGGGCAAGGGCGGCTCCATGCACATCGCCGACTTCGACCTGGGCATCCTCGGAGCCAACGGCATCGTCGCCGCGGGACTGCCGATCGCCGTCGGCGCTGCCCTGGCCCTTCAGATGGACGGGAATGGTCGGGTGATCCTCGCCTTCTCCGGGGACGCGGCTACCAACAACGGCGCATTCCACGAGGCCCTGAACCTCGCCTCCGTCTGGAAGCTCCCGGTGGTGTTCGTCTGCGAGAACAACCTCTACGGAATCACCACCCGGATCACCAGCGCCACAGCCATAGAGGACCTGGCGATCAGGGCTTCCTCCTACGGCATGGAGGGCGTAATCGTGGATGGAAACGATGTCCTCGCCGTCCGCCGGGTGGTGGGCGAGAAGGTCGCGAAAGCCCGGGCCGGGGGTGGACCCACCCTGGTCGAGTGCAAGACCTACCGCTGGTTCGGGCACGTGGCCACCGACCCGGGGCTCTATCGCGGAATCGAGGAGATCGAGATCTGGAAGGCCAAGGACCCAATCGCCCGCTTCAGGAAGGACCTGGTGGCCCGGGGAGTCCTCACCGATGAGCAGGCCGAGGCCATCGATCAGGAGGCAGCCCGGGAGATCGAAGAGGCCATCGAGTTCGGCATGCAGAGCCCTGAGCCAGACCTCGACCAGCTACTGGTAGACATCTACGGGTAGGAGATTCGGTCTCCAGTGGACCGGGGCCTTCTGCCCGTCCACCGGTGAGGCAGCGCAACGGAGTGGATAGATGAAAGAACTCACCTATTCAAAGGCCATCAACGAAGCCCTCAGGGAGGAGATGGCCAGGGACAGCAAGGTCCTTGTCCTCGGCGAAGAGGTCGGCGTGCCACGCGGCGGTGTCTTCGGAGTGACTCAGGGACTGGAAGAGGAGTTCGGGAAGAGTCGGGTGCGCAACACCCCCATCTCGGAGATGGCTATAGCGGGCGCGGCCGTAGGGGCCTCGCTCCTGGGGTACCGGCCCGTGGCCGAGATCATGTACGTCGACTTCATCACCCTGGCAATGGACCAGATCGTCAACCAGGCAGCCAAGGTGCGATACATGTTCGGCGGGAAGGCCCGGCCGAGCCTGGTGATCCGGACCCAGGGCGGGGTCGGCCGGGGCGGGGCAGCTCAGCACTCCCAGAGCCTGGAGATCTGGTTCGCCACCATTCCAGGGCTGAAGGTGGCGATGCCCGCGACGCCCGCCGACGCCAAGGGGATGCTGAAGGCGGCCATCCGCGACGACAACCCCGTCATCTTCATAGAGCACAAGAAGTTGTACGCCACCAGGGGCATGGTGCCGGAGGGGGACCACGTGGTGCCCCTCGGCAAGGCGGAGGTGAAGCGCCAGGGCACGGCCGCGACGATAGTCACCTATTCCTACATGGTCCTGGAAGCGCTGGCGGCAGCGGAGCAGCTGGCGGCGAGGGGGATTGACGTGGAGGTAGTGGACCTCCGGAGCGTCAATCCCATTGATTGGGAGCGGGTCCTCTCCTCCGTGAAGAAAACCGGCAAGCTGATAGCCGTCTACGAGGCCTGCAAGACCGGCGGGTTGGGCGCCGAGATCTGCTCCCGCGCGGCCGAGGAGCTGTTCGACTACCTGGACGCCCCGGTCCAGAGAGTAGCAGGGCTGGACACGCCGATACCCTACAATCGCAAGCTGGAGCGCGCGGCCATACCCAACGCAGACCAGATAGTCGCCGCCGTGGACAGGGTTCTCTAGGGGTGGCAAGGAAGCCTGTGGGATAGAGGGGGCGACGAAGCCTTCGCTGGACTCATCGTAGCGTACCTGGTTTGTCCAACGACTCCCGCGGGGGGATTTCGAGAGGAGGTGAGACGGCCACAAAGAGCGCCAGCATCGCGTTGATTTGTTGGTCCTGGTAGCTTCTAGACTAGGAGGAGAATGGGCATGTCGAGAGCACGATCCAAGGGTCTTTCGTTTCTTGTGATGGTCACCGGTGTCGTGATGCTGGCGCTGCTGGTCCAGGCGTGTGCGCCGGCCGCCCCAGCGCCGGCCCAGGCTCCTGCCAAGCCGGCAGCAGAGCCGACCAAGGCTTCGGCACCCGCACAACCCGCCGCAGCACAGCCTACCGCGGCCGCGGCTCCGGCCAAGGCCGCTGCGCCCAAGTACACCCTCAGGCTTGCCCACCACGTGGCCCTGACCCACTTAGTGCAGACCGTATCGGAAAAGTTCGCCGAGACGGTGAGCAAGAAGACCAACGGCCAGGTGGAGGTGAAGGTCTTCGGTGCCGGCCAGATCGGCGGCCTCAAGGACAACACGGAGGGTGTGAAGCTGGGTACCCTGGATCTGGCGTGGGCCGACCTGAGCGCCGCTGCCCTCTACTATGACCGGGCCAACATCATCAGCCTCCCGTTCCTGTTCCGCGACCACGACCACTGGCAGAAGGTGGCCAATGGGCCGATAGGCAAGCAGCTGGCCAGCGAGCTGCTGGAGAAGACCGGCATTCGAACCCTCTCCTACCAGGTTTCCGGCTTCAGGGTGATGATGTCCCGGAACAAGCCAATCAACAGTGCAGCCGACATGAAGGGGTTGAAGATACGCATCCCCGAAGTGCCGATCTACGTCGACACCATGAAGGCGCTGGGGGCCAACGCCACGCCGCTGCCTTGGGGTGACGTCTACACGGCCCTGCAGACGGGCGTTGTGGACGCTGTGGAAGTGCCCGCCGACACCGCGCTGTCTGGCAAGATACCGGAGGTCGCCAAGTACGTTTCCAAGACCTACCACATCTTCACAGATGTCAATCTCAT
The DNA here is from genome assembly GCA_027356795.1 of Chloroflexota bacterium. Taxonomy (GTDB): domain Bacteria; phylum Chloroflexota; class UBA6077; order UBA6077; family UBA6077; genus JAJYNT01. The sequence continues at coordinate 10,003 of DAHVXI010000096.1, read as the reverse complement.
CATGAGCGATAAGGTGTACAAGGGCCTGCCGGCCGACATCCAGAAGGCGATCGACGACTCGGCCAAGGAGGTAGTGACCGACTGGGGTCAAGCCGAGGCAATCAAGCTGGACAAACGGTCCTACGACGACCTGGTCAAGGTGGGCATGCAGGGAATCGATAAGCCCGACATGGCTTCCTTCCAGAACGCCGTTAAGCCCGTGTGGGACAACTTCATCACCACAACCAAGTCCGCTGAGTTGGTCAAGGCGATAACCGACACCAAGTAGTCCTATTCATCGCCTGCAGTCCCGGGCCGTGCTGCAGCAGAGCCGCGGTGCGGCCCGGGAGCCGATAGCCCGGCCTTTGGTGGTGAGCTCGACAACACAGGGAGGTAGCCGCCGTGCAACTCCTTTTCAGCTACCTGGACAAATTGCTTTACTGGATCGTCGGTGCCATGATCCTCGTCTTGGCGGCCGTTGGCTTTGCCGGAGTCGTATTCCGGTACGTTCTCCAGTCGTCGCTGTTCTGGGCAGACGAGTTCCTACGATACTGGGACATCTGGCTTATCTTCCTGGGGGCCGCGCTTGCCACTCGCCACGGGTCCCTGATAACGGTGGACATCTTCACTGGCTTGCTGCCATACCGGGCACGCCACTACCTGGAGGCAGCCGTGCACGCTGTGGCCACGCTCTTTCTCATTGCCATGATCTGGTTCTCCTGGGAGCTTGTTACCCGCAGCTCGGGCGGCGTCTCGGCTGCGATGAGGGTACCAATGGACAGAATGTACATGGTGTTTCCCGTCGGGATGGGGCTAATGGCAATCAACTGCCTTCGCCAAGCAGTCGAACGCTTCAAAGAGGCCTCCAGGGGTAAGCCTGCTGTGACATCAAGCCTGGAGGTGCCCGACCTCCAAGCCCATCCTGAGTAGCCCGTGATCGTCCTCACGATGAGAATGAGCTAGAGATGCCCCCCAAGTCTGTCCAGGAGGTGATCGATGCTTGTCCTGATGTTCGTGGTCCTGACGGTGTTGATGTTCGTCGGGATGCCGGTGGCTCTCGCGATGGGCATCTCGGCCTTGATGGTGGTGGTCCTCAGGGGTGAGGTTGCGCCCATGGTCCTGGCCCAGAGGATGTTCGTGGGCGTGGATTCGCTTCCGCTCCTGGCTATTCCTTTCTTCATCCTAGCCGGCGAGTTGATGGAGAGGGGCGGCATCTCCTTGCGCCTCATTCGGTTCGCCGCTGCCCTGATAGGGCACGTGAAGGGTGGGCTAGCCATGGTCACCATTGTGGCGAGCATGATCTTCGCGGGCATCTCCGGTTCGGCCGCCGCCGATACCAGTGCCATCGGCTCCATCATGATGCCCGCCATGATCAAGCGGGGCTACAAGCGGGGCTTCGTGGTCACTCTCCAGGCCTCGGCAGGCACCATCGGGCCCATCATCCCGCCCAGCATCCTGATGATCGTCTACGGGTCAATGACGAATCTCTCCATCGGGCAGCTGTTCCTGGCGGGTGTGGTGCCTGGCGTGCTGGTCGGCCTCTCGTTGATGGCGCTGACCTACTACTACGCTGTCAAGGACGGATATGAAGGGGAGGCACGGGTCAGCATCAAAGAGACGAGGAGCGCCTTCTGGAACGCCCTCCCCGCTTTGGCGCTTCCCTTCGCCATCATCGGTGGCATTCTCGGCGGCATCTTCACCGCCACAGAGGCGGGTGTCTCCGCCGTGGTCTATGCCTTGATCGTCGGCTTCTTCGTCTACCGCGACCTGAAGCCGAGAGAGCTGCCCCAGATCCTTGCCCGCGCTGCCACGACCTCCATGGGGCTCATGTTCATCGTGGCCAACGCGGCGATGTTCGGATGGGTGCTGGCGCGGGAGGAGTTCCCCAGGCTCACCGTGGGCCTTCTCACCTCCCTGACAACCGATCCCAACGTGATCATCCTCTTGATCATCGCTTTTCTTGCGCTTGTGGGGTGCTTCATCGAGACGATGGCAGCCATGATCATCCTGGTGCCGGTGCTGTTCGCCACCGGCGCGGCCTACCACTTCGATCCGGTTCACTTCGCCATGGTGATCGTCGTGATGCTGCTGATCGGCACCATCACGCCGCCGGTCGGGATACTGCTCTACCTGACATGCTCAATGACCAGGACGCCAATCGCCGAGGCAATGAAGTACGTCATACCCTTCGCCGGCGCAATGCTGGCGGTGGTGATCCTCATTGCCTACGTGCCGGAGCTCACCCTATTCATACCGAGACTGTTCTTCGGAGGTAGGTAGCCATCGGGCTACGAGACTCGGAGGGAAACGTGACGACAAACATTCGCTTCCTCGGCGCCGCAGCTTACGAGATCACCGCGCCCAACGGCATCAAGATCCTGATGGACCCCTGGCTGGAATAGGCGAGTTGTACAAGCCGAACATCGGTCTGATGCACGTTACATTGCCTATCCCGATCGAGGCCGACGGCATGCGCGTCGTGACGGGCGAGCTAACCCCCTACGAGGCTGTGCTTGCCACTCAGTGGCTCGGCCTGGAGTACGTTCTGCCGATGCACTACCTGGATCCCGACTGCGATGAAGTCCGGGAGTATCTCAACCTGCTCGAGACCATGTCGGTGCGGGGCGGACCCGTCGCGAAGCCGGTCGTCCTCAGGGCGGGGGAATCCTGGACCTTTACACCACCGGCGCAGTGACCCCGGCGAGTTGGGCCGAGAACTGGAGGATGGAACCTTGGCAGTCGAAGTAATCATGCCCCGCCTCGCGGCCGAGATGGAGGAGGGGACTGTCGCTTCCTGGCTCGTGGCGGAGGGCGACCCTATCGAAAAGGGCCAGCCGCTCTTTCAGGTCGAGAGCGAGAAGGCCAACGTGGAGGTGGAGGCCCCTGCTTCGGGGTTTCTCCGCTCGCTCAAGGTGGTGGCGGGGACGACGGTAAAGTGCGGCACCTCCCTCGCCCTGATAGCCACCGGTGACGAGATGGTGCTGGAGACTCTTCCTGCTACGGCTCCACCGCAGGAAGCCCCCCCGGCGGGCGCGGTACCGTGCGTCGGCGCCTCGAGTCCCAGACTGCCGCACCGCTCCACTCCAGCCGCGAGAAGGGTCGCGGCGGAGTTGAACGTGGACGTGGGCCAGATCCATGGTACGGGGCCCGGGGGCAGGGTCATCGAGGACAACGTTCGCGCCTATGCCCTGGCCAGGAACGCGGCCCTCGCTACGGCGGGAGCCCCCCGCGCAGCCGCGCAGAAGGGGGAAGCGGATCCTCTCCCTCAGCCGACGTCCGCGGCCGTCGCGACCGCTGCCCCACCCACCGACACAGCATCCACCGTGTTCGCCCAGGCGGAGACGATCGAGCTTTCCCGCCTCCGCAGGGTCACCGGCGAGCGAATGGTGGAGAGCGTTCGCCAGGCTCCCCACTTCGACCTCACCGTGGACGTGGACATGGAAGAGGCCTCCAGGCTTCGAGATCGCTGGTATCACGAAACAAGCCAGGAATCCGGGAAGGCGAGCTACACGGCCATCCTCACACGCGCCGTGTCCCAGATCCTCGTGCGGCATCCCATGGTGAACGCGACCTTCCAGGCAGGGCAGCTCCGTCTCCTGAAGGAGATTAACCTCGGCATCGCCATGGCCGTCAAGGACGGGCTCATGGTTCCGGTGGTCAGGAACGCGGATCGCAAGAGCCTCTCGCAGCTCTCCAACGCCTTGGAGGACCTGCGAAAGCGAGCTGCGGAGATGCGGTTCAAGGCGGAGGAGCTGTCCGGAGGTACCTTCACCATTTCCAATCTGGGGATGTACGGCATCGACCAGTTCTCCGCGATCATCAATCCGCCGGAGGCCGCCATCCTGGCCGTGGGGCAGATCGCCAAGCGGGCGGTGGTGGTGGATGACCATGTGGTTATCCGGCCGATAATGACGATGACCCTATCCGTCGATCACCGCGTGCTGGACGGCGCAATCGCTGCGGCCTTCCTGCGCGACGTGAAGCGAGTACTGGAGAACCCCTATTTGCTGATCTAGCCCGACTATTCGCGGGCGGCCGCGGGCGTCAATCAAAGGAGTAGCGACGATGTTGCCTAAGGAGCGCATGCTGGCGGCGATGGAACACCGAGAGGGCGACCGCGTCCCTGTGGGCGAGCTGGCCTCCGACTTCGAGATGACCGAGCGAGTGCTGGGTCATCCCACCTACTACCGCTCCAAATGGAGAGAGTACAAGGCGGAGTGGGAGGGCCGGCGTGAGGACGTAGCCGCTTCCTACTCCCGGGACATAGTCGATCTCGCCCGCACCCTGGAGTGGGACTTCCTGGTGGTGCCGCTTGTGCCGGCCCGACGACACGTCTACCCGAAGCCGGAGATGCTGGGCGAGTACCGCTGGCGCGACGCATCCGGAAAGGTGTGGCAGTACTCGCCAGATTCGGGTGGCCACGCCATGCTGATCGAGGCTCCGCCCATGAACGTCGCGGACATCGTCTTGCCTAAGGACTTTCAGGTCGACGAATCGCGCCTCGAGGCGATCGCCGCTGCCGTGAGAGCGCTAGGGGATACCCACTTCGTGGTGGGGAGGCTGCCTGAATGCACCTTCCCCTGGGACCTGACGATCGGGATGGAGGACTTCCTCATGAGGATGATCACCCAGCGGGAGTTCGTACAGAGGGCTACCGAGGCAGCCGTGCGCCAGGGCGAAGCCTGGGCGGCGGCGATGTGCGACCTCGGCGTCGACGCCGTGATAGAGTGTACCGATTACTGCGACAACTTCGGCCCTATGATGGGTCCGAAGCTCTTCCGTGAATTCATTCTGCCGGGCATCAGGAGGCTGGGCAAGGTCGCCCACTCGAAGGGCAAGTACTTCCTGAAGCACACCGACGGCAACACCTGGGCCATCTTGGACGACATGATCGCGGCCGGCATCGACGGCTGGCAAGGTATACAGCCCAGCATCGGCATGGATCTCAAGGCGCTCAAGGAGAAGTACTGCGGCAAGCTCTGCCTCTTCGGCGGGGTAAACAACGAGACGCTGATCGCCGGTACGCCCGCGGAGGTGATGGAGGAGGTGGAGTACGCCTTCCGCTACGCGGCCCCTGGAGGTGGCTACGTGCTCGCCTCCGGCAACACACTCCAGATCGGCACGAAGTACGAGAACTACGTGGCAATGCGAAAGGCGGCCAGGCAGTTCGGAACCTACCCTATCGTCCTGCCTGAGGTCAACTGCCCTGGCCGACCCCTGAGTCCGGTTCGCCCGACAGACAGCTAGCCGAGACCTGGTCATGAATCATCAGGCTGCCTGCAAGCAGGGCTTGAGCCCGACTCGTAGGTCAGCACCGCTCTCGAAACGATGGAGCAAGGTCAGTTGGTACACCAAGACGGCACCCAGGACGTAGAGCGGGTGATCGTCGGCAACCGGCCTCTACTTCTTCAACCAGCGCACGGGGGATTTCGAGTTCCGCCCCGGCCCCATCTTCGCTCACATGGTGCTGGCCGACGAGATCAATCGGGCCACCTCTCGCACCCAATCCGCCCTCAACGATGGCTTCGATCTCGAGGAGTCGAGGCTTTAGCCGGCACCCCGGGGAGACCTCCGACCGAAGCCTCGATTCCTCGATGGCTGCTAGCCCGCTGGCTTTCGCGCCGGGTGGGCTGGCTCGCAGGGCCGGAGGAGCGGGCTGGAACCCTGCCTGGTCCCCCTTTTGCTTACTCCTGTACCTTCCTTCGAGGGCGAAGGCTGGCCCCCGGGGGTCCACGGCCTCTCCTCACCGCCGATAGGGAGGCCGCCGCACCGACATAACTACATAGGATCGGGGTTTCATCCGGCCCTCGTGACGAGGGGCCGGAGAGCACACTACACCATGTATGGAACCGGTAGGGAAGAAAAGTGAACTCATTCCTCAAGCTCCGCAGCAACCATCGATTTCTCAGGACGCGGTTCGGGTTGTACCCAGCCACTACCCTTGCTCTCGCGCTGGCGCTGGCCACGGCCGCTTGCTCCGGCATCGGCACCACCAGCTTGAACCTCGACAACGGCCCCGGAAACCGATCGGCGTCGGGACCCTCCAACGCCGCCAAACCGGCGGCCGCCCCGGCCTCACCGACGTCGGTACCCACCCCGGCGGCCACAGCTACTCCGACCCTGGACTTGCAGAAGGTGAAGCCCAACGAGTTGGGCAACATCCCGATCCTGGAGTTCCACATCATTGCCTACGCCGAGGAGGACCAGTGGACCATCACCCCGGACCACTTCCGGCAGACGCTGCTGCAGCTGTACGACGCCGGCTTCCGGCCCGTATCCCTCAACGAAGTGCTGGACAACCAGATCGACATCCCGGCCGGCACCAGTCCGGTGGTGTTGACCTTCGACGATTCCAGCCCCGGGCAGTTCACCTTCATACAGAAGGATGGACAGCTGGTGGTAGACCCGGACTCCGCCGTCGGCATAATGGAGGCCTTCCACACGACCTATCCGGATTTCGCGGCGAAGGCCACCTTCAACGTCCTGCCGGAGGCGGCGGAACCCCACAAGCTGTTCGGACAGCCTGAGTACGAGGCTCAGAAGCTCCAGTACCTGGTGCAGCACGGCTTCGAGATCGGCAACCACACCTACTGGCACCAGCGACTGGACGAGTTGGACGACCAGGGGGTTCAGAAGCAGCTGGCCCTGGCGGTGAAGGAGATCGACCAGGCCGTCCCGGGCTATAAGGTGCGCGTCCTGGCACTTCCCCTGGGGCTCTGGCCCAACAACCGATCCCTGGCCCTCACCGGCTCCTTCCAGGGGGTTTCCTACCAGAACGACGCCATCCTCCTGGTAGGGTCGGATCCCGCCCCCAGCCCGAACGCCCAGGACTTCGATCCGCAGGCCCTGCCGCGGGTCCAGGTCTTCGACCACAACCTGGACAACTGGCTGGACTACCTGTCCCAGCACCCGGACGAACGATACGTGAGCGACGGGGATCCGAACACCGTTACCTTCCCCCAGCGTCTGGAAGCGAGATTCAACTCGGCTTCGGCGAGCAACCGCACCGTCCGGACCTACTGAGGCAACGCCCCGGGGTAGAGGTGCACGGCGTTGCACCTCTACCCCGTCGAACGGCATCTGGCCCTGGCATCGCACTCTCAACAAGCGTTGGGGAGGGTTGGACTGTGTCCAACCCTCCCCAAACTTCACGTCAAGGTCTGCGCCGATCGCGTGGGCTCAGGCGGTTCTTCGCCTCCTGCACCCATCGAGCCCTATGGCAGCGGGATGAGCGACTGGTACTGGGTGTTCAGTGAATTCAGGTTGAACCCAGTGGACGACTGGAGTTGCGACTCGAAGTTCTGGCCGGCACCAAGGCCGCTCAGGAGGCTCGTTATCTGCGTTCCGCTCACGCTATCGAGAAGGCTTCGCGCCGAGAGGAAGGAGACGCCCTCCCCCACGGCAGCGGACGTCCCACCGGTGCTTAGCAGGGTCGGGAAGCCGCCTGCGTTGATCTGGGAGAGAGTCGGCAGCATACCGACGTTGCTCTGGGACCGCGCTACAGACTCGGCCAGCCCGCTCTCCAAGGGAGTCCCGGGAACTATGCCGAAGGCGAGCGAGTCCGACACCCCCTGTCGGAGCCAACCAGGCACATTGTTGCCACCGAGGTCGGTCATCATCAGGTTCGCATACTGTTTGGCCAGCGACTCCTGGATCAGCAGCATGGCGTTGTTGAACATCTGGGACTGGGACAGCTCGCCGGTGTTGACGCTGCTGCTGCTGCCAACCGAGCTGGAGGTGGCGCCTGGGACCAGGCTCGCGTTGATTGCGTTTATCTGGCCGCTCAGGATGGCGAATTGCTGAGATGCTGCGTCCGTATCCGTGTTGACCAGGATCGCAAAACTGTTCGTGGGTACCAGGCCATCGCCCTGAGTGACCATGACAAGGGCCGCAGGCTCGCTCAACGCCCGGGCTTGCTGACTGGCACTGAGCGTGCCGCCCGTGAAGCTTTGGAGACCGCCAGCCAAGTTGCTGCTGGTGGAGTACAGCAACACCGTCGCCGGCTTTGAGGGCCTCCAGCCAAAGCGGGTGGCGAAGTAGGCATCCAGATCCTGGACGTAGGGCACTAGAGTGGTTCCCATGGAGGCCGACGTGAAGTCGACCGCCTTCACCTGAGGCACGAAGGTCCCAGACGCAACGGCCGGCACAGCCTCGGTTTGAGATAAGCCGACGATCTGGTCGACTCGACCGTTCGATGTGACCGCCACCTGGGCGAAGGCACTGGCGACCGTGGCCAGGATGACTAGTCCTGCCAAGGCCAGGCTCAAAACGCGGTGTTTCATTCGAAATCCTCCCATTGGTTGACTCGGGGAACGAATGCGGTCTCACCGAGCCGCAGACATCCCCCATCCTCTCTGTCTGCTCGTACTCAGACCAGTTGCTTGGAAACGCAGACCTTGACGATGGCGGTGCGTTGCCATGGAGGGGGGATCGAGAGGCTGTCGTAACCTTCGAGCTCTTTTCCCGAGGCGGCGAAGGAGCAAGGTGTGTACCAGACAATTGCTCTTGCTATTCTTCGACTATTGCCTTTTCAGTCGAGGTTACCAAGCCGGATTGGAGGTGTGCTCAATGTGGTTGATGAAGTCGACTCGGCAGCCTGGACCCGCTCCCTTATCTCCTCCTCGTCCAATTCATCCTTCAGGAGGAGCCCCTCGGCGATGCCGGCCACGGCCTCCTTGTTGCTTTCCAGCAGCAGCTTTACCTTCTTGTACTGGTCCTTCAGCATCTTGTCGATCTCACGCTTCATGACCGGATCCGGGGTCATCTCGCCGAAGGCTCGCACCGAGTAGAGGCTGCCGTTCATGCCGAACCATCCGATGGCGGCGGCGGCCATGCGGGTCGCCTGCTCCAGGTCCGAGGTCACGCCGGTGAGCGCCGTGCCCAGGAAGATCTCCTCGGAGGCCCTGCTCGCCAGGCTGGACTGGATGTCCGCCAAGAGCTCCTCCCGGGTGTGGGTGTACATCTCCTCCAACGGCTTGGTGGCCGAGAGCCCCAGGGCCTGCCCGTGGCGGATGATGGTGACCTTGGTCATCCTCTGGCGGGGCAGCAGCTTCAGCTGGGCGTAGCAGTGGCCCGCCTCGTGGTAGGCGATCCTCCTCCGCTCCTCCTCGGACATGTTCTTGATCGGCTGTCTGAGTCCCCACTCGTGGGTCTCTCTGGCCAGGGTGAAGTCCCGGTAGGTGATGGTGTTCCTGCCGTCGAAGTGGGCGATGACCGCGGCCTCGTTGATGACGTACTTGATGGCCACGGGGGTGTAGCTGATGGTGTCGAACACCAGCTTGTCCAGCCTCATCTCGTCGTGGTGGACCTTGGCCAGGTAGTACTCCAGGATCTCGCGGCGCCCGTCGGCGCTGGGCAGGTCCACGCTGATCTTTCGGTCGAAGCGGCCCGGGCGGAGCAGGGCAGGGTCCAGCACCTCCGCCAGGTTGGTGGCCCCGATGGTGAGCACCGGGGGCATGTCGACCTTCTTCTTCCGGAGCCCCAGGGCGCGCATCATCCGCCCCCAGCGGCTCTGCTCCTGGGGGGGAGGGTCCATCTGGAGCAGCAGCTCGTTCAGCATGCCGGTGTTGCCGCCGAACATCATCCCGCCCATGCCGGTGCTGGCTCCCTGGTTGGCCCGAGCCGCCCCGATGGCGTCGATCTCGTCGATGAAGAGGATGCAGGCTCCGTACTTCTTGGCCAGCTTGCGGGCCTTGCCGTACAGCATCATGACCCGGAGGTTGCCGATGCCCATGAACATGTTCTGGAAGCTGGGGGCGCTGGCGTAGCCGAAGGGGACGCCGGCCTCGGTGGAGATGGCCTGGGCCAGGTAGCTCTTACCTGTGCCTGGAGGGCCGATCAGCAGGAGGCCGCGGATCGCCTCGCCGCCCATCTGCCTGAAGCCCTTGACCCCTCGCAGCAGGGTGACTATGCGGCGGGCGGACTCCAGCACCTCGGGATTGCCCTTGTAGTCCTTGAAGCCCACCCCGGTCTCGCCCGGCTTCACCCAGTAGGTGCGGCCCCTCCCGAGGAACCAGAAGAGGGC
>DAHVXI010000054.1:0-6436 GCA_027356795.1 Chloroflexota bacterium | reverse complement strand
GGAGAGGGCCTGGATCAGCATGGCCATCAGGTTGCTGGCCAGGACTACCCACACCAGCATGTAACCGAACTGGGCGCCCCCCTGAATGTTGGTGGCGAAGTTGCCGGGGTCGATGTAGGCGACGGTGGCCACGAAGGCAGGACCGAGGAAGGGAAGGATGCGGGCTATCCCCCCGCGTTTCCCCTTTCCCTCCAGCACCTCGGTGGCGGCCGTCACGGTGCCCCGGTCGGCGGTCTTCACCTTGTCGTCCGCCGGGCTTTCAACTCCGTTCTGCATTTCTTGCCTCCGGGCCCGCTGCCATCTTCGGGCCAAAGCGCTCTCTCCCGGTGCGGAGGATCTCGAACCATCCTCCTGTAGTGCGAATTCCGGGCCAGGCGAGCCCAATTCCGTGATGGTTCACGGACGTGGTCACAGTGCGGGAGGGCGAAGCTCCTGCTGAGCCGGCTCGCCGGGAGGCTCGCCCTCCCGCAACTGTCACCCGATCTCGCGCCCTAGTGAACCATGCCCCAACTCCTGTTGGTAGAATGATACCCTATCCGTTTTCGTCTCTGCCCTTCTTCATCGCCTCCATGTCCTTCGGCTCTCAGAGCGAGATGGCCTTCCGGGCTCACGCCGAGGCGGCCCGCCGCCTGGACATCATCTCCTTGAACGGCGAGGGCGGCGAGATCAAGGACATGATCGGCAAGTATCGCCGAAACCGGGGGCAGCAGCTGGCCTCGGGCCGCTTCGGGGTCAACATCGAGCTGGCCAACTCCTCGGACCTGTGGGAGATCAAGATCGGCCAGGGCGCCAAGCCCGGCGAGGGCGGTCACCTGCCGGGGGCCAAGGTATCGGCCAAGGTGGGGGCGGCTCGCCACGCCCGCCCCGGCACGGGGCTGATCTCCCCCTCCAACAACCACGACATCTACTCCATCGAGGATCTGGCCCAGCTGGTGGAGGAGCTGAAGACCACCAACCCCAGGGCGAAGGTGATCGTGAAGGTGCCGGTGGTGCCGGGCATAGGCACCATAGCAGTGGGCATCGCCAAGGCGGGAGCCGACATCATCAGCCTCAGCGGCTACGACGGAGGCACCGGGGCCGCCCGAAAGCACGCCATCCGGCACGTGGGGCTGCCGGCCGAGATCGGGGTGAAGCAGGTCCACCAGGCACTGATCCAGTCCGGCCTGCGGGAGCGCACAGAGATCTGGTGTGACGGGGGAATGCGTGGCGCCCTGGACGTCCTGAAAAGGTGGTGCCCGAGCGAGAGCCGACTGGCGCGAACTCCGCCGCGACGGCGACTACCGGCTTCCTGGATCCCATCGGAGCCGACTGAGCCTCCTGAAAGGGGGAAAAGCAGGGCAAGTACCAGAAGAGGAAGATTCTGACGGAAGTTACATCCGGAGCCTATTGTGTGAAAGGCTTCTAAGCCATGGAGGCCGCGGCTACAGGGTGGGCGACAACAAGTTTCTAATCAGGAGAAGGGCGAGGGCGATCTGCACCACGGCCAGGGCCCGGTTGGCACCCCTCCCGGTGCCGAGAAAGGACGGCCCCCCCATGGCGCGCCGAACACCATCCACCAGGGCCAGGGCTGCCGCGGCCCACCAGCCCACGGTCAGTAGGAGAGCGCCGCTGCCCGCCAGGCCCGCACCCTCCAGCAAGCTACCACCCGCTGTCAGCAGCAGCAGGGCGGCGGCCACGATCAGCCAGTTCCGAACTATCCACTCCATCGCCCTCCCCCTTCGGAGGTCCCACGCCGTGACGTTGGCGGGGCTCCCGTAGCCGGCCCGAGCATCCGAATGCACTGCCGGTGCCATGCTATCCATCCCCGCCGCCATGGGGGTGCTGCGGCTTGCCGCGGCGGCGCTGCTGCTGTATCTTAGCCGCCATCCGATGCGGGTTTGACCAAGCAGACAGAAAGGTGAGGGCTAGCTTTCATGGATCTATTCAGGGCCATACTTCTCGGGATAGTGCAGGGGCTGGGGGAGCCTCTGCCGATCAGCAGCTCAGGCCACTTGATCCTGGTGCCTTGGGTACTGGGATGGCCCGAACACAGCCTGACCTTCGACGTGGCGCTCCACGGCGGCACGGCGCTGGCCATAATCATCTATTTCTGGCAGGACTGGAAGGCCCTGGCGGGCGCCTTCTTCGCCAGTCTCAGGGATCGCAGCCTCCGAGGAGACTACCATCGGCAGCTGGCGTGGTACATCGTGGTGGCCTGCATTCCAGGCGCAGTGGCAGGCGTGCTCTTCGAGCAGAGGATCGAGGAGTTGCTGCGGACCCCCTGGGTGGTGGCTAGCCTCCTGGTGGTTATGGGACTGATCATGCTGGCGGCCGATCACCTCTCCAGCCACCGCCGCTCCCTGTCCAACCTGACCCTCCGCGATGCCGTGATCATCGGCCTCGCCCAGGCGCTCGCCCTGGCCCCCGGGACCTCCCGGTCCGGCGTCACCATCACGGCGGCACTGCTGCTCCAGATGAACCGGGCCGATGCGGCCCGCTTCTCCTTCCTGCTGTCGGGCCCGATAGTTGGCGGAGCCTTCCTCTACAAGATGCTGGGCCTCTTCCGCGGGGGATTCCCCGCCGGCGAGCAGGTTCCCTTCCTGGCGGGGATAGCGGCGGCGGCAGCCGTCGGCTACCTGGCGATCCGCTTCCTGCTGGGTTACCTGCAAAAGCGCAGCCTGGACCTCTTCGTCGGGTACCGGCTGGTGCTGGGGGCGTTGGTGCTGGGGATGTTCTTCCTGCGGGGCGCCGCATGAGAGCTACGGCCGGTAAAGACCCCTCTCCAGGATGTGCCGCTCGACTGATTCCGGCACCAGATACTTGATTGGCCGGCCGGCCGCCACCCTGTGGCGAAGACCGCTGGCCGATAGGTCGATCCCTGGCATGTCCACAATGTCCACCCGCCGCGAGATGCCCGGCAGCCTCCCCTCCAACCCCTGGAGGTCCGCCGGCGGGTAGGGCGGCCTGTTCACGACCGCCAGGCGGCACTGGGCGATCACCCCGGCCGGATCCTTCCAGGTGGTGAGCTCCGAGAGGCTGTCCATTCCCAATATGAAGAAGATCTCGGCCCGGGCTCCCAGCTGCTCTCGAAGAACCCTCAGGGTGTCGACGGTATAGGACTTGCCCGGGCGCTTCACATCCACCAGCGACAGCTCAAAATGGGGGTTTGAGGCTATGGCCAGCTCCACCATCCTCACCCGATCCAGGACCGACGAGGATCCTCCATGCACTTTGTGGGGGGGCTCCCCGGCAGGCACGAACAGCACCTTCTCCAACCGCAGGGCCCACATCACCTCTTCGGAGGCCACCAGATGCCCCAGGTGGATGGGATCGAAGGTGCCCCCTATGACCCCTATCCTCACTTCTTCTCCCCCTCCCACCGAAACTCGGTCTCCCCTACCCGAACCAGGTCGCCCGGCCTGGCTCCCGCCCTGCCCAGCAGCCGCGCCACCCCCAGGCGAGCCAGCCGCCTCCGCAGCATCACCAGCCCCTCGGGGGTGCCTACGTTGATGAGGGCGGCCGCTCGCTCCGCGGCCCGTCCCTTGACCCTGTAGCCGTCCTTCTCCCTCTCGACCACCACACCCTCGCCCGGCTCCGCCTCCAGCCGGTACACGCGGAGCTCTTCCGCCGCCGGAGCTGCCTCCAGCTTCTCGGCCAGCCTCCTGGCTATCAACTCCAGCAGCTCCCTCACCCCTTCGCCCGTGGCAGCCGAGACGTCCAGCGACTCCAGCCCCAGGGCCTCCAGCCTCTCCCTGACGGCCGGCCACGCCTCCCTGACCTCGGGCAGATCCATCTTGTTGAAGGCCACCACCTGGGGCTTCTCTGCCAGCTCGGGATCGTACTCCTCCAGCTCTCTGTTGATTACCTCCAGGTCCCTGACGGGGTCGGGGGAGGATCCGTCCAACAGGTGCACCAGCAAGCGGGTTCTCCGGACGTGACGCAGAAACTCCAACCCCAGCCCGGCCCCACGGTGGGCACCCTCGATCAATCCCGGTATGTCCGCCACGACGAAGCTGGTGTCCGCCAGGGCCACCACCCCCAGGTTCGGGACCAGGGTCGTAAAGGGGTAATCCGCTATCTTCGGCTTGGCGGCCGTGATCCTGGCCAGCAAGGTAGACTTTCCGGCGTTGGGCAGCCCCACCAAACCCACGTCCGCCAGTAACCGCAGCTCCAGCCGCAGCGACGTCTGCTCCCCCGGGTCGCCCTTCTGGGCGATACGGGGCGCCTGGCTTACCGCGGTAGCGAAGTGCACGTTGCCCAGGCCACCCCGGCCCCCCTTGGCCACCATCTCCCGCTGGCCGGGCCGGGTCAGGTCCGCCACGATCTGACCTTCCTCACCGTAGGCTATGGTGCCCACCGGTGCCGGGATGACCAGGTCTTTTCCTTTCGTGCCATGCTTGCGGGCGCCGGCGCCGTTTCCGCCCCGCTCTGCCTTGAAGCGCTGCTGATGCCGAAAACCGTATAGGGTGTTCAGCTCCTCGGTAGCCTCCAGGTAGACGCTGCCTCCTCGGCCACCATCGCCCCCATCAGGCCCACCCCGAGGGATGAACTTCTCTCGCCGGAAGCTGACGGCTCCGTCCCCTCCGTCACCCGCCTGTACCTGTATCGTTGCCTCGTCGATGAACAAAGGCCTCTTCCTCCGTTGGGCCATGAGCCGGCGCGCAATAGCCGTGCCCACTATAAAGGGTAACCCGAAAGTTCTTCAACACAACGTGCCTTCTCATCAGGATTCGTACAGTAACCGTAGTAGTGTCTGGGGATTTGGGGATAGCGCGCCTGGGGGCTGTGGGAGTCCGTGGGAGGGGGAGTGGATAGGGAGTGTGTGGCTCCGGCACCCATGGAGAATGCTCCTCGCAGCTCCGGTTGCGAGCGGCAAAGAGTGTGTACAACTGGGCGGTTTATCCACAATGAGGCGGGGATATCCACAGGAAACAGCTGGTTTTCCACAATTCGTGGGGATAATGGTAGGGGAAACCCCTACGCAGTTTGACAGTTTACCGGGCTGACGGTAAACTCCCGCCACACGAGAGCCGCAGGGAGAAGGCGTGGATTCCAGCCCTTCCAGCAAGAAAACAGCGTTCGCCGGGATGAGCCGTACCATCCCGTCGCTGCCCCTGCAGTGGAAGCTCACGGCCCTGGTGGTCATCGTCCTCCTCTTCGCCGGGGTGGTGGCCGGCTACTTCGCCAGCCAGGCGCTCACCCGACAGATGGACGACCTGGCGGGCCAACGGGTGATCGGCGTAGCTCGCCTCCTGGCAGCGCGGCCGGAGCTGCGGGCGGCCTTCCGGCGGGAGCATCCCGAGGAGGTGCTGCAGCCACTGGCGCAGCAGTGGATGGCGCAAACCGGCCTGGATCTGATCGTAATCTTCAACATGGAGACGATCCGGTACGCCCATCCCAACCCGGATTTGCTGGGGCAGCACTTCACCGGTGGCGACGAGGGAGCTGCCCTTAAGGGGGAGGAGTACGTCTCCCACGCCACGGGCATCTCCGGCCCATCCCTCCGAGCCTTTGTTCCCGTCTACAGCGACGCAGGGAAACAGGTAGGGGTCGTCGTGGCTGGAGTCTGGATGACCAGCTTGACCGAGCAGGTGAGGCGATTGCTGATGGAGTTGGCGGGGTTGTCCCTCTTCGGCCTGGGTGTGGGCGCCCTGGGGGCGGCCGCGGTGGCCTACAATATCAAGACCAGCATCTTCGGGCTGGAACCGGCCCAGATCGGGGCGATGTTGGAGGAGCGGGTGGCGATCCTCCAGGGCATCCGAGAGGGCGTCGCGGCCGTCGACAAGAAGAGCCGCATCACCCTGCTGAATACGGAGGCCGAGCGGCTGACAGGGGTGGGGCAGGAGGTGATCGGCAAGCCGGTGACGGAGGTGCTGCCCAACTCCAGGCTCCCGGAGATAGTGGCCACCGGGCAGCCCGAGTTCGACCAGGAGCAGGTGCTGCAGGGGCGGGTGATCCTGACCAACCGGGTGCCGATAGTGGTCGACGGGAAGGTCGCGGGGGCGGTGGCCACCTTCCGAGACATGAGCGAGATGCGGGATCTGGCGGCCGAGCTGACCGGGGTTACCCAGCTGGCCGAGGCGTTGCGGGCCCAGGCGCACGAGTTCGTCAACCGGCTCCATACGGTATCGGGTCTGCTGCAGCTGGGCAGGCACGAGGATGCCCTGGAGTACATCGCCAGCGCGACCCGCACCCACGAGGAGATGGTGGGCTTCGTGACCCGGCGGATCCGGGAGCCCTCCCTGGCCGGCCTGGTGTTGGGGAAGATCAGCGCGGCCAACGAGCGCGGCATCAACCTGAACCTGGACCCCGACAGCGACGTGCCCGTTCACCACGACCGAACGAGTCGCGCGGATCTGGTGACGGTGGTGGGGAACCTGGTGGAGAACGCCTTCGATGCGGTGGGCTCCCTGCCGGAGGACAGGCGAAACGTGTGGGTGTCCCTCTATGCCGACGA
>DAHVXI010000071.1:0-18932 GCA_027356795.1 Chloroflexota bacterium | reverse complement strand
GATGCTGCCATCCAACTGGTTATCAGCCATCGCCACCTGGCCGATCAATCCACCGAACACTGGGCGCGTCGGCTCGAAGCCGCCCTCCTCGCCGCCTGAGACCTCCCAACGAAGTTTGCGCAATCCTGGATACAGTACCGGGCGTGCGGCAGGGTGAGGAATTGGCATGAGATGTGCCAGAAGCACGTTGTTGGATTCAGCCGGTCTCCAAAGGAGATTCTACCATGATCGCCAGCTCCCGGCGCACCGCCGCGTCTCTCTTCCTGTATGTGACCCTCGTCCTCGGGACCGCGTCCTGCAGCTTCTTCGGCGCCCAGGCAGGACAGCCCAACGGGCAGCAG
This sequence comes from Chloroflexota bacterium, assembly GCA_027356795.1. Lineage (GTDB taxonomy): Bacteria > Chloroflexota > UBA6077 > UBA6077 > UBA6077 > JAJYNT01. The sequence goes on along the minus strand of DAHVXI010000071.1, from coordinate 18,591 downwards.
GCGGTTGCCGCACCCACTTCCCCCACGGGGGTTGCTTCCGTCCAGGGGGGCAGGGCCCAGGCGCCTCCCCCCGCGCCCATCTTCCAGGGCAGTGGGGATTTCTCCTCGTCGGTTCGGCGGGTGGCCGAGCAGGTGAAACCCGCCGTGGTGCAGATCACCTCCCAGCAGCAGCCCATCGGCGCTTTGGATCAGGCTGTGCCCCAAACGGGGGTGGGTTCCGGTGTGATCTACGATCCCGCCGGATACATCCTGACCAACAACCACGTGGTGGCGGGGGCGGACTCCTTGACAGTGGCCCTGCCCGACGGTCGCTCCTTCGACGGCAAGCTGGTGGGGGGCGATCCCCAGACCGACCTGGCGGTGGTGCAGATCCAGGGGAGCAGCCTGCCGGTGGCCCAGCTGGGGGACTCGGGCCAGCTGGCGGTGGGCGACTGGGTGGTGGCCATCGGGAACGCACTGGCGCTGCCTGGGGGCCCCACGGTGACGGCGGGAGTGGTGAGCGCCCTGGGGCGGTCGGTGCAGGAGCCCGGGGACCAGCAGACCGGCTCTGCCGGCCCCTTTCTCTACGACCTGATCCAGACCGACGCTTCCATCAACCCCGGCAACAGCGGGGGAGCTTTGGTGAACCTGAGCGGCCAGGTGGTGGGGATCAACACCCTGGTGGCGGGGATAGCCGAGCCCGGGGTGCAGGCCCAGGGGATCGGCTTCGCCATAGCGATGAACAGCGCCAAGCCGATCGCCCAGCAGTTGGTGTCGACGGGCAAGGCGGTTCACCCCTTCCTGGGGATCAGCTACACGGCCCTGACCCCCTCCATCGCCCGGCAGTTGGGGGTCCAGGATGGGACAGGGGTCGTGGTTATGCAGGTAATGCCGAACTCACCCGCCGACAAGGCCGGGCTGAAAGCGCGTGACGTCATCCGGGAGATCGACGGCCAGAAGATCACCGACGAAACCACCCTGGGCCGGGTGCTGAATACCCACAAGCCAGGGGACACCGTGACCCTGACGGTTCAGAGGGGCAGCCAGACCATGCAGGTCAAAGTCACCCTGGCCGAGAGACCCGCGGGCACTTGACGGTACCGGAGCGATGGAGCTGACTGTGGGCCGGCAGTGAGGGCGATCCTTGCGATCGCTCCTCTGTCTTAGGGCGTCCATGCGGGAAGGCCGTGGCCCGTCCGATGCTGATAGAGGCGAAGTGGTTGCGTCCTCCGGCTCCCACGGGTTAGATGACCAGCTGGATGCGGTTCTGGTGCCGGCCGTTCTCGAAGGCGATCCGATCGGGTAGGTGGCAGGCAGATCACGCTCCGCAGTCCGGAGGGGGAGCCGCTGAAGACGATCCGCGGTGCGTGATGGTTACCTGCTCGCCGCAACCCCTGTCAGCAGGAGGAGCGTAGGAACTCCAGCAGCGACTGCTCCTCCGGCGAGAGCCCGTAGGCGGACCGCGCTCGCCGTCCGTCGCCCTCGCCGGCCTCGATCGGCCGCAGCCGGTGCCGGACGTAGGCCTCAATGACGGCGGGATGCACGTAGCACTTGCGGCACACCGCCGGGGTGTTGCCCAGCTCTTCGGCTACCCGCTGAATGGCGTGGGCCACCCGCTGCTTGCACTGCCGATCGGACTCGCAGGGCTCCAGGGTTCGGAGGACGCCGGCCGCCGCGACGGTGCCCGCCCAGGTGCGGAAGTCCTTGGCCGTGAAGTCCCCGCCGCTGATCTCCCGGAGGTAATCGTTGACGTCCTGGGACTCCAGGGTGCCCCGCTCCCCACTCTCGTCCAGGTACTGGAACAGCTCGTAGCCCGGGATCTCCTGGAGGTGTTTGACCACCCTGGCCAGCCTCTGGCTTGTGAGCTTCACCCGGTACCACTTGCCCCCCTTGCCGCGAAACTCGAACTTCACCGTCGAGTCGCTGACATGGACGTGGTCGTCGCGCAGGGTGGTCAGCCCGAAGGATTCGTTCACCCGGCGGTACTCCTCGTTCCCCACACGGATCCGGGTCTTCTCCAGCAGTTGGACTATGGTGGCCAGCACCTTCTCCCGGGGCATTCCCTGCAGCGCCAGATCCCGATCGGTGCGCTCCCTGATCCTGGGCAGGGCCTCCGCGAAGGCGACCATTCGGTCGTATTTCACGGCATCCCGGACCTCGCGCCACCGAGGGTGGTAGCGATACTGCTTGCGGCCCTTGGCATCCCGTCCAGTGGCCTGCAGGTGGCCGTGGGGGTCGGGGGAGATCCAGACGTCGGTCCACGCCGGAGGTATGGCCAGCGACTTGATCCGCCGCAGCGTCTCCTCGTCGTGGATTACCCGGCCGTTGGTGCCCAGGTAGTAGAAGCCATTGCCGGCGCGCCGGCGCCGGATGCCGGGGATCGTGTCCACGACGTAGCGCAACCCGGCCGCCTCGGCCGAAGCGGCCGGGTTGGCCAGCTCCTGGGCGGTGGAACCGTCGCTGCAGGTGGAGGCGGCTATCTCCTCTTTGCTGGTTGGGGCCGGTGTTTGCATGCCCGCTGCTAGCGCACGCCGCGTGCCCGCAGAGGACCAGGTCGGGCGGCGTGGCGCGAGATCCCGCCCTACGAGGAGCTACTCTCTTCCGCCTTCGCCTGGTTCCACAGGGCGTCTTGCTGCTCCAGGTCCAGGGAGGCGAACTCCACCCCCTGCTCCTTCGCCAGCTGCTCCATGCGGGTGAACCGCTCCACGAACTTCTGGTTGGTCGATCGCAGCGCCATCTCGGCGTTCACCCCCAGGTGGCGGGCGACGTTGACCAGGGCGAAGAGGACGTCCCCCAGCTCAGCCTGCCGCTCCGCCGCATTCTGGGTTCGGGATAGCTCTTCTATCTCCTCGGACACCTTGTCCAGCACCGGCTGGATCTCCTTCCAGTCGAAGCCGACCCGGGCGGCCCGTCCCTGGACCTCCTGGGCGGCCTGCAAGGCCGGCATGTGCTTGGGGATGCCGGCGAACATGCCCTCCGCTTCTTCCTTCTCCCCCCGCTCCGCCTTCTTGATGGCCTCCCAGTTGACCAGCACCTCTTCGGCGCCGCTCACGGACAGCTCCCCGAAGACGTGGGGGTGGCGCCGCACCATCTTAGCGCCGATGGCGCTGATGACGTCGGTGATGTCGAACTCCGTGGCTTCCTCCGCGACCTGGGCGTGGAGCACCACCTGGAGCAGCAGGTCACCCAGCTCCTCGCTGAGGGTTGCCGGGTGGCCCTTGTCGATGGCCTCTACCACCTCGTAGGCTTCCTCGACCACGTAGGGCTTCAGGCTCTCGTGGGTCTGCTGTCGATCCCACGGGCAGCCGTCGGGGGCGCGCAGCCGGGCGACGATGCGAACGAAGGAGTCGAAGCTACCCAGGGCCCGGTCCGGCGTGGAGGCGGGGACGTAGAGCGCCGTCAGGTGGTCGACCCCCGGCTGTCGGTCCAGATCGTGGAGGTGCACCTGCTGCACCGCCTGCTGTCCCGGCGTGCCGGCTGCCGTCACCAGCAGCACCGGGTGATCGTCGGGGTACCGCCGCAACAGCTCCAGCTTCACGTCGGAGGCCACCAGCCGGTCCTCGATCTGGTACACCAGCAGGTCGATCAGCGGGTTGGCCCAGCCCACGTGGCCGGCATCCAGCAGTTGGAGGCCTCCACTCAGGGTGGTGCGGGTCGCGGCTAGGCTCGCCTCCGCGAAGGAAACCCCGGACACCAGCTGCAGCTCGATCCCCTCGTCCCTGGCCAGCCCCATCAGCTCTCGAACCGAGTCCTCGGCCATGGTGGGATCGCCGGGGACGGCGTACACCAGTCCACCCTCCCGCCTGGCGATGGCGAGGGCCTCCGTGGCCAGCTCCCGATAGAGCTTCTCGAAAGACTCGCACCGATCGTAGACGTAGTCGAGCGACTCCCATTTCACGGAGGGCGGGAACTGCTGGACGGTGGGATGGCGCGAAGTCCGCAGCCAGACCTTGGGGGCCTTCTCCAGGAGGGCGGCGGCTTCCCTGGTTAGAAGGGCGTAGGGGCCGGGTCCCAGCCCCACGATGGTGATCTTCACGAGTTCCAACGCTCCTCTGTTCTCGATTGGCGCAGATCGGGAACCCCGATCAGCCCGACGGGGTCCCGGGCCTATGTTAACATAGCAGCCTCCGGTCCGTGCCGGGGGTCAACCTTGACATCACCGGTATCCCCCACTATGATGCCTGGGAGCCCACGTCTTAGGCTCGCGCCACGGCGGACAGTATGAGCGGACCGGACACCCGAGGATTCGTGCCCGGTCGCGGTTGGGAGGGGCCAATGCCAATTATGAGGGATGCGGCGCGTGGCCCGGTGGCAATAGTCCTCCTGCTCGCCCTTGCCTTGGTCGCAACCGGTTGCGATTTGATCGTGGAGGAGCCCCACGGGGCTCGCAACGACGATAGCCAGCGCAGCGCCATGTCCACGGCGGTGGCGGATCTCCCCGATTACGACGTTGCGGTGAGCGCCATCGACTTCGATCCACCCCTCAAGCGGGAGACGCTACTGAACACCCAGAAGGGTGTGAAGCTGTTGGCGGCTGTGGAGAACAAGGGCACCATGCCGCTGACCCTGCTGATGGTGGAGGCACGGGTCACCAGCCAGAAGGGTGAGTTCTCGGTCCAAGATCGAGTACCTGTCGATCGGCTGTCTCCCGGCGAGACCAAGGTGGTGGAGTTCGAGAGCGTCGCCCCCGTGCAGATGCTGCCCAAGTCACCCTCCTATCGGGTGACGGTCACAGTGAACAGCCAGCAATCGAACGTTACTCTCCGGACTGCCAGCAGAGAGGTGATCGTCCGGGTCGTCGATTCCGGCTCGCAGGATGAGTGAGCGGCGGCCTTCATAAGGTGATTCGCCGGTAGGGGCGCACGGTCGTGCGCCCCTGCTTGTTTGGCTGTTCCTGCTAAGCACTACCCCACCCCAGGACTTCTGAGATCTCCCTCCGTTTCGATCTCCTCTCGATGGTTGCCCCTCTTCGTGGCCGTGGAATTCCACGATCCGCTGCTGCTGGTTGAGCGGGGCTTTCACCTGCTTGCCGCGAGATCCGGCTTGCCTGTGGAATGATAAGTGCCACGGGTGAAGCGCGCTGTCTGCCCGCGGGATGGAAGAGGGGAGGCCGTGAAGAGACTGCTGGTGGGCTACGACGGATCCGACCCGGCGAGAGAGGCTGCGCGCATGGCCGCTCGTATAGCGGCGCAACTGGGAGCCGGTCTGACCATATTCACCGTCGGCCAGATCGCTCCCCTGGTCGCCAGCATGACCGGGGTGCTCGGGCCTTTGGTGGACGAGAAGCTCTTCAGGACGACGGCCGAAGCGGGCGCCGAGACGGTGCGCGCGCTGGGTGTCGAGCCGGAGGTTCGGGTTGAGCTTGGCGACCCGGCCGACAGGATCCTGCAGGCGGTCGACCGGGAAGGGTACGATCTGGTGGTGGTGGGGCATCGGGGGGTCGGCGGCATCGCTGGGCTGATCCTGGGAAGCGTTGCCAAGAGGCTGGCCGAGACCGCGCCCTGCCCGGTGCTGGTGGTGCGGGGTACCGCCCCGGCGGCGTTCAGGAAGCTGTTGGTGGGGATCGATGGGTCGGAGCAAGCGCACCGAGCCGCCGAGGTTGCCACCGCGCTGGCCGGCCCCTCTGGGGCCGAAGTCACGCTCCTGTATGCGCTGGACCCTACGATGCTGGCGGCGGTGGGCGACGACGCTGCGAGGCGGCAGTTGAGGCTTGCGCTGGAGAAGACGGGTCGGGATGCCCTGGAGAAGGCAGCCCAGGTCTGTGAGCGAGCTGGGGTTGCCCACAGGACGGTGCTGGCCGAGGGCCGGCCGGTGGAGGTCATCTGCAAGCGGGCGCGGCTTGGGGGCTACGACCTGGTGGCGCTGGGGCGCCGCGGCATGACGGGCCTGGCCCGATTTGCCCTGGGCAGTGTCAGCGACGAGGTTCTCAGGCAGGTGGGACGTCCCGTGTTGCTGGTTGGTGAACGAGCGAAGAAGGCGCCCCTGGGCTAGGGTGAGTTGGATCGACCCTTCGCCCGAACGGGGGACTTGAACCGCCGGAAAGCCATCTCATGGGTAGCGTGAGCGATCCCCTGGTCCACTACGCTTCCGGCCTGGTGCTTGTTGCCGTGTGCCTCACCCGTTAGCCGTATTTTCACCTCTTCAACTGGGGTGCGCTCTGGGGTATAATGGTGTAGCATAGAGAGGTAAAGACGCATGGCAAATCGGGCCGCCCCAGCTCACATCCCCAGGCTTCCTTCGTCGGTTCCAGGGCTGAACGTCGAGAAGGTCAAGACCTCCCTGCGTAAGCCCTTCGACCTGCCCTCGCGATACCGTTGGTTGACCCTTGTGGGGCTGGTGCTGGGCATCTTCCTCTCCGTGGAGTGGCAGGCGCCGGTGGCGAAGGTCCCGGTGAACTCCGATTATCCCCGAGAGCTGGGCCGAGAGACCATCCGGCGGCTGGAGGCGGAGCAAAAGGATCTGAAGCAGATCATTGCGGATCGCCGGGCGGAGCTGGCAAGCCTCCAGAAGGATGCGGCCGGCCGCCGGTCGGCCCTGGCCGGACTGAACACGGAGCTGGAATCCCAGCGGACGCTGGCCGGCATGGTGCCCCTGGTGGGGCCGGGCGTCCAGGTAATCCTGGACGACAGCAACGCCAAGAGCATTCCCCAGGGGGAAGATCCCGCCCACTACATCGTCCACGACTACGATATTCGGGACGTGGTATCCCTCCTCTGGCAGTCGGGGGCCGAGGCCATGGCCATCGGCGAAGAGCGGGTGGTGGACAGCACCTCCATCTACTGCGTCGGGAGCACCATCCTGGTCAACGAGACCCGGATGTCTCCGCCCTACAAGATCGTCGCCGTCGGCCCCCCCTCGCTGGAGGAAGCCTTGAACTCCCAGGCCCGACTGCAGAAGTTGAAGCAGAACGTCCGGCAGTACGGCGTTCAGTTGAAGGTCAGCCAGGCGAAAGAGCTGCAGCTTCCCGCCTACTCGGGCCGTTTCTCCAGCCGCTACGCGCGGCCGGGCAGTTCAGGTAGGTAGCTCCAGTGCGAACCCTCGGCGCTCAAATCTCCCTGACCATAGTCTGTCTCCTCCTCGGGGTTACCCTGGTGGTGCAGTTCCGCACGCAGGGCAACATCGTGAACAAGATCCTGGTCGATTCCAGCACCGAGCAGGCCACCATCGTGAACGGCCTCGTGCAGAGCAACGGGGCCCTGAGGAAGGAGATCGACACCCTGGACACTCAGCTGAGCCAGTACCAGGGAGGCCAGGCCGGGGGCAACATCCAGAGCCTCGCTGCGGACTTGAACCGGATCAAGGCGGTGAACGGGCTGATCGAGGTGTCGGGGCCGGGGGTCGAGCTGGTCCTGGGCGGGCCTCTGGCGCCAGAGGAGTTGCAGGACGTCATCAACGAGCTGCGCAACGCCGGAGCGGAAGCCATCGTCCTGAACGACCAGCGGGTGGTGGTGAACTCGGTGGTTTTCCTGGACCGCAGCGGGGCATCCCTGGATGGGCAACTCCTGGTGCCTCCCTACCGCTTCCTCGCCATCGGCGACCCGGAGACCCTGGCGCCGGCCGTGGACCGGAAGGGGGGGCTGGTGCCGGCGCTGCTGGCCAACCACCCGGGTCTGCAGATGGATATGCAGAAGCGGGACAGGCTGGTGGCGCCCATCTTCGAGCGGAAGATGGAGTTCCGCTACGCCAAGCCTGTAGCAGACCAGAACCGGTGAGGGGTCGAGCAGCACGCAGGGGCGCACCTCGCGTTCGCCCAGGCAGTGGATAGAGTTGGCAGACGGGTCTGACGAGGGGGCGATCCCTGTGATCGCCCCCACCGATGCCGCCAGGGTGGCCTCAGTGGCACGAAGAGCAGCTGCCGCCGCTGCAACCGGCGCATCCGCCGCCCGAGGATGCCGAGGGCGCTCCTCCGTCGCCGGCGCCCCGGATGGACGCGAAGCTGGACAATAGCTTCTCACTGTTGCCCCCGTGGCAGTTAGGGCACGGGGGTTGCTCGTGTGCTCGGCTGAGCGATGTCAACTTCTCGAACTTAATGCTACAATCGGGGCAGTGGTACTCGTAGACGGGCATGTCGGGATCTCCGTTTCTAGGCAACTGCCTGTAGCTGGAATTCTAAGTCGGCCCTATCGGTTGGTCAAGGCTGAGGCGAAGAGGGGCGCACGAGGGTGCGCCCTTTCGTTGGGAAGGGAGGCGAATTCGTGCGAGACCTGGCATCTCGCTGCTTGGATCTGGCCAGAGCGCTAGGAGCCGGCTACGCCGACGTTCGGGTGCTGCGGGTCCGCAACGAAGAGGTGGTCGTCAAGAACGGCAAGGTGGAGGCGATGCTGGTCCACGAGGAGGAGGGTTTCGGGGTGCGAGCCCTGGCAAACGGGGCCTGGGGATTCGCCGGCAGCCATCGCCTGGAGCCGGCCGAGGCGGACCGCATGACCGACCTGGCCGTGAGGATCGCCAGGGCCAGCGCCCTGGTGAAGCGCGCCGACGTGAACTTGGGCCCGCCCGTCGTATCGACCGGCAGCTACAGCACGCCGGTCAAGATCGACCCCTTTGGCGTCTCCATGGAGGACAGGGTCCATCTTCTGCTGGAGGCGGATGCAGCCATGCGGCAGGTGCAGGGGATCACCCTGGCCGAGGGCAGCCTCCAGTGCATCCGCACCGACAAGCTGTTCGCCAGCACCGAGGGCAGCTTCGTGGAGCAGCAGCTGGTGGAGACAGGCGCCGGCCTCGAGGCGACCGCCGTTCGCGACGGAGAGGTGCAGAAGCGCTCCTACCCCAACAGCTTCGGCCGCCAGCAGGGGACGGCGGGCTACGAGTTCGTCCTGGACATGAAGCTGGTCGACAACGCGCCGGTGATCGCGGAGCAGGCGGTGCAGCTGCTGTCGGCTCCCCAGTGCCCCAGGGACCTGGTCACCACCATCATCCTGGATCCCACCCAGGTGGCGCTGCAGGTCCACGAGTCCTGCGGGCACCCGATAGAGCTGGACCGGGTGATGGGTACCGAGGCGGGCTACGCCGGAACCAGCTTCCTCACCCTGGACAAGCTGCGGAACTTCCGGTATGGCTCCGACGTGGTGAACATCGCGGCCGACGCCACGGTGCCGGGCGGACTGGGCAGCTTCGGCTACGACGACGAGGGAGTGCCCGCCCAGCGGGTGCCCATCGTCCAGGACGGTCTCTTCGTCAACTATCTGACCTCCCGAGAGACGGCGTCGGTCCTGGGGCAGCGCAGCAACGGCACCATGCGGGCCGATGGTTGGAACAGGATACCGTTGATCCGGATGACCAACGTCAACCTGGAGCCGGGGCCCTGGAGCCTGCAGGAGCTGATCGCCGACACCGACGAGGGGATCTTCGCGCAGACCAACAAGAGCTGGAGCATCGACGATCGCCGGCTCAACTTCCAGTTCGGCACCGAGATCGCGTGGGAGATCAAGGGCGGCAAGCTGGGGACGATGTACAAGAACGCTACCTACACCGGGATCACCCCCCAGTTCTGGGGTGGGTGTGACGCCGTCTGCCGGGAGTGGACCGTGTGGGGCGTTCCCAACTGCGGTAAGGGCGAGCCGATGCAGGTGGCCCACGTGGGGCACGGAACCGCCGCCGCCCGCTTCAGGAACGTCCGCGTCGGCGTGATGGGATGAGGGGGTCGCCGTGATAGGGGAGCAAAAGGTACGAGAGCTAACGGACGATCTGCGGCGCTACTCCACGGCGGACCAGACAGAGGTGGTGCTGGTGGCCAACGAGTCCGGCCTGACCCGATACGCCAACTCGGCCATCCACCAGAACGTCCTGGAGAGCAACGCCGAGGTGAGGGTGCGGGCCGTGCTGGGCAAGAAGATCGGGGTGGCTACCTCCAACAGCCTCGGTCCCAACGCCCTGCGGCAGCTGGTGGACAGGGCCATCGCCGTGGCCAGGAGACAGCCGGAGAACCCGGACTTCGTCTCCCTGCCCTCGCCGAAACCGAACCAGCGGTTGAACGCCTGCGACGACAGGACTGCCGGCTGCACCCCCGAGGATCGGGCCAGGGCGGTGGGCACCGTCTGCTCCCTGGCGCTGGACCGGCAGCTTTCCGCCGCCGGCGCCCTCCAGACGGGCACCCGAGAGTACGCCGTGGCCAACTCCCTGGGGGCCTTCGGCTACGATACACAGAGCACCGCCAGCCTCACAGCGGTGGTGATGTCCGACACCGGCTCCGGCTACGCCGAGCGCAACAGCGTTTTCTTCAACGCGCTCGAGCCGGAGGAGGTGGCGCGGGAGGCCATAGACAAGGCCCTTCGGAGCCGCAATCCCGTTGATCTCCCCCCTGGGGAGTACGTTACCCTGCTGGAGGAGTACGCCGTCGCGGAGATGCTGCTCTACCTGGCCTACATCGGCCTGGGAGCCCTGGCCGTGCAGGAGGGCCGCAGCTTCATGAACGGCAAGTTCGGCCGGCAGATCGCGGACCCCGGGATCAGCATCTGGGATGATGGCTGGGATCCGCGGGGCTTCCCCCGCTCCTTCGACTTCGAGGGGGTGCCCAAGCAGCGGGTGGACATGATCTCCCGGGGGATCGCGAACGCCGTGGTGTACGATAGCTACACCGCCTTCAGGGAGGGCAAGGAGTCGACGGGCCATGGCCTACCGGCCCCGAACCCCTACGGCCCCATGTCCATCAACCTCTTCATGGGCACTGGGGACGCCACCAAGGAGCAGATGCTGGCCTCGGTGGATCGGGGACTCTGGGTGACGCGGTTCCACTACGTCAACGTGGTGCACCCCACCCAGACGATCCTGACGGGGATGACCCGTGATGGGACCTTCCTGATCGAGAAGGGGGAGATCGTCGGTCCCGTCAAGAACCTCCGGTTCACCCAGAGCGTGCTGGAGGCCCTGTCGGCGGTCAGGAAGATCGGCAAGGAGGCGCGGTTCGCCCACTCCGACGAATCGGCCACCGTGGTCCCCGCGCTACTGGTGGACCGCTTCCGCTTCACGGGAGCGACGCAGTTCTAGGGTCTTATTGCAGAGACGCGATATATCGCGTCTCTACATAATGTGGATGCTCATGGATTACGACGAGCTGGAAAAGAGGCTAGGCGTCCAACTGCCGGATCGAGATCTGACCCGGCAGGCTATGGTTCACACCTCCTACCTGAACGAGAACCCCGGCTTCGCGCCGACCTCCAACGAGCGGCTGGAGTTCCTCGGTGATGCGGTTCTAGGGGCCGTGGTGGCCGACTACCTCTATCGCACCTTTCCGGATCTGCCCGAGGGCCAGCTTACCAGCCTTCGGGCGGCGGTCGTGCGCGCCCGGTCCCTGGCCGGTTGGGCGCGACAGCTCCAGCTGGGGGAGTTGCTGCTGCTGGGCAAGGGCGAGGAGACCCACGGGGGCCGCGAGCGGGAGGGGCTGCTGGCGGCGGCCTTCGAGGCGCTGCTGGCCGCCGTCTACCTGCAGCGGGGCTACGAGGGGGCGAAGCGGGCTCTGGAACTGTTCATGCCGGCCGCGATAGAATCGGTCATTCGCCGCCAGGCCGCCGTCGACGCCAAGTCGCAGCTCCAGCATCTCTGCCAGGCCACGTTGCAGGCCACCCCTGCCTATCGGGTGGTGGAGGTGTCTGGCCCTCCCCACAAGCCGGTCTACACCGTCGAGGTGCTGGTGGGCGAGAGGGCGCTGGCCCAGGGCACCGGGCGGAGCAAACAGACGGCGGAGCAGGTGGCGGCGACCGAGGCGCTGCACCGGCTGGAGAGCGAAGCAGCGTCTGGCGAGTCCTCCTAGTTTCCCTTACTTCTCACTCGACCGAGGTTCTCCTTGCATCTCAAACGTCTGGAACTGTTGGGTTTCAAGAGCTTTGCGTCCAAGACGGTCCTGGAGCTGGACCGGGGGATAACCGCCGTGGTGGGGCCCAACGGGAGCGGCAAGAGCAACCTGGTGGATGCCATCCGGTGGGCCTTGGGAGAGCAGAGCCTGCGCGCGGTGCGCAGCCGGAAGAGCGAGGAGGTGATCTTCGCCGGCAACGTCCGCCGGCCTGCCGTCGGGATGGCTGAGGTCACCCTGGTGTTCGACAACTCCGACGGGACCATGCCGGTGCCCTTTGCCGAGGTATCCATCGCCCGCCGGCAGTACCGGTCGGGTGAGGGAGAGTACCTGATCAACCGGACCCGCGCCCGACTGAAGGACGTGGTCGAGCTGCTGACCCACGCCAGCCTGGGGCCCGACTCCTATGCGGTGGTTGGCCAGGGGGCGGTAGATGAGGTGCTGCTGCAGCGGCCCGAGGAGCGGCGGTCGCTGGTGGAGGCAGCCGCCGACATCAGCCGGTACCAGCTGAAGCTGAAGGAGAGCCTGGACAGACTGGGGGAGACCGAGTCCAACACCCAGCGGGTCGAGGACATCCGGGGCGAGATTTCGCCGCGCCTGGCCAAGCTGCGCACTCAAGCCCACAGGGCACAGCGCTACGAACAGCTCAGCCAGCGGGTGAGGGAGATGCTCCAGTGGCGCTACCTGCTGGAGATCCGGCACGCCCGTGAGGTGGCTGCGGGCAATCTGGAGCGGGAGGGGAGCCGGTCGACGCGGCTGGCCGAGGTGAGTCGGGCCCAGGAAGCCGCCCGCCAGCGGGTGAGCGGACTGAGGAACCGGCTGCGAGAGGAGGAGACCTCCCTGGAGGCCGCCCGGGAGCGGCTGAATGCCCTGCGGCTGGCCCGCGCCAAGTCCGAGCGGGAATCCGCTCTGCTGCAGGAGCGGGAGACGGCCTACCGGCGCCAGGTCGGCGAGTCCGAGGAAGAGCTGTCTCGGGCGCGCAAGGAACGGGTGGAGCTGGAGGCGGAGGTCGCGAAGCTGGAGGCCCAGCGGGCGGAGCTGGCGGCGCGGGAGTCCAAGGCCCGCGCGGAGTCGACGCCGGTGGAGGCGGAGCGGCAGAAGGCCGCCTCGGAGCTGCGGTTCCTCCAGTCCCAGCTCGATCGGGTCTCGAGCGATCGGCAGACGGCGGTCTCCCGAAAGTCGGAGCTACAGGAGCGGCGAAACCACCTGGAGCGGGAGCTGCGCAAGGCCGAGGCGGTGCGGGGCGAGAGCCTCAAGGCCGCACAGGAGGCCACGGAGCGGCTGGCGGGGCTGGAGGAGCAGGTCGCTTCCGCCCAGGCGGGGGTGAAGCGGCTGCGGGCAGAGCTGGCCGAGGTGGAGGCCCGCCGCCAGGAGGCCCAATCCAGGCAGAAGAGCCTGGCCACCCAGCTGGAGGCGGCCCGAAAAGAGGAGAGGCAGGCCTGGGAGCGGGACAACGACCTGGGGAACCGTCTCTCCATGCTGCAGTCGCTGAGGGAGGAGCACAGGGGCATTCCCTCTGGCGCGAAGGAGCTCCTGGAGGCCAAGCTGCCCGGGATCCGGGGGACCCTGGCCACGATGATGCGTGTGCCGGCGGAGTACGTCACGGCGGTGGGCGCCGCCCTGGGCGGGGCCCAGGGCTACGTGGTCTCCGACGGCTTCCGGGAGGGGCTGGAGGCCCTCCAGTTCCTGGCGAAGCGGAAGGGGCGGGCGACCATCGCGCCGCTGCGACTGGAGAAGAGGGACTCCCCCGAGAAGCTGGTGGCCGAGTTCCGCTCCCGCTTGAAGGAGCTGGCGGAGGGCATCACCTTCCACGGTCTGGCAGCCGACCTGGTTTCCTGCCCCGAGGAGGCCCGAGAGCTGGCGGCCCGCTATCTGGGTCTCAGCCTGGTGGTGGAGGGGATGTCCGATGCCCTGGAGCTGTACCAGCGCCTCGCCAACCTGTCCGATGGCCGCATCCCCTTCCAGGTGGTGACCCGGGATGGGCGGTTGCTGCGAGCCAGGGGCGATCTGGCCAGCTCCCAGAATGGGGAGAAGGACGGCGGGCTGCTGGCCCGGGAGACGGAGCTATCGTCGCTATCGGAGTCGGCGGAGAAGGCCCGCGCCCGGCTGGCCGAGGCCAAGGGCAGGGTAGCGCAGTTGGAGACGGCCCAGGCGGAGCTGTCCCGGGAGGGCAACGCCACGACGGCCGAGGCGTCGAAGCTGCAGAAAGAGATCGAGAAGCAGAGCGCGGCCGTGGCGGAACTGTCCTCCCAGTTGGCGAAGCAGGAGGCGGCCATCGAGTGGCACCGATCCAGGGCCGCGGCGGCGGAGCAGGAGACGGCCCAGAGCCGGCAGCGGCTGGCGAAAACCGAAGAGGAGCAGACGGCGGCCGCCACTCGGGAATCGGAGGTGCAGGCCAGGACCGATCAGCTGCGGGAGGATCTGACGGCCCAGCAGTCGCTGGTGGGTGAGATCAACGGGCGGCTCTCCCGCTTCCAGTCGGAGCTGTCCGCGGCGCAGAGCCGCCTTCGAGAGCTGGATGCCAGGAGGTCGGCACTGTCCGAGGCGCTGAAGCGGGCCGAGGAGCGGGTGCGGCGGCAGGAGGAGAGGGCTTCCCAGCTCTCGGGGGCACTGACCCAGCTGTCCGAGGGGCCGGAGATCAGCTTTCCGGCCTCCATGATGGAGGAGTTGGAGACCACCGAGAAGCTGGTGGCCGGGCAATCGACCCAGGTGGCTCAGCTGCGGGAGAGCAGCAACGCGGCAGAGGCGGAGTTGGCCTCCCTCTCCGATGACCTGGAGGCGGCCCGAGAGGAGCTGGCCGATCTTCGATCCAGGGGCCAGCGAGGCTCGGTGGAGCTGCTGGCCCTGATTCGAGAGGCCGCTCACGACTCTGGGCTGGAGATGGTGCAAGAGGCCGGGGAGTCCGACACGACGCTGGAAGGGCTGCTGGGGATGGCCGACCAGATGGTCGAGTTTCTGAGCGGCTCTCTGGCGGAGATGCCGGTGGACGGCTTCCCGGAAACCCTGGCGGCGGCGACGCAGAAGGTGGAGGTCCTACGGCGGGAGCTTCAATCCCTCGGCACGATCAATGCGGAGGCGCCCGAGGAGTACCGGCTTCTCTCGGAGCGGCACGCCTTCCTGACCACCCAGTTGGAGGACCTGACCCAGGCCGGACGCACCCTGAGGAAGGCGATCGAAGAGCTGCGGGAGGTCATGGGCAACCGTTTCCAGGAGACCTTCGAGCTGGTCAACGACGAGTTCAGCCGCTGCTTCTCCATCCTGTTCGGCGGAGGCAGCGCCAGGCTGGCGCTTACTCAGCCCGACCAGCCCTTGGAGGGGGGCGTAGAGGTAATGGCCACCCCACCGGGCAAGAAGGGGGGCAGCCTGCTGGGATTGTCGGGCGGGGAGAGGGCGCTCACGGCGGTGGCCCTCCTCTTCGCCCTCATGAAGGTGAACCCCAGTCCCTTCTGCCTGCTGGACGAGGTGGACGCCGCCCTGGATGAATCCAACGTCAAGAGGTTCTGCGACATGATTCAGAGCCTCACGGAGAGCAGCCAGTTCCTGATGATCACCCACAACCGGACCAGCATGGAGGCTGCCAGCGTCCTGTACGGCGTTTCCATGGCGGCCGACTCCACCTCGAGGGTGATGTCCTTGAGACTGGATGCCGGGGAGGGCGAGGGTTGATTTGAGGGCGGTGGGGGAGAGGCAACGCTGTCGCCCGGGCACGAGGGGTGCCCGTGTTCTGCCCGGTTATCGACCCATGGACGGGAGGAGGGAGTGCCTAGAACTACAGCAGCACTTATCGGGTGCATTTCGTCGTTCTTCGCCTCGCGGTAGGCAGGACCGCTTCCTGTGGATCTGGTAGACAGAAGCAGCGAGCTGGCCGGGCCCACCGCGTCCGTCCCATCTTCGGCCGGCTTTTCAGCCGCCGTCGCCGCCACCTTCCATCGCAGTCCCTCCAGCATCCCGAACTTGTCATACACCATGGCAACAAGACGCCCGCCAAGTGGTGACCCAGTCCCGGCCTACCTTGGTTGCCTTGATCTTCCCAGTTCTGCATAGCCTTGTCAGGAATCCGGTGCTGAGTCCACTTCAGGCCGCCGCCTCGTTGAGCGAGATCAGCCGCTCTTCTTCCAACGGGCCCCTGGTTCACTCTAGAGCTGAGGGTATTATGGCGGGGAACGACGGGCTAGACGAGGGCGAGAGCGACATTGACGATCCGGAGAAGGCCTGTGCCAGCCCGCGTAAAGGGGGCAGGGGAACGTTATCGCGTCTGCGGGATGCTGGCTTGGAGACCCGCGGAAGGCTTCCACATCCAGATGCAGCGTCGTCTCGGCGTTCGAGGGTACCCCCGTCTACGAGCGCTCGGAGCTTGACCGATCTGCCTCTTGCTCGACTCGATTCAGTATGTCGCGTACCGCCTCCCATATCACCTGGTCCAACCCCACTCCACGACGCATGGCGGCTTCTAGAGCCGCATCGAACCAATCGTAGCACGACGGGTCTCCGTTCCTTAGAGACCTGTAGAGCCTCTTGGCTACTGTGTTCTCCATGGCTCTTCTCCGCCTCCGTTCACAACCGCCCGCTTTCAGCCGCCGTCGCCGCCACCTTCCATCGCGATCCTCCCGAATCCCGGGCTCTTGAAGCCCCAGCGCAAACAAAACGGCCGCCAATTGGCGGCCATACTATAATGCCCAGCCATTGCAGTGTCAACTGCGCTTGTACTT
The DNA here is from genome assembly GCA_027356795.1 of Chloroflexota bacterium. Classification (GTDB taxonomy): domain Bacteria; phylum Chloroflexota; class UBA6077; order UBA6077; family UBA6077; genus JAJYNT01. The sequence continues at coordinate 2,118 of DAHVXI010000071.1, read as the reverse complement.
ATACGGGTCCTTGCTCCGCAGCTCAGGGTTTGACAGGTATGCGGCCACGGCCTCGGCTGTCGTGAACCAGTCGCGCCCCATCTTCTTAGCTTCGAGGCGGCCTGTTCTGGCCAGAAGCTGGAGATGGGATTGACTGATCCTGAACCGGGCCGCCGCCTCCTTGAGCGAAATCAGCCGCTCTTCTTCCAACGGCCCCTTGGCCTACTCCAAAGCTGAGGGCATTATAGACCAAGATCAATAGTCTGCGAGCCCCCCAGGAGTAGACACACGCTGTCCCTGGATGTATCGTTGCATCTACAGCCAGATAGGCCACGCGAGTAATCGAAGCGCGTGCACCGAATCTTGACGAGCGTCTCCTCAACTGATTCTCCAATGAACAGCCTGAGTCAGGAGATGGCTATGACCGAGCTCATCTGGGAAGGCAAGTACGACAAGGACGGCCGCAAGGTCGCTCCTCTGCGCGCTGCCCTCCCCTTCCAAACCGTCGAGACCGTCAACGAGTCCGCCCAGGAGCGCCAGCGCGCCCTCGACTTCTTCAGCATGGGCCGCGACCCCGAGTGGCGCAACCGTCTCATTTGGGGCGACAAGAAGTACGTCCTCCCATCTCTCCTGGACAAGTTCGCCGGCAAGGTGGACCTCATCTACATCGACCCACCCTTCGACACCGGCGCCGACTTCTCCTTCCGAGCCGAGGTGGGCGGCGCGGGTTTCATCAAGGAACCCAGCATCATCGAGCAAAAGGCGTATCGCGATACCTGGGGGCGCGGTCTTGAATCATACCTGCAGTGGCTGTACGAATCGTTGCTCCTCTTACGCGACCTCCTGAATGAATCGGGAAGTATCTACATCCACATCGGCCACAATATGTCCCACTACGCCAAGGTGCTTCTTGACGAAGTGTTCGGCAACAGCAACTACATAAACGAGATTATATGGAAGAGACAGACGGCCCATAGCGACGCCAGACAGGGCTCCAGCCATTACGGACGTGTGCACGACTGCCTGCTGTTCTACTCGAAATCCCAGACCTACGTGTGGAACCAGTCCCACACTCCCCACGATGAGAAGTACCTGGAAACACACTATCGCTCGATTGAACCGGACACAGACAGACGATATGAACTGGCCGACATGACGGCTCCGGGGGGAGCATCCAGAGGAAACCCGTACTACGAGTTCCTCGGTGTTACGAAGTACTGGCGATACAGCAGGGAGCGGATGCAACAACTCTACGAAGAGGGTCGCATCGTCCAGCCCAGTCCAGGGGCGGTGCCACGCTACAAGCGTTACCTTGACGAAATGCAGGGCAACCCTCTGCAATCCATCTGGACCGACCTCAATCCCATCAACTCGCAGGCCATTGAGGCCGCCGGCTACCCAACCCAGAAACCAGAAGCGCTCCTCGATCGCATCATCAAGGCATCCTCCAACGATGGCGACCTCGTGCTCGATTGCTTTTGCGGGTCCGGCACCACTCCTGTCATCGCCGAAAAGCTCGGCCGCCGCTGGATTGCCGCCGACCTCGGCCGCTTCGCAATCCACACCACCCGCAAACGACTCCTCTCCATCCCGGACGTCGAGCCCTTCGTCGTCCAGAACCTCGGCAAGTACGAGCGCCAACTCTGGCAGGCCGCCGAGTTCGGCGAGTCCGCAGAAAACCGGCAACTCGCCTACCGCCGCTTCATCCTGGACCTCTACAGGGCCCAGCCCGTCACCGGCTACTCCTGGCTCCATGGCGTCAGGGCGGGCCGAATGGTCCACGTCGGGTCGGTGGACTCCCCGGTCAGCCCGGCGGACGTCGCCAACATCGCCGCCGAGTTCCGCAGAGCCACCGGCTCCGGCTCCGGTGCCCCAACCACCAACGCCGTCGACGTCCTCGGCTGGGACTTCGCCTTCGAGCTCAACGAGGTCGCCAAGCAGCAGGCGGCCCTCGCCAACATCAACATGCGCTTCGTCCGCATCCCCCGCGAGGTGCTGGAGAAGCGCGCCGTCGAGCAGGGCGACATTCGCTTCTTCGAGCTAGCCGCCCTTTCCCTCGACACCCGGGTGAGCGGCCGCTGCGTGTCCCTAACCCTGACCGACTTCGTCATTCCCCTGGATGACGTGCCGGAGGACGTC